>JAOUMX010000035.1 GCA_029881275.1 Gammaproteobacteria bacterium | reverse complement strand
AAATAATGTCATCTGCCTGAACACCCAGTTGATCAGCAGGTGAATCACTCATTACTGAAGTAACCACCACACGATTATTTTGCCCGGTTATATATAAATAGCGATCATAAGTATCATCACCAATGGCTGCTTTAAGCGAAGGTGACGTTGTCATCAACTCGCGTCGCTCCTTAGCATAACGAGAGGTATTTAGATAACCTTCCCGCCTGGCACGGTCATGTAATTCCAGCAATTGAAATTCATGCTGACTCATACGATCAACAATATCCTGAGCCATCATTTCTGTCACACCAGCCTTTAACAAATTTTCAACTGATAGCTTTTCTTCATGCCGATCGTTTTGTACGATATTGTCTGAAGCTGAATCATCTGTCTGCTGCGTTTCTAATAATTGCGCCTCAAGAAATGCTATACGCGCTTGCAATGCTTTTACTTCCGTTTCGAGATCACCCTGAATCTGTAAAGCGGATTCTACAGCAACTGAACTTTCAACCGGTTTTTTAATATGCGCGGACTCCACAATATCTATACTGGATATAGTTTTATCCTTATCAATAAAATAACCAATGGCCATGCCGACAGTAAAAATAAGAATGAAGTGTGAAATGGCTTTCATGGGTCAAATATGATTATTTTTGTCGATTCAAGGCACGAAGTTTTTTTAGTTTTTCAGCAATTTTAATTTCCAGACCGCGATCAACTGGCTGATAATAAACCTGCTCACCCATTTCGTCAGGAAAATAGGTTTCGCCTGCTGCATAAGCATCCTGTTCATCGTGCGCATAACGATAGCCATCACCGTAACCCAGATCTTTCATTAGGCTCGTGGGGGCATTGCGTATATGCATAGGCACTTCAAGCGTACCACTATTTTTAGCTGCGCTCATGGCCGCCTTATAAGCCATGTATGCCGCATTACTCTTGGGTGCGCAGGCGAGATAGACAACTGCCTGAGCAATCGCCAGCTCACCTTCAGGACTACCCAGTCGTTGATAAGTGTCCCAGGCATTAAGTGCCAGTTGTAATCCACGGGGGTCAGCATTACCGATATCTTCAGTGGCCATGCGTACCACACGGCGTGCGATATACAGTGGCTCACAACCGCCATCCAGCATACGACACATCCAGTAAAGTGCCGCATCCGGATTACTGCCGCGTACCGATTTATGCATGGCCGAAATCTGATCATAGAAATAATCACCACCCTTATCGAAACGTCTGAGTGATTGTGAGGTAACATCTTCTATGGTCTGTTTTGTTACATGAAATACGCCATCCACTTCATCCGCAAGGTCGACAGCAATTTCCAGAAAATTAAGTGCCCGTCTGGCATCACCATCGGCAACTTTAGCAATAATCTCCAGCAAAACAGGATCTATTTCAATAACCCTGGAAGCCAGACCTTTTTCCTGATCGGCCAGGGCACGTTGCAGAAGCACAACAATATCACTGTCTTCGATACGCTTTAGAACATAGGTTTTACAACGGGACAATAAAGCATTATTTAATTCAAAGGATGGGTTTTCAGTGGTGGCGCCAATAAAACAGACCGTACCGTCTTCGACAAAAGGTAAAAAGGCATCCTGCTGTGATTTATTAAAACGATGCACCTCGTCAATAAATAAAATAGTTGGTTTCTGGTAGACATTAAAATACTGATGCGCCTTATCAATTGCAGCACGAATATCTTTTACACCGGACAGAACAGCAGAAACACTAATGAACTGTGCCTGAGAATAATTAGCAATCAATCTGGCTAATGTGGTTTTACCGGTTCCGGGTGGACCCCAGAAAATCATCGAGTGCAGACGACCCGACTCAATCGCTTTAGTTAATGGTTTATCGGGACCGAGAATATGTGACTGACCAATATAATCAAGCAACTTGTCAGGGCGCATACGATCAGCAAGTGGGCGAAGCTGCTGATCTTTGAAATCATTATCCATTAGTGTTAAAAATCACCAACGACATCAGCTCCTTCTGGTAGCTGAAAATCAAATTCAGAATCACTAATGGCAGTATTAACAGTCACATTTTTAAAACTGATAACCGTGGTTTGCTCAAAACTATCGACAAATATCATCCGTTTCAATTGTCCATCCCCCATGGCTACCTGAATTTCTTTATAATCACCATCTTTCTTTAATGGCGTCAGCTTTACCCAGTAGAGTTTATTGCTAAGACCCTGGTCTTCAACCAGAAAATCAACATCCAGATCTTTTTTCATATCCAGAAAAATAACCGGTGCCCCTGCCAGCAACTCGTTATAATGTTTGACCGTTACCTGCTCAAGTTCGCTGTCATAAATCCAGATTTTTTTTCCATTAGACACAATTTGCTGCGCATACGGTTTTTTATAATCCCAGAAAAATCGTCCCGGACGTTTCAGAATAAAATCACCGGATGATTCCTGTAATAGAATATTTTTCTGATCAAACAATCTTTGCTCAAATCGGGATTGCATGGTTGTCGTGTCGCGTAGAAAAATATCCAGCATTTCTCGACCGGTTTCTGCTGAGGCTGATGTTATTAGCAACATCAGGAACAATAAGTTTAAAATATTTCTGATCATCTGAGATCCTGCTGAACAAACAGCTTTGAATTAATACTCGGGTGGTGGTGGCGCAATCACTTCTCGCTGACCATTCGATTGCATACCGCTAACTACACCGGCTGATTCCATTTCTTCGACCATGCGTGCGGCACGATTGTAACCAATCTTCAAGCGCCGCTGTACATAGGAAATAGAAGCTTTACGTGTTTCGGTAACAATCTTAACTGCTTCATCATAAAGCGGGTCAGCTTCTGCACTGCTATTTGTCAGCGATACTTCACCAGGCAACATAACTGATTCACTATTATCACGAAGAATTTCGTCAAGATAATTAGGTTTACCCTGGGATTTAAGATGTGCGACAACACTGTGAACTTCATGGTCATCAATAAACGCACCGTGTACACGCTCTGGAATACTGGTCCCGACAGACAAATACAACATATCACCATGACCTAATAACTGCTCGGCACCCATTTGATCAAGAATGGTTCTTGAATCTACTTTTGATGACACCTGAAATGCAATTCGACTGGGAATATTGGATTTAATCAATCCGGTAATCACATCGACTGAAGGTCGCTGCGTGGCAAGAATCAGATGAATACCTGAAGCACGGGCTTTCTGGGCAAGCCGCGCAATTAATTCTTCAATCTTCTTACCGACCACCATGATTAAATCGGCAAACTCATCAACGATGACCACGATGTAAGGTAATTTTTTCAGCGTTGGTGCCACTTCATCTTCGCCGAGGAATTCATCCGCTTTAAACAGAGGATCGACAATTGGCTCACCCGCTTCTATGGCTTCGGCTATTTTTTTATTGTAACCGGTAATATTACGCACACCCAGTGCCGCCATAACACGGTATCGATTTTCCATTTCACCCACGGCCCAACGCAGTGCATTGGCGGCTTCCGACATATCGGTAACCACCGGCGTTAACAGATGCGGAATATCATCATAAACATTTAATTCCAGCATTTTGGGGTCAATCAGAATTAAACGCACATCTTCCGGTGTGCTCTTGTATAACAGACTTACCAGCATGGAGTTAATACCAACCGACTTACCTGAACCCGTCGTACCCGCCACTAACAGATGGGGCATTTTGGTAAGATCCGCCACTACCGGATGACCGGAAATATCCTTACCCAGTCCCACCGTCAAAGGTGATGCCGCCTTGTCATACGCTTTGGACATTAGGATTTCACTTAATGAGACAATCTCTCGATGTTCATTTGGAATTTCCAGACCGACCACAGTTTTACCGGGAATAACTTCAACCACACGCACACTGACCAGTGATAATGAACGCGCCAGATCTTTTGATAATGCCGTTATCTTGCTGGCTTTAATACCGGGTGCAAGTTGTAATTCAAAACGGGTAATCACAGGTCCGGGATGAACCGCCACCACTTCGACTTCGATATTAAAATCAGCCAGTTTTAATTCCACCAGACGCGACATGGCTTCCAGGGCTTCCGGTGATAAACCTTTATCCGACTTGACCGCTTCATCAAGTAAGCGCAATGGCGGTAATTCGGAATTACCCAGTTCATCATCGAACATCGTGATCTGTTTTTCGCGGACATGACGCTCACTCAGCTCAACCTTGGCAATCGTGGGTTCGATACGTACCGACTGTTTACGTTTTTCCTTTTTCTCCTGATCCGCCTTAACCGCGACTTCCCGTTGCTGTTTTGCCGTTTCCCCTTCTTTCAGTTCACGACGGTACTCAATAAAATTGAAGGTTTTCTCAAACAGCCATTCGTAAACAGACAGCACCAGGCTACCCATCATATCCATAACACCCAGCCAGGATAACCCGGTGAATACCGTTATGCCGGCAAGAAACCCGGCAAGCAATAATAAAGTCGATCCTAAAAGCCCCAGTACCGAAGCCAGATCATCACCCAGCCAACGACCAAGAATGCCACCACCATCAATGGGCAAGGTATTATCCGGAAGAACAAAATGTAAGCTAACCAGGGCACAGCCAGTTGCCAGGGTTAGAAAGAAACCGGACCAGCGTAAAGCCAGAATTCTAAAATCAATTTCACCGTCTTCTTTGCGTCCACGCAGTACCAGCCAGCCACTATAGGCAATCATCACGGGAAACAGATAGGCAAGGTAACCAAACAGAGATAACAGAACATTGGAGAACCAGGCTCCGACGACACCGGTGGCATTATGAATCACATCACGAGGGCCCACATGGGACCAGCCGGGATCATCAATATTGAACGTCATCAGTGATGCGAGCAAAAACAGGGCGAGTGCCAGCAATACAAACAGAGCTGCCTCTCTCAGTCCTCTTCCGATATGAATAGTTAAGCCCGAAATGCTGGATTCTTTTTTTCGACGTGCTTGCGCCAATTAGTTGATCCTTAAGCAATTTTTAATTTGAAGAATTATAACCTAATAAACTCCACTTAGGGAGTTAATGCCTGCTCTATTACAGGATTATCGATCCTGCCACCCCGAATATTAATACCCTGACGCAGATCACTGGCCTGACCCCAGTCTTTTTCACATAACCGCAGCACATAAGGGGTAATCATCGCCGATAAAGCCTGGGATGCCGTGCGTGGCACAGCACCCGGCATATTGGTCACACCAAAATGAATCACACCATGTTCCACATAGGTCGGATTGAGATAATCGGTTTTATGAATAGTTTCAATACAGCCGCCCTGATCGATGGAAATATCGACAATCACACTGCCTTCATGCATGGATTTAACCATATCCCGGGTCACCAACCGTGGCGCATGCAACCCCGGCAACAACACAGCACCGACCACAAGATCTGCCGTGGTTAACAGTTTGGCTATGTTATCTTCGTAAGCATAACGGGTGGTAATATTCGGTGCGGCCCGATGCATATCTTCAAGACGATCACGATTTTTATCAAACACGGTCACCTCGGCACCCATGGCTGCTGCCAGCATGGCGGCAGAACCACCGGCCCGCCCCGCCCCCAGCACCACGACATGACCACGGCTGGTCAGAGGCAGACCACCGAGTAAAATACCACGCCCCCCCTGGGGCTGATGCAGATAATGTGTTCCTAACTGTATTGCCAGTCGGCCCGCAATTTCACTCATCGGCGTGAGTATTGGCAACCCCCCTCTGGCATCGGGTACTGTTTCGAATGCCACCGCCGTCAGCCCGATATCACAAAGCTTTTGCGCCAGTTCTGCATCTGCGGCCAGATGTAAAAAACAGAACAGCAAATGACGTGACTCAAGGTACTGTAAATCGCCGGTAACAGGTTCTTTTACTTTTACAATCAAATCCGCTTCTGCATACAGCGACCTGGCACTGTCCAGGATTTGAACACCCAGTTGACTGTATTCCTCATCGTTATAACCACTGAGTAATCCGGCCCCGGTTTCGATAAAAACTGAATGGCCCTGGCTAATCAGTTCTCGACAGGCATCAGGGATCAGACCGACACGACCTTCCTGTACTTTTATTTCTTTTGGTACCCCGATTTTCATAACATGGCCCTTATTTTTAATTAATGTCCTCAAATCAAGTTTAAGACAAGTATTCCTGAATTCCATTCCAATTGAATGCAAATAGTGTTCAATAGTTTGTTAAGATAGCCGCACTAAATTTCAGCTATTCATTTCGTAGGAGATTTTGCAATGAGCGAAACCAAACATTGCCGGTTGTTAATTCTGGGCTCAGGCCCCGCAGGATATACAGCAGCGGTTTATGCTGCACGCGCCAACCTTGAACCGGTACTGGTGACAGGTCTGGAAATGGGTGGCCAGCTGACCACCACCACAGAAGTGGATAACTGGCCCGGTGATAACGAAGGTGTTCAGGGTCCTGAACTGATGGAGCGCATGAAAAGCCATGCCGAACGTTTTGGTACTGAAATTATTTTTGATCACATTCACACCACCAACCTGAAAGACAAACCTTTCAAACTCACCGGTGACTCGGGTGAATACACCTGCGACGCACTGATTATTGCAACCGGTGCCAGCGCCATGTATCTGGGACTGGAATCCGAAGAAGCCTTCAAGGGTAAAGGCGTTTCTGCCTGTGCAACCTGTGACGGCTTCTTTTATCGCGGCCAGAAAGTCGCGGTGATCGGCGGTGGTAACACGGCAGTAGAAGAGGCACTCTATCTGGCCAACATTGCTGAACACGTCACCGTGGTGCACCGACGTGATCAGTTCCGTTCAGAAAAAATTCTTTCTGATCGTTTGAAAGAACGTGCGGCAAGCGGCAATGTCACCATCGAATGGAACAGCACACTGGATGAAGTACTGGGTGATAAAACAGGCGTGACCGGTATTCGCATTAAAAGCACTACCGACGGCAGCACCAGAGATATCGATCTGACCGGTGTCTTCATAGCCATCGGCCATTCACCCAATACCGGCATCTTTGAAGGCCAGCTGGACCTGGATCACGGGTACATCAAAGTAAACTCCGGTAGCAAAGGTAATGCAACGGCCACCAGTATTGCTGGCGTATTTGCCGCCGGTGATGTTTGTGACCAGATTTATAAACAGGCCATTACCTCAGCCGGTGCGGGTTGTATGGCTGCGCTGGATGCTGAAAAATACCTGGATGAACTGGAATCCAAATCCTGATATTGAATGAAATACCAGGTCGCTGAATCGCTCAGCACGATCCCGGCCGATGCATGGAATGCACTGGCCGGTGATAATCCGTTTGTTCAACACGATTTTTTACTGGCCCTGGAAACCGGGCAATGCCTTCAGCCCTATGGCTGGCAACCACAATACCTGCTGATTTTTTCAGATAATGATGAACTCATCGGTGCATCACCTGCTTATCGAAAAACCAATTCATACGGTGAATTTGTGTTTGACTGGGCCTGGGCCGATGCCTATCAGCGTGCTGGCCTGGTCTATTACCCGAAGCTGATTATTGCCGTACCCTATTCACCTGTCACCGGCCCACGCCTGCTCAGCCGACATAATGACGAACAGACGGCTCATGCACTGGTCGACTTTGCCATTGAACTGGCGAGGCAACAACACCTTTCCAGTGTTCACTGGTTATTCAACAGAAAAGAAGATTACAACACTGAACAGCAGCATCAGTTATTAAGTCGTTTTGATTATCAGTTTCACTGGGAAAATCATCAATATAAAAACTTTGATGACTTTTTAGCAACATTAAGCTCAAAAAAACGCAAAAATATTAAACGTGAACGACGTAAGGTTAAGGAAGCCGGCATTATCATAAAAACTTTCACTGGCAGTGAACTCGATGAAACGCAGTGGCAACAGGTGTACAACTTCTACCAGATTACCTTTATGAAAAAGCATGGCACGGCTACATTGTCACTGGATTTTTTTAAAGCCATTGCGCATAAAGTCATTACCTTTATCGCTTTTGATAATAACAAAGCCGTTGCTGCCGCAATATGCATCAAAGGCAATAATGCATTGTATGGTCGCCACTGGGGCTGTTATGAAGATTATGACAGCCTGCACTTCGAACTCTGTTATTACACCGGTATCGAATACTGCATTCATCATCAGTTACAACATTTTGAACCCGGTGCCCAGGGCAAACATAAAATTGCCCGCGGCTTTCTCCCGGTTAAAACGGTTTCATCACACTGGGTAGCTCACCCGGAATTCAATCGTGTAATTAAGGATCATTTACAAAGAGAAGCCGATGCTATGGAAGACTACGGCAAGGAACTGATGGACGCATCACCGTTCAAACAGATACACCGGGATTGACCATACCTGACGCCAACACCTCAAGTGTTTTTATTTGTTATGCAACTTTTTATCATCAGCCCTGAAACTATCTGCAAGCGTACAGTAAATAGGTGTTTTACAGATTGATTTCGAAACCGCTGTACCGATAAATGCCGTGACCATTAATGGCACAATTAATTCGTGCTGGTCAGTCATTTCCAGAACAATCACAAAAGCGGTAATCGGTGCCTGCACCACACCCGAGAAATAACCCACCATTCCAAATAACACCAGTGCACCATGGGGATAAGCGGTAAACCATTCTGCAATATGAGAACCCAGGCCTGCACCAATCGCCAGTGAAGGTGCAAAAATACCACCGGGTATACCACTTAAATATGAAACCACCGTGGCAAGCAATTTAAGATAGGCATAATCTGATCCCAGTTCACCGGCATCGGTGACCAGTGATTTTGCTTCGGCATAACCGGTTCCATAAGTCACATGACCTGAGTAATAACCAATAATAGCAATACTCAAACCACATATTGCGGCGACAACAAACGGTTTATTATTTCTGAAAGGAGAAACCAGTTGATTACCCCGAATCAATACCAGACTGAAACCACCACCAATAATACCGCCAACGACACCACACATCAGCACAGGCACTATCGAACTGTAAATATCAATCACCGCCGAGGTAGATCCAAAATAGGTATAGTTACCCTGAATAGCAATCGCTGTAATCGCAGCGACCATTACCCCTGTTAATAACAGACCGCGAGTACGCACTTCAAATGAACGACTCAGTTCTTCAATTCCAAAAACGATACCCGCCAATGGTGTGTTAAAGGCTGCCGCGACACCGGCGGAACCGCCGGCAAGAATTAATACACGTTCCATATCATAAATACGGAAGCGTACAAATCTGCGCAGCGAAAACATGATCGATGCACCAATATGCACGGTGGGGCCTTCACGGCCAATGGAAGCACCACTTAGCATACCAATCGTACACAGCAGGACTTTGCCAAATGCAATTCGTAATGTCAGTAATACACTGCGCTCTTTTTCCTGCCCCATTTCCAGCGCAGCCATGACCTGGGGAATCCCGCTGCCTTCTGAACCGGGAAAATATCGGCGTGTTAACCAGACCACCAGAATCAGGCCAAGTGGAGAAATAATAAAAGGTAAATAAGGTGAAACTGTTATCGTAGACTGCAACAGGTGATGTGCCCACTCACTGCTGTAAGCCATAAAGGTAGCCACAGTCCCACAGCAATACCACCGATGGCAAAGGTTAAATGCGCAGTCCAGTCTTTATGGGAAAGCAACCATTTTCCGGAATGTGTCAGATACTTAATCATAATGTTGTTCAGAGTAGACGATTAAGTGATGATAGTTTTTTAATACAATAACGAAAATACCCTATAGGATATAAATATGCGGATTAAATTTCACTGAGCATGTTCTGAATAAGGGCGCGCACCGTATCGGTTTCAAAGGGCTTGTCACAAATCCCTGAAACACCAGCCTGCTCTACTGCTGCCAGATTATTCATATTACCTTCAGAGGTTACCATAAGTACGGGAACGGCACCCTGATTACTGTTAGTTCGAATATATTCAATTAAGGCCTTGCCATCCATTTGCGGCATATTGTAATCCGTCACCACAAAATCAAAGAATTGCTCAGCCAGAATAGGCACAGCACTGGCGCCATCATCGGCTTCAACAATTTTTTCTATACCCAACCCGGCCAGAACACGTTTAATGTGCTTACGAGCCGTTAAACTGTCATCAACCACCAGCACTTTTAAATCTTCCGCATGAAAATCATCCAGCTCGATAGTTTTTGGATTAATCATATCCAGGGTATTAAACAGGGCGCGCTTTAACTGTGCTAATTCAAATGGTTTAGGCAATATCGCAGTAACACCTGCCTGACGAACAGGATCTATCATATCAAAGCCGGTTTCACTGGAAATCAGCATAAAGGCAAGTTCATGTAAATCTTCATCAGCACGCATCGACTGAACAAGATCAGAACCGGTCATATCGGGCAGATACATGGCACTAATAACCAGATCTGGATGGTATATATGCATCGCTTCAAGCGCAGTTTTACCATCCTTAACACTGTCATATCGACTAATACCGGCATTGATTAACTGATTAAGAATAAATTTTGACTGTGGCTGAGATGGCTCAACTAATAAAATATATAATTCTTCGAGGGATTTTGGAGTCATAGACAAATACAATCTATAATTGTTATTTGATATTGAGTTTAGCAGCTAATAAAGACTTCGCTAATGATTCATTTGCAATGGCTAGACAGAAACCCTGAAGCACCTTTCCCCAGCCTGGACAAGGCCTTAACCGAACCCAATGGCCTGTTAGCCGCGGGTGGCGACCTGTCTGTTACCCGTCTTCTCAATGCATATCGTCATGGTATTTTCCCGTGGTATAACGAAGGTGAACCTATACTCTGGTGGTCACCCGATCCCCGATGCATTTTATTTCCTGAAAAGATCAAGATCTCTCGCAGTCTTAAAAAAACAATCAAAAAGAAAAATTTCACCGTCAAATTGGATACTGCATTTACCGATGTTATCCATGCATGTGCTGGACCACGCAAACACCAGCCGGGCACATGGATCACAAATGATATTTACGATGCTTATTATGCACTACATCAACTGGGATACGCGCACAGTATTGAGTGCTGGCAAAACAATGAACTGGTCGGCGGTTTATATGGCATCGCTATTGGTCAAATCTTTTTTGGTGAGTCCATGTTCAGCAAAGTACCAGATGCTTCAAAAATAGCCCTGGTCTATTTATGCCAATATTTAACAGAACATCATTTCAAAATTATAGATTCACAGGTTCACACACATCACCTGGAAAGCATGGGCGCAGAAATGGTGCCAAGAGATTTATTTATTTCAATCGTTAAAGAATATGTTAATCAGAATGACAATCCGGGAAAATGGACTATCGAATAACAGGGGTCTGAAACTTACTGACCCCTGAGATTAATGACATTAAATAACCGGTAATGACTTTGGCAAATGTTTACGTATTTCTTCAGCGCTCTGTAATGTGATATTTTTATTTAAATCGAAACAGACCAGCTTATTAAGTTGACTGGACATCTGATTACGTAATTCACCCAGAAATGCAGGCGCGGCAACTATGGCCAGACGATGAAATTTATTAACATTATGTGCATCACTAAGATGACTGGCTACCCGTTTGGCAAAATTAATGACTTCCTGTTCTTTAGGGGTAACTTCATCCTGATAGGCATGTCCACCAGTACCATTACCTTTAACCTTTCCCGGTAAATCACTGACTATTTCTTTATCATGCAATCGACCTTCAGGATGGGCAAGGGTTTCAATTTCCTGCAATGATGAAGTGGATGTTTCTGCTGTAAAAATTCGTGCCCGGCTACTATCAGCCACGATTACCCAGGTAGTGCTCATATATGAACTCCTTTGTTAAGGCTTCATCGTCATTTAACAATAATCTTCTAACCCCCGATATGATCAGGATCAAATGACCGAGGATTGATCTAATTAACATAATATTGATCTATGACTCATTTAAGGCTGCATTTCATTTATTATGTTGATGTATCATATTGTAATGGGCAGAAATTGTCATACCGGCCGTTTTATTTACAGCCTTTTAGTGATAACAAGCTGGCTGACTGGCTGTTCGTCTCACATACCAGAAATCATTAAAACAGCCCCTCCCAATAATCCGGCATTACAACAGGTTTATGCGAATACCAACAATTATCTGTCCCAGAAAGTTCGTTGGGGTGGCAAGATTGTCGATACTCAAAATCTGAAAACAGGCAGTCAGTTAAGCATTGTCGCCTTTCCACTAAATAATCAGGGTAAACCGATTGTTAATGGTAATAGCAGTGGTCGCTTTATGGCGATTACCAATGACTTCCTTGAACCCATGGTGTATTCAAATGACAGGCACATCACGGTCATTGGCAGAGTATTGCGCACAGAAACCCACAATATTGGCGATTTCCCTTATAAACATGTCATGATTCAGATAGATCATCACTATCTCTGGCCAGTGGAAGAACAAAACAGTTACGCTAATTATCCACCGGATTTCTGGTGGTACGATCCCTGGTACCCATGGTATCCCTATCACCCACACTATTATCCGCATCGCTACTAAAAGGTACTTAAATGCACTACCCTTTGTTTTTCGTTATTCTACTTGGCTTACTTAATGGCTGCGCCACTACACCTGCTTTTGATACCAGCAAGGTAGACGCCTCATTAACACCCAAAAGCGTTATTGCCGAACAGAAAATCAACCTGGGAAAACAGGTTCTCTGGGGAGGTGTCATACTGTCAATAAAAAATCTGAAAGACAGCACACAAATTGAAGTGCTGGCTTATCCACTGGATAGTTATCACGCACCACAGAAAGATAAAGATCCACTGGGTCGCTTTATTATAAAACAACCCGGCTATCTTGAACCTACCAGTTATGCTCAAGGAAAAATGGTGACGGTTTCAGGTGAAATAAAAACGATACAAAAAGGAAGTGTCGGCGAATCAGAGTACAGCTATCCCGTTATATATTCACAACAATTACATTTATGGACAACGGATACCGGGCGGGTAAAAACCAGTTTTCATCTTGGTATTGGTATTGGTCTATAAACAGCAAAAAAAAGCCCCGCATAAGCAGGGCTTTTTTACTCATTCAAAATGAGCTGATCTTATTGTGGTACCACATTAACAGCGCTTGGGCCTTTAGCACCCTGTTCTGTTTCAAATGATACTGTCTGACCTTCAGCCAGAGTTTTAAAACCACCTTCAGACTGAATTGCACTGAAATGAACAAACACATCAGCACTGCCATCAGAAGGAGCAATAAAACCAAAACCTTTACTGTCGTTAAACCACTTTACTGTACCTGTAGCCATAACGGTTACCTCTATTATTAATAAATTAGAATTGTTTAAAGCGCAGATTTTTGCTGGGAATTACGGAACGGACTGCGATAAAACATTGCGAGGTACTGCCGGAACTACTAGTAAAACTGCTACTAAGCGAAACATACCCTATGTCCAGGAGAATTGCTAGGCCTTTTATAATAAAAAGTGTTAAATTCATTTCATTGCCAGGTAATGTACTACAGTGAAAAATAAGGTTTTTTGTCCCGTTAAACGGGATCAGACAGCATGAAAAAACCCATTAGGTAAGTTTTTTCACCTTTTTATTGAATTATCACATACCCTGTTTATAACCCACTGAATATAGATGATTAAACGCTATTTAAAAAAACTAATTCTACTCGTACTACTGATTACGCTTGGTATATTACTGGAAATTGCCGGCTGGCTCGAACCCGAAAAGTTACTTCTGTTTGCCAGAGGCTATGCTGACGAATGGTGGCTGGTCATCTTTCTAATTCTATTACAGATCATACTATTTACCTTTGCGTTGGCCGGTGCCTCTTTACTCTGGGTTGCAGCCCCCATTTATTCGCCCGCCATGGCTACCTTTATTCTGGTTATTGGCGGCACCCTGGGTGGTATTTGTGCTTATTTTTTCTCCCGAAACTTAACCGATGAGTGGGTTCATCACGTTGAAAGCTCCCATGTCTATAAACTACTGCAAAAAGAAGATAACTTCTTTACCCTGTTTGCCCTACGCCTCATGCCGGCATTCCCCCATTCGCTTATTAACTACAGCTCCGGCATTTTAAATATCAAACTGGGTTATTTTATACCGGCTGCGGTCATTGGACTGGGCATTAAATCCTATGTCTTCGCCAGCGTCATACATAAAGCCACTGACACGGCGTCACTACAGGATTTGCTGGATTTCTCAATCTATGGACCACTGCTAGTACTATCCATAGGTATTTTTGTGGGGATTTTCATCAAACACAAACTTGGTGAGAAGCCTAAATTAAACAAGTAATTCAGGCATTTGAGCTTGAATTAACATCATCTCACCATGGGAACAGGTATGACTGGCCAGGCAAACGCTCAAAACAGATAAATATGCCTTTTCAACATGAATATTATGTTTATTAAATTGGTAATCTCCCTATACTGGCAATACCTGACTATATTAGTACGGTATTAACATCTAACTTGAGGAAGCCCAGATGCTCAAACAGGAATTCATACATATCGACACAGACACACGACGTGAAGCAGACTTTCACAACCTGGGTATTAATCTGGATGATCTGGTTCGCATTACCTTTCTTGAACAATCTGCAAAATATTTTGGTGTTTATGTCAACAAGGATCAGTTCGATAATATTGATGATGACAAGTATTTCATCAATTAGAACACTAACTGACTTATCAATCGGTATTACTCCTGGTTAACTAAATACCAGGCACATTGCCATTTCTCAAAAACAACTTACCGATTTGTCACTCTGTATAAAACTTTCACATAAATTTTAGTTACTTTGACAGACAGCACAATTTAATATCAGTACTACACAGTTTTAACCCTGACTGTTTTTTAAATGCAGGATAATTTAATCATCTTGCTCAATGGAGGTTGCTTCCTTTGTTCTGGGTTCACCTTTTGGCCAGGCACCAAATGGATAAGGCTGATACTCACTATTAAAGGTTAGAAACATCATAATCTGATAAGAATAAGTGCTTAGACTTTGACCTAATTTCAACAAACGCGTATTAGTCTCTGCCGTAAACAATACCAACAGAAACTGAAAAATAATAACTGCACTCAACACTACTTTTGCAATTCCGTAGAAAATAGCAAACATTAACATATACAAGCCACGTACCCACGTTTTCTGCTCTGTCAGATTGTCTTTTATTTCATTCATATCATTTCCCATTCTATTCTTTATTATATAAGCACTACTATTACTAAGTTTGACAGTCCAAAACCATAAAAAATTACAATTGTGGTTTAACTTTAAACAGACCCACTTCAACAGAAGTCACCACTACAGGTTGACCCGCCGCTATGTCATCAACACCCGCATTATGATCAATTTCAACTCTCCAGCTTATACCTGAATACTGAGTCGTCCCTGATTTCACACGAGAAATATCGGTTGGCAGTATGAATTCATGCCCGACGAGATCACTACTATTATCCTTTTGTGGAATACCATCACGCTGCAAATTTTTTAATAATTTCCATAATAATGCAGCAATAACACCGGAACTGATACCCATCGATGTAACACCTGCAATCCAGGTTTCTGGTAAAACACCGGCCATCATTAATAAACCGGTAGCAATCCCACCAAGTCCTGTAAATAAAAATACACCAAGGGTAAAGCCAGTCACCACTTCAATCACCAGCAATACAAAACCGACGACAATCCAGAACTCCGCCTGGTGATTAACAATGTAATCAGCAATCATATTCAGCTCCTGTTATTGTACTGCCGCTTTAGTGTTATTTAATGTATTAATAATGGTCATAGCTTCAGCAACGACACTGGCTGCATTACTATTATTTTCCGGTAATAACACGACAGTCGAATCTTTTGCTATGGCATGTTTGGCTTCAATCGCTTTAACTGCCAGGTCCAGTTGAATTGCTTTCTGACCCTGCTCAGTATTGGCCACTTTACCCACGGTTTCCAACGCTTTTGCTCGTGCATCTGCGACTGCAATAATAGCCTGAGCTTCACCCTCTGCACGTAAAATTTGTTCAGCCTTATCCGCTTCTGCAGCCAGCACCTGCGCCTGCTTGGCACCCTCCGCCACATTAATCGCTGACTGACGCTCACCTTCTGATTCCAGAATCGTAGCTCGCTTATCACGTTCGGCTTTCATCTGACGTTCCATCGCTTCGAGCACAGTTCGTGGTGGTTCAATATCCTTTATTTCATAACGTAATACCTGAACACCCCAGGGTTCAGAAGCCGTATTAATCGCATTCACGATATTGATATTTAAACTTTCTCGTTCTTCAAAGGACTTATCCAGCTCAATTTTACCAATTTCACTACGCATGGTCGTCTGAGCCAGCTGTGTGACTGCATAAACATAATTATCAACACCGTATGACGCTTTATAGGGATCCAGTACTTTTAAATAAAGAACGCCATCTACGACCAGTGAAATATTATCCCGGGTAATAGCTGCCTGACTGGCAACATCAACGGCCTGCTCTTTTAATGACCGGTCATAAGCGACTTTGTCGATAAAAGGAACCAGTATATTAAGACCTGCTTCCATAGTGGTATGGTATTTACCAAAGCGTTCAACCACGTATGCTCGATTCTGAGGAACAAATTTAACTGAAAACTTCAGAACGATAATAATTAATACTGCCAACCCTGTTCCAAAACTGAAAATCAGACTCAATAATTCTTCGATTAACATCAATGTACCCTCTTTATTAAATTATTTAACAATTAAGATTAGCAGACACACAACTGGAAAGTGATTAAAAAGCAACTAACAGAAACAATATTTATGTTAGCTTACTCGATAACAACCATCCGATAATATCATATGATAAAACAGAAAATTAAATTAACTCCCAGTATTATCTATCACTATCAACTTAATAGTTATTTAGTCACACCTGCCGTCAAGGTGAAACGCATTGCTTCATCCATACTCATATTTATCGGCCTGAGTGCACTTCGTGGCACAAACACGGTATAACCTCCAATCATATAACTCATAGGTATATAGACTAGAACACGGTCATCACTCTGAAAGCCCTGAGGCAATTTTTCAGTTACTGGCTGCGTTACCAGGCCTATCACTTCCATCTGTGTCTCTCCGATACGCACAGATACAACCTGATCATATTCCTTTTTATTGCTCGACGAAAAAAAATTAAAAAAATCACGAAATGCACGATACACTGTTTTAATCAGTGGCATGCGATAAAGTATTTTCTCACTCTGGGCAAATAATCGCTGCACGATATAAGCTCGCATCATTAAACCCACAAGAAACACAACAATCAGACCAACAACCAGGCCAATACCAGGCCAGTAAAGGTCTGATGGAATAACCAGACGTATTAGCTGACCTAACATGGTTTCGGTGGTTACTGCAAACCAGTACAACAGGTAAAATGACAATAGTACAGGCAAGATAGTCATCAAACCTGTTAAAATATGCCTGCCTATAAATCTCAACATAAAGAATTATCCCAATAGAATAAATAGTGAATAGAGTATATAAAAAAACATGAACCCAATGAATGAATTATCATTTTATTTTATATCTTTTATTGAATCATTTTATAGCCAATCACATTCATAATGTATTAATTACCACCCAGAGTGGCATATAATAAATATGACAATACATAAACCTTCAGGTTTAACACCCTATTAGAATAAACTGATTCAGGAGCAAGCAAATGGCAACCCCAATTGGCCCGGCAGGCACCGCTTCACAGATAATCAATATACCGCCTACAGAAAGAAAACCCGATGTGGCACAGCCAGAACCCGGTGGTGCAGAACAAACACCTGCTACCGAACCTGACTCCCAGCCCAGAAGGGAGCCACGGGAAACAGATTCAAATATAGGCAACAATATTGACACAACTGCCTAAACCCCAGCAGTATCACCGTATATTCATGCAATAAGCCTGGTCATATCGACTCGTTATTTGAATTAATTAACAAACCGTTACACCTGGCTATATAAACACACTCAAATAACTAGCGATTGCATGAGATCAGATAACGACTCACAAGCTGAGCGCAATAAACCAGCCCCTTGTTTATCAGGCCAATATCATTAATAAATTAATTTGTTATGTAACGAATATTTTTATGCGTATTTTTCATAATGCTTTGGCTTATATCCACACCACTACACGGATACAACATCAATCCCCAGACGAAACAGCCAGTGTATTTTTCAAAAAAGAACAGTTTATTCTGGTTATAAAATCAATTGTAATTCGAGCCAGTCAAAATAGTTTTATTGGGATTAACTGGCCATCAGACAAGATACAAAATTATGCTGACAGTATACAGACAAGAAACTATCGTTATTTAAACAAGCTTTTATCTGAACATATTCTTCATTCACCAGGCAAGCTCACACGATTATGCTATTTGCCGCGCCAATGCAGATGATACAAATCATGACGACGATCCTTTAAATTTTTAACAGTACCACTGTTTCTTGCCATCATTAATGTATCTGGCCGCAAATCTGCAATAGCGACAGTTTCAACATTAGGCGTCGTGTCTGCCGCAATACCATCCCGCGCAAATGGAAAATCACACGGCGTCAAAATACAGCTTTGTGCATACTGAATATCCATATTGGAAACATTAGGTAAATTACCAACATTCCCTGACATAACAACATAAATCTGATTTTCAACAGCACGTGCCTGACAACAATAACGTACACGCAGATAACTTTGTCGTTCATCCGTACAAAATGGAACAAACAATATCTGTATACCCTGATCAGTCAGATGACGTGCTAGCTCAGGAAATTCAGAATCATAACAAATCAGAACACCAATCGGACCACAATCAGTTTCAATGGCATTAAGTAAACTACCCCCTTCTATATTCCACCAGTAATCTTCATTCGGTGTAGGGTGAATTTTTGCCTGCTCATGAACAGTTCCATCGCGCAGAAACACATAAGATATATTCTCTACTCGACCTGACTCAACTCGCGTGGGATGGGAGCCACCAATGATATTGATATTGTAACGTAATGCCATATCACGCATAGCTTCCTTGAATCGAGGCGTATACTTGGTTAATGCCTCAATGGATTCAGACGGTGATAATTCCTGATCTTCAATAGACAGTAATTGCAGCGTAAACAACTCAGGAAAGACAACAAAATCACCTTTATAATCAGCCACTACATCAACAAAATAAGCAACAACTTCGAGAAACTCATCAAATGAACGAACACGACGCTGTTTATACTGTACAGTACCAACGCGAATAGTATCCGGTATTCGCCCACCATAATTTTTAGTCTTACCCGTTTCTTCTGTTAAAGAAATTTTGGGATTGCGCCAGACCAGGTGAATACCATACCCCATAGATTCATGATCAACAGACAGGTAACCAGGAATAATACCAATCACTTCAAAGCCATTATGTAACTGAAAAGACAAAACCGGGTCACGTGCTTTTTTTGATTTAATAATATCGACATAATTGTCGACGCTGTCATATTTCTTAATACGCCTGGCCAGAGTGGGCAAACGCCCTGCAAAAACAATACCCTTTAAACCCAGTGACTGACAAAGATTTTTACGTTCATTATACAAACGCTGACCAAGACGATAGCCACGATAATCAGGATCAACACAGACTTCCATCCCATAAAGCCAGTCACCTTTGGGGTCATGACGTGATGCATAACCATTACCGGTGATTTCAACCCAGCTATGTGGCTTAAGACCAATTGATTCACTAATACGGAATGTTGCACAGTAGCCGACAACCTTATCATCAACCAGAATAACAAACTGACCCTCTGGAAAATTATTAATCTGTCCTTTGATTGCGCCTTCTGAATAACCATGCATTCCGGTACCGGCATAAACACGCGATGACAGACTGGTTATCGCAGATACATCACTGGCTTTTGCGTTTCGTATCAGTAATTTACTGGAAGGATTGGATAATTGGCCGCTCATAGATCATCATCTGTCTGCTAATTTAAAAACCTTAGCTTATAGAGCTGCCTAAAAAATACAAGTAATTCAGATACCTGGTCAATCAGCAACTGATAATTTTAGATAGACAATGTTTATTGCACAAAAATAAAATATCCCGATCTGGCCCAGTTTAAAAGCCATCCGCATTCCTGTTTTCATATAATCCTGACTGGGATCATAGAACCGGGCTCTAAACTTTATAATTTGAGCCAAGCCTTTGATTTTTAGTCAATTACTGTCAACCATGCGGTTTTCCTATATAATCGACGCCCAAATCGTATCTTGAACAACCGGATAACCCATGAATTTTATTGAAACCCGCGGCAACGATGGCCAGCACCCCGAAAAGGTCTCTTTCTCCGAGGCAATTTTGAACCCTATTTCCTCCTTTGGCGGCATATATTCACCTGAATCTTTACCGAATCTGGGTAATGATTTTCTGAATAATCACCTGAACTCCACCTACAAAACACTGGCAAAAGCGGTACTCTCTGCTTTTGAAGTTGATATTGAAGCTGACGTAATCGATAAAGCGCTGGCACTATACGATCACTTTGATGATGCCACTAACCCTGTACCGGTTGTAAAGGTAAACGATGATCTTTACGTCAGTGAGTTATGGCATGGGCCAACTCGTGCATTCAAGGATATGGCTTTACAGCCTTTTGGCATTGTCCTGTCATCACTTGCACAAAAACGTAATGAGAATTATCTGATTCTTGCCGCCACGTCCGGA
Organism: Gammaproteobacteria bacterium; assembly: GCA_029881275.1. Classification (GTDB taxonomy): domain Bacteria; phylum Pseudomonadota; class Gammaproteobacteria; order SZUA-229; family SZUA-229; genus JAPHQX01. The sequence continues at coordinate 192 of JAOUMX010000035.1, read as the reverse complement.
GATACAGGTCCAGCAGCACTGGAAACTTTTAAAAACCGGGCCAATGTACAGGTAGCCTGCCTTTACCCCGATGGAGGCACTTCAGATGTACAGCGCTTACAGATGGTCACCGAAGATGCTCCCAATCTAAAAGTTATCGGTATTAAAGGCGATTTCGATGATGCCCAAAGTGCACTCAAACGCCTGCTGGGC
>JAOUMX010000034.1 GCA_029881275.1 Gammaproteobacteria bacterium | reverse complement strand
CTGCCTGACTGCTGCGACACGATTAATCAACAATTGTGCATCAATGGGTTTGTCTGGCTGATCACCAATATCAAGATAGAAATCACCTTTCTTATCCACCGATACGACCACAGGCTCATCCTGATCCGGAGGCAAAGGGTTTGCAGATGCCTGAGGCAAATCGATTTCAACACCCTGCTGTATTAACGGCGCAGTAATCATAAAAATTATTAACAGCACCAGCATGACATCAATATAGGGCACTACATTAATTTCAGACATAGGACGACGTTTCTTACCGGATGCCACAGTTATTCACTCTCGCTTTCGGCTGCTGTTCTGGTTTCAGCTTCTGCCGATCTGGATTCAATATGCTTCTGAGATTGACGCTGCAGAATGGTTGCAAATTCTTCTGCAAAATTTTCATAACGACCGACCAGTCGTTCAACCAGATCTGAAAAACGGTTATAACCAATAACCGCTGGAATAGCTGCAAACAAACCCATTGCAGTCGCAATCAGGGCTTCCGCAATACCGGGTGCCACCATGGTTAAACTGGCATTTTGCACCGCACCCAATGCGGTAAAGGAATTCATAATGCCCCATACGGTACCAAATAAACCAATATAAGGACTGGTTGAACCTACTGTCGCCAGCAGTGACAAATTAGATTCCAGCTTATCTTCTTCCCTGGCCAGCGCAACTTTCATACTGCGCTGAATACTGGCCATTAAAAAAGCAGGATCTTTTGAGCTTTTATAGGAACGCGCATATTCAGAAAATCCAGTTTCAAACACTTTTTCCATACCTTCTCTATCCAGGCGCCTACGATACAGCTTGGTATACAGCTCACTTAAATCGCCCCCTGACCAGAACTCATCTTCAAAGGTGAGTGCTGCTTGAGTTGCCTGTTTAAGCAATTTGTATTTCCTGACAATAATAAACCAGGACATGATTGAAGCCGCTAACAGTAGCAACATGACTATTTTTACCAGCAAGCTGGCTTCTGCAACCAGGGTAATAAGTGACAAATCAGCCGACACTGACATTCTCCCGAAGATTATTTGGTATTGGACAGGGTTTAAATGAATCCGCTTTTAAACTGGCGATACGGACTGTTCCACTGCAAAGCAATTGTGAATCCTGTTGACGATATATAGCCTGCTCAAATAACATGCTGGCTTTTTTACATTCTATCACTTGCGCACTCACTTCCAGCTGCTCATTAAAATGAGCTGGTTTATGGTAATCAACCGCAATTGATCGAACTGCAAATATAATATTTTCATTTTTGATGAGCGCATCCTGTTCATAACCCAGGTGTCGCAAATATTCCGTTCGTGCCCGTTCCATGAATTTTAGATAATTGGCGTAATAAACCACACCGCCAGAATCTGTATCTTCGTAATAGACGCGCACAGGCCAGATAAAGTTCATGTTTTTTTATTTAATTTTTCTGTCATTTTTAAAAGCAAAAGTGCACAGCAATTTTATCCATTTTCAATAATTTAATTGTGACACATTCGTAATTTACGTCAGACTTGTGAATCAAAAACCGTTTTTTTTAAACCAGCAACCCTGATTAATTCAATAGAACACTGAATTAAACCTGGTGTTCTTGCACTGGCATTATTATTCACCATCATCAAATAGATCAGCCGATGGCAAATTATCAATCTGACCACGTGCCGGTTGAATCAAACCAAAATGCCGATAGGCATTGGCAGTGGCTACCCGACCTCTGGGTGTACGCATCATAAAACCCTGCTGAATCAGATAGGGTTCAATCACATCTTCAATGGTATCCCGCTCTTCACCAATGGCCGCCGCCAGGTTTTCCACGCCAACAGGTCCACCTTCAAATTTTTCTATTATGGTTAATAATAATTTTCGATCCATATGATCAAAACCAAATGAATCCACATTCAACATATCCAGCGCCTTACGGGAAACCTCTGCTGAAATTTTTCCATCAGCCTTAACCTGTGCATAATCACGTACACGACGTAACAGCCGATTGGCAATACGCGGCGTACCTCTGGCTCGACGCGCAATTTCCTGTGCACCTGCATCATCAATTTCAACACCGAGAATATGTGCAGAGCGTTTTACAATAGCGGTAAGGTCTTTTGCGTTATAAAACTCAAGACGTAACACAATACCAAAACGGTCACGCAAAGGAGAGGTTAAGGAACCGGCACGCGTGGTCGCACCAATCAGGGTAAAAGGCGGCAAATCCAGTTTGATGGATCTTGCCGCCGGGCCATCCCCAATCATAATATCCAGCTGATAATCTTCCATGGCCGGATAAAGCACTTCTTCAACCACCGGACTGAGACGATGAATTTCATCGACAAATAAAACATCATGGGGCTCAAGATTGGTTAGTAATGCCGCCAGATCGCCGGGTCTTTCCAGTACCGGACCTGAAGTCTGGCGTAAATTAACATTCATTTCATTGGCCACAATATGCGCCAGGGTAGTTTTACCCAGCCCCGGCGGGCCAAAGATCAATAAGTGATCCAGCGCTTCATTACGCCCACGCGCAGCAGGAATAAAAATTTCCAGTTGCTCGGACGCGGTTGGCTGGCCCGAATAATCCTTTAAAAATTTTGGCCGAATGGCACGATCAACGGCTTCGTCATCCACCGATGACGTTGCCGTGATTAAACGTTCTGATTCGTTCATGATTTACTCACCGCAGCCTGCAGGCTCTGACGGATGATTTCTTCTGCTCCCAGACCGTCTGTACTCAACACCCTGACCATACGACTGGCTTCCTGAGGCTTGTAACCCAGTGCAATCAAGGCGCTCACCGCATCACTGACAGGTGTGCTGGCTGCTGCCGTCATCATGGAGGCTGACGTCATAGGTGTAGATGAATGCGGCGCATCATCTTTAAGACGATCACGTAATTCAATAATTAAACGTTCCGCTGTTTTCTTGCCTATACCCGGCATTCTCACCAGTGCTGCAGCATCATTATCCAGCACGCAACGGGTGAACTCGTTGGCATCCATACCCGATAAAATCGTTAACGCCAGTTTTGCGCCAACACCGTTGATTTTAATCAGGCTTTTAAAAAGTGAACGTTCATTTTCTGAAGCGAACCCGTAAAGCATATGAGCGTCTTCGCGTACCACCAGGTGCGTATGCAGAGTGACATCCTGGCCCACTTCGGGCAACTGATAAAAAGTCGACATAGGCGCATCAACTTCATAACCCACACCCTGAACATCAATCAGTAACTGGGGTGGCTGTTTCTGTAATATTTTGCCTCTGAGACGGCCAATCATAACCAGCGTCCCCGGCCTGTTTTACGACTCATAGCGGGTAATTGTCCAATCAGTTTTCGCTGATGCGCATGACACAAGGCAACTGCTAATGCATCGGCTTCATCAGCCTGTAATTTATTGTCCAGTTTTAATAACATGGCAATCATGTGCTGCACCTGTTCCTTGGCTGCATTGCCGGTACCGACAACTGCATTTTTTATCGCTTTTGGGGTGTATTCACTGACCTGCAACTGCCCCTGCACTCCGGCACAAATCGCGGCGCCTCTCGCCTGTCCCAGCTTGAGAGCAGAATCGACATTTTTATTCACAAATACCTGTTCAATGGACATCTCAACGGGCTGCCATTCCGTCACAATGTCACTCACCCGAGCAAAAATATTACCGAGACGATCTGGCAAAGTGTCGCCTTTAACATAAATACAGCCACTGGCAACATAACGACTGTTGATACCATCAGAGTCAATAATGCCATAACCCGTTTGTCGCGAACCTGGATCTATACCGATTATACGAATCACTCAATCAGCCTGAGGCAGCGCCATGAGGTCTTCACTGACATCAGCTTTTGATTCTCCGGCACATTTATTAATGTTTATTATTCTATTTCGCGTCATCCGGTTATTTCTCGATGTTTTTTCCTGGCTCCGCATGTGTCGCACAGTTTAGCATCCTGACCATAACAGTTGTAGAGCTGATCCACTGTGACAGACACATAAAAAACCCCGACACAGATACACTGTTTCGGGGTTTCGCTATTAGTCTGAAAAATTAACGGTTTACAGGCATTCGCCCACTGACCCTGCAGCACAGACACGACCATCCGTCCAGGTCGCATTTTCAAATTTGGCCTGTATCAGAATTGCACCGGTCAAATTAGCACCGCGCAGATTAGCACCACGCAAATCCGCATCCAGAAGATTCACTTTTTGCATATTGGCCATCATCAGATTGGCATTCTGCAGGTTGGTAGCATGCATGTGCGCACCTTCCAGATTAGCCATCATCAGATTGGCACCCTTCAAATTCGCTAACTGCATAATAGATCTTTGAAAATTGGCGCCCTGCAAGTTAGCACCATCAAGCCGCATGGCTTCCATAGTAGCATCGTGCATATCCACGCCCGGCGCCTGCAGGCCTACCCGAACAGCAGAAGTACATTGCGCATCAGGCTCCAGCTTGCACAAGGTATTGGCATCATCCAGTGTCTCAATATCCTTGGTCCAGGCATTAACCGACGCCATGTAAGCGGTCAGTAGCATTGATAATAAAAACAGCATAAATGGTTGAATCAATAAAGCAGACAGTCTTTTTTTCATTTTGATGACCTTTCTGTTATTTCAGCGGATGAAATATAACCCCTTTCCCAAATGACGACCAATAAAAACTGACTTTTTCTCACTAGCCTGTGGCATCGAACAGAAGATTGGTCACTTCGTCACCAAATTTACCGGCACGTAAAAAAGTAACCACCTGGGTTGCCACCTCTCGGGAATACAATAACCCCAGATGACTGGCCGGATGAGTAATCATATCGGTCGCCCCACCCAGATAGGTCTCTTCCACCGAGACCGTACCATCATGGGGAGCTTCCAGGCCACCCACAACCAGGCCGATACCAATCGGCAAAGTACCTGCGATGACACCCAGATCACGACTCTTCAGCCACACAGGCCTATCCCCGAGCAAACCATGATCTGTGCTTTTACCCAGGGCCCAGCGGGTAAAACGCGTACTATTCAAGCGATAAGCCACCGCACTGCCATTCACAGGCGCGCCCAGAAAAACAATACGACCGGGTTTCTGAAAGGCAAACTGATCAAACAGATGCAACACGACCAGACCACCCAGCGAATGACAGACAAAATGCTTCACCGGGGCATCAATTGACTGAACAAAATCATTCAGCAGTGCGGCATTTTCACCGGGAGAGTTCTTCAAACTGGGGTATTTAAACTGATAACAGTCGTAATTAGCCGAAGCCAGAAACTGACGTAAACGCCACATTTCAAGACCATTCATCCAAATACCGTGTACCAGTATGACTGCTTCTTTCATGTTTAGACGTAAAAAAGTTTATTCTGCTTGTTAAAGTATAATGAAAAACAGCTCAAACCTTTATACAGGATTTTTGACTTTAAGGTGAAACTTCCAGCATCCTGTCGAGAGCTGCTTTGGCCTGCCCGGCTACCAACTGCGGCACAGAAATCTGATTCACCACATGACCTTCAACCAGGTTTTCCAGTGTCCAGGCAAGATGCTGGGGATCGATACGGAACATGGTTGAACACATACACACCGTGGGCGACATGAAATGTACCTGCTTACCCTGATGCTTGAACTGATCATGCAGGCGATTCACCAGATTCAATTCGGTGGCCACCAGCCAGCGCGTATGGGGCTCGGCATTGGCAATCGTATTAATAATATATTCGGTTGAACCCACATAATCCGATTTCTGACAGACTTCAAAAGGACTTTCCGGATGGGCAATGATTTTGGTCTCCGGATATTTTGCCTTGAAATTATCAATCTGCTCTGGCTGAAACATCTGATGCACTGAACAAAAACCTTTCCAGAGAATCATTTTTGCCTGTTTGATCTGTTCATGCGTCAAACCACCCATAGGCTTGTCATAATCCCAGACCACCATATCCGCCAGATCAATACCCATGCTGTAACCGGTGTTACGCCCCAGATGCTGATCGGGGAAAAATAGCACTTTTTCGCGTTGATTAAAGGCCCAGTCGAGCACATGGCGCGCATTGGTAGAAGTACAGACAATACCCTGATGCCGTCCGCAAAAGGCTTTTAAATCAGCGGCGGAATTAATATAAGTAACTGGAGTAATCTGCTCATCTGCGTCGAGGACTTCTGACAGTTCGCGCCAGGCCTTTTCTACATGAGCCAGATCAGCCATATCGGCCATAGAGCAACCGGCAGCAAGATCCGGAATAATGGAAATCTGATCCGGACGTGACAGTATATCCGCCACCTCAGCCATAAAATGCACACCGCAAAAAACAATGTATTCAGCACTGGACTGGGCAGCCTGACGGGAAAGCTTTAAAGAGTCACCGGAAAAATCAGCATGTTTAAACACTTCATCACGCTGATAATGATGACCCAGAATCACCAGACGATCACCCAGCTTGTCTTTGGCCGCCAGGATTCGCTGCTCGCATTCTGCGTCATCAAGCAACGCATAGGGTTGTATAGTTACTGCATTCATCTCATTAGCCCGATTTTACTATACGCTCTATTGCCTGACGATTGGTCCAGGATGAGCACCTCTGGATGGCGGAGGTATAATCCAGCCATTCATATTTATTATGTTCATTGGGGTTAAGCTGGATTTTACAAGGTGCAGTCAATCTCAGGGCATAAACATATTCCCTGTTTTCCCTAACTTCTGCCGCATAACGATGCTGCCATTCTGGCAATATGGGAAAACGATTTTCCATATTGCAATTGATCAACTGCCGATCCTTTAACCCGGTTTCTTCCAACAGCTCCCTGGCCGCCGCATGATCCGGCAGTTCGTTCCATTCTAGACTACCCGTCACCGATTGCCAAAACCCTTCCGGCTGGTTGCGCCGCATCAATAGCACATGACCAAGATCGGTATAAACCAGAACCAGTACTGATTCAGGTCTCTTGTAGTCCTGATTGTTCATAATTTAAGCCTATAAACAACCAGGCAGGATAATGGCATTACAGACTACGATGAATACGAATATTCAACTCACGTAATTGGGCTGCTGATACTTCTGATGGCGCATCAGTGAGTAAACAGGCCGCACTCTGAGTTTTAGGGAAAGCCATTACATCACGAATCGATAGCGCACCGGTCATCAACATAATCATTCGATCCAGGCCAAAGGCCAGACCGGCATGGGGAGGACAGCCATATTTCAGTGCTTCCAGCAGGAAACCAAATTTATCCTGCGCCTCTTCCTGACCTATACCCAGAATTTCAAATACCCGGTTCTGCATATCCATGCTGTGGATACGCACCGAACCGCCACCCAGTTCAGTACCGTTCAATACCATGTCATAAGCACGGGACAGCATACTGCCGGGGTCTTTGGCCAGCTCATCCGGGCTTTCTGTGTTCGGTGACGTAAACGGATGATGCAGCGCATCCCAGCGATCTTCCCTGTCGTTCCATTCAAACATGGGGAAATCAACCACCCATAACGGCTTCCAGCCACGTTCAACCATATTAAGGTCATGGCCAATTTTCACGCGCAGAGCACCAATGGACTCATTAACCACATGGGTCGCACCGGCACCAAAGAACAGCAGATCCTCGCTTTGCGTACCCGTGCGTTCCATAATGGCCGTCAGCACTTCATCGGGCAGGAACTTGACGATCGGCGATTGCAAACCTTCACGACCCGCCGCCAGATCATTGACCTTGATCCAGGCCAGACCCTTGGCACCGTAACGCCCCACATAATCGGTGTAACCATCAATATCTTTACGGCTAAGCTCAGCCCCTTTGGGTACACGCAGAACCACCAGACGACCATTGGGATCCTGTGCCGGACCGGAAAATACCTTAAATTCAACATCTTTCATTAAATCGCCGATATCCACCAGCTCCAGTGGAATACGTAAATCCGGCTTATCAGACCCAAACCTCTCCATCGCTTCTTTGTGCGGCATGCGTGGGAACGGGTTCGGCAATGCTTCTTCCAGCACATTGGCGAACAGCTCACGGATCATGTCTTCCATCAGGTTCATGACCTGGTCTTCACTCATGAAGGAGGTTTCTATATCCAGCTGGGTAAATTCAGGCTGACGATCGGCACGTAAGTCTTCATCACGGAAACAGCGCACAATCTGGTAATAGCGATCCATACCGGACATCATCAGCAACTGTTTAAAAATCTGCGGGGACTGTGGTAATGCAAAGAAAGATCCCGGATGCGTACGACTGGGCACCAGATAATCACGGGCACCTTCCGGTGTCGCCTTGGTTAACATGGGAGTTTCTATATCCCAGAAACCGTTGTTATCCAGATAATTACGCAGGAATCGGGTCACCTGAGAACGTATGCGCATACGCTGCTGCATTTCATCACGACGTAAATCGATATAACGGTATTTCAGGCGATTATCTTCGTTAACATCATCATCCAGCTGGAATGGCGGCGTTTCCGAGGCATTGAGCACAGTCAGTTCCAGACCCAGGACTTCAATTTTGCCCGTTTTCAAATTGGGATTAATCGCAGCCTCATCACGAGCTCTGACTTTACCTTTAACCCTGAGCACATATTCATTACGCGCACGCTCTGCAGTTGCAAACACCTCAGGTCGATCTGGATCAAACACCACCTGGACAAGACCTTCACGATCACGTAAATCAATAAAGATAACACCACCATGGTCACGACGACGGTTTACCCATCCACAAAGCTCTACTTCCTGATCAATAAACTGTTCATCAACCAGTCCACAGTAATGACTGCGCATAATTAAATTCCGAATAAATAATTGTTTGAAAAGAATCCCGACTTACAGATAACGACCAAATCGCCCTGGCAGAACCTACCACATTCATATGAGGCGGGATATTATAAGGCTGAGGCCGTGTTCTGCCAAATTTACTCGGCCATTTAAGGGCCGAAAAGACAATATTTATGCCGATAAGTAAAAAAAGCATCCTCATTACCGGTTGTTCCACGGGTATTGGACTCTGTGTCGCCGAAGGATTACAGCACCGAGGCTATCGAGTGTTTGCCACCGCTCGCAAACAAAACGATGTCGAAACACTGCAAAAAAATGGTTTTGAAGCCCTGCGACTGGATCTGGATGATTCTCTATCCATTGATTCCGCCGTCGATCAGATTCTCACCAAAACCGGCGGCACACTGGACGCACTGTTTAATAATGGTGCTTATGGCCTGGTGGGTGCGGTGGAAGATTTGAGTCGTGATGCTCTGCGCGCCCAGTTTGAAACCAATGTATTTGGCTGGATAGAACTCACCAACCGGATTATTCCGGTGATGCGTCAGCAGGGTCATGGTCGCATTATTCAAAACAGTTCGGTACTCGGTTTTGCCGCCATGCCCTATCGCGGTGCTTATAACGCCAGCAAATTTGCCATTGAAGGCTTTACTGATACATTACGCCAGGAACTCACTGACAGTAATATTCATATCAGCCTGGTCGAACCCGGCCCGATTATCAGTCAGTTTCGTGCCAATGCCTTCAAGGCGTTTCAGAAATTTATAAACAGTGAACACAGTTTTCACAAACCACAATACGATGCAATGATTGCGCGCTTAAATAAAAAAGGCCCGGCGGCACCTTTTACTTTAGGGCCTGAAGCAGTACTGCAAAAAGTCATCCATGCCCTGGAGTCGCCCAGACCCAAAATCCGTTACTATGTCACCTTTCCCACTTATTTATTTGGATATTTAAAACGGTTTGTCAGTTACCGTATGATGGATAAAATTCTGATCAAAGCCGGTGGCGGTGGTAAACGGTAATCGCTGAAAATATCAACTTAAAGAAAGGCTGTAAAAACGCAAGGTTCAAACTAAAATCTAAACAAGTTTTTTTCTGGTCGCATAACAAATAGCCTCACTAAGACTATGCACACCGAATTTTGGATATATATTTTTTAAATGATTACGAACAGTTTGCAGACTGATACTTAATTGATCCGCAATGGATGTCACCCTGAGACCTGAACTGGCCAGACGCAAAATTTCCTGTTCTCTGTCGGTCAAGGGGTTATGCTTATCTGATTTATTATCCTGACTTTGACATTGTTTTTCATTCATGCGACTTAATAGTCTTTGACAATCTATATGACGTAAACTGAAATAAACATCTGCCACATCATCATTTGCTGTTGGCATATAATAAGCACCAACATTTATCATGATTGATTCACCATTAGCACGCTGAATAATAATGTCTTTATCTTTTGTAATAGTCTGACCTGGAAAATAATCCGGAATCAGGCATTTTTTCTGACAATTTTCACTGTCAATATTACTGTGCTGGTGCTCACATAAAAGACCAAAACAGGGTGAATCGCATATATCATTACTTTTGTAACCGAGTAATTTTTCACAGGCCCCATTAACAAAGCAGATGTTACCCTGATTATTAATACCCAGGATGGCATCGGTGCATTGTTCAAACATCAGCTTTAGCTTATTCATTTAGCATCCCTGTATACGAACCAGATATTTTTTTATTTATTTTACCTTGCACAAATCCGCATAAAAAAATCAATTTACGGATAGGCTGAATATAACAAATGAAACTTAATAGTGATCCTGCCTGAATATTGCTGCAAAAAACATGCCGACCATCTATTCATTCTAAAAAAGCAATCTATTTTGATGACAGCTGAAATTGATTAATATTTTTCAAGTTATATACATAGAAAATACAAATATTTAGCGCTGTTTTATAATAATCATGTTTTCAAAGAGCCAGACGCCAGCCCTTGCTGAAAAAATGCGTTCAATCCTGTTGATGGGCTATTTAGCTGAATTCGCGTCATGATGAGTCATGACACGTCATGATATGACATTAACTTGAAAAGGGCCTGATTAAAAATCGGTTCAGGGCTTTAACGCATCCTGTTGAATCCTCGCTTCCCTGGTTTTTTTCTCTAGATAATTATTGAGCATTTCCTGATTAACCGCACCCTGCTGTCGCCCCATCAGCTTCCCTTCAGGCGATATTATGTAAGTTGTCGGCAATACCTGAATAAGACCAAAAGGGGTCTTTGCCGAGGGCAACGAACGCCAGACGGGATAATTAATCGGAACAGTGTTCATAAACTGTTGCAACCAAGACAGCGGAATGTCTTCATAATTAATACCCAGCACCACGGCATCCTTATCTTTATGCTGCTCATAAAAACTGGCCAGCTCGGGAATTTCTTTTAAACAGGGCTGACACGAAGTCGCCCAATAATTCACGATAATCCACTTACCTTTATATTGCTCCAGATTCTGAAGTTTGCCATTAAGATCGGGCAAGGATAAATGAAGTGATTGATCAGCTGCTCCTGAGAAACTGACAAACAACAGTAATAGGCAATAAATAGATGACTGAAAAACAGTTTTAATCATGTACCCAGAATCTCCAGCAATTCAAATGCCAGTGCACCGCCGGGAGCAATACCGACAAACCTGACTCGAGCATGCACCACATCCTGACGTTCAATTTTTTCGTTCACTAACCAGCTTTCCTGTCGTGGCGTTATGTGAATACGTACAACATGCAGATACTGATTGAGTGGCCTGGCAGTAAAATGGGTTTCACCTTCAATGACCTGTCCTTTTTTTGATAAGTCCGCATCTTCGCGATTATGATAGATACGGAAAAACTTGAAGTTTTCTTCAAACACCATGCCTATATATTGATCAGACTGTTTATGTAACTGCTCTATGGATACATCCAGCATGGAATGGACCTGAGTATTTTCAGGGACTTTTATCCATGGGCTACACCCTGCTATTACCAGCAGAACAAACATGACCCACCAATATCGGTACAATCTAATTATTTTCATAAACAATATCCTGATAGTTGTTGCATCACTATAAACTGATTAACGCAACTGATGTTGCAGCTTGACTGCTTCATCAAAATTATTCCAGTAAGGTGTTTTATCATTAATTTTATCTTTATGTCCTGAAGGCACACCAGAATCATTAACCCGATGACAGGAAGCACATTTAACAGGGCCATGGGAATGATCAACATTTAATAATTCTGCCTGCTTGTAACTACTCATATCAACTCCCGGACCAACAGGATACAAACCGTGAGATGATTCATGACAACCCTGACAGGTTATCCCACTGTGGCCTTTTGAATAACGCATCAAAGCATATTTTCCCGGCTGATCAATGGGAAACGCTCCACCGCCCATACTTTCCACAAAAGGTGCCACATGACAATCTGCACAATGGGGTTCACCGGCTGAAAGCCAGTAATCACGACCATGAGTCGCTGCATCATAAGGTACCGCCATCCCCTGCTTTCCATTTGGATTGGTATCAACAATAATAACAGACTGATCACCATCACTATCGGGTGCAGTAAGTACCGGCTGTCCTTTATCATCTGTTTTTATACGCGCAATATCCGCTATAGTTTGTCCACTACGATCCCAGATTCGATACACGCCGCTACTATAATCCTTTCCCTGTTGTGGACTTTTGGGATTGAGATAATCGTCGATTAATGTTTTCTCAGTGATACCCAGTTCGTTTGAAATTATTTTTAACGATTTATTACGCAAGGTTTTACCGGTTTGATTAACGGCATCACTCAAGTTATCTGCCTTATAAAGTTCACGCGATAAAATATTATGACAATTAGTACAATACAGCCCTTTGTCTTTATCATTATCCTGCATAACTTCAAAATACAGGTATTCACCAATGGAATTAAGATGTGATGGTGTTTCAGCGCCATCCTTACTGCGATCAGGATTGGCATGAACATCACGTCCGGTAAAACAACCTTTTGCATCACGAATATCTGTTTCAGCAAAATGATTTCTACCATCTTCTGTTAATGGGAAATTATCCATCGAGAGATCACTGCGGTGCGATGGATGACATGCCTGGCATCCGCCGGCAAATCCCTTCGCATCGGGCAGCGGTAAATTGCTTTGATGAGTTTTGTGTATAGCTTCTGTCAGAGGTGAAATTAAATGATCAGGTTTTGGCAGGTTCGGGTGGTCCTGCTGAATATCATCTGTGGATAATTCGGAAACGTGCCTGGAAGATAATTGGCCAATAATATTATCCGCATGGCAGGACTGGCACAGCACAGAATCTCTGCCAAGACGGGTATAATTTTTAGGGCCTGCCGGCCAGTTAGCCAGAAAACGGGTACCATGACGGTCATCATGAATTTCCAGCATGGATATGGCTGCCGCCTTAAGATTCGCATACCACTCACCTGAACCACGAACCTCACGCCAGAAGGCATATTCCTGTTTGTATTTCTGATACTGATTGCCATTAGCCCGTTCATTGGAATGGCAACGACCACAGTTGGGAACATCAATCGGATTGACGCCAAAGAAACGCACTATTTCACCGGAAGAATCAATCACCGGTTGTTCCGTTTTTACATCTACTAATGTGACGACAGATTTCTGAAAAGGCTGCACCATGGTTTCATCCAGTGTAATCAATGCCGTGAACTTGTCACTGAAAGGCGTCAGTGGCAAGCCCAGCGCTTCCCAGATACCTGGACTGGTTAATTTAATGGGTACATTTTCCATCGCCGGTGAATCGGTATAAACAACCGTACCCGTTTCACCCGAATAACGCATAAAACCCTTACCCACATGCTGCCCGGTCGGGCCACTGTTAAATTTAATCGGGATATCAAGACCAATATGCAGTTTTTTATCATCCGATGATGTGTTCTCTGGATTTGACCCTTGCAGATCCTGATAAATATACAGGTGACTAAATTCATAATCAGGTAACTTTCCGTCTTTATAAGGCGCACCCCAGTAGGCCAGTTTTTTAGATGCTGAATAACTGTTTTTATAACCGTTTGGATCTTCATGATGATAGGCAAGTTTAAAGCGCTTTTCGCCATCAACTAATATTTCATGGTCATCCGGGTCGGCGCCCAGTAATTGTGGTTTGTCAGCATTTTTTTCTGTTTTAATAACCTGGGCCAGAATCGAGTTATAGGGTGGCAGTACGCAACAATAGGCGAAATCGAAACCTGTGCAGTGCATACCCAGCTCATAATTAATCAGAATCAGATAATCCCGTGGCGGTGATTTATCATCACTAAAGAAACCACCAAAACCCGCATAGACCTGAGTCTGGCTCAGTAACAACAGGCAGAAGACAATAAAATTATAGATATAACGAAACCGCCAGTGCGCAGGAAAATTGCGACTGGCGCTTTTTGATTGAAAAAATGTTACGGCTTCATTAGCCGATATATTTTTTATACGCTTAACGGCTGCACCTGTCACGTCAAGAATTGTCCGATTGTGATAACCGGACAGTCATTTCCAGTTATTATTGTGTGTTATCCAGCTTGTCATTTTTTGCGACATAACGAGATGATTCTTCGTTCATCAACCGATTAATAGTATCCTGATACACTTCAACTTTAAATTTATTTTTCCTTAAATCAACGATATATTCTGCACGCTTTTCATCCAGCAGTAAACGCCGTGCTTTCTTGAAAGTTTTTTTATCCTCAACATTATCAAAAGCGGCTTCCTGCACATCAATGACTTTCACCAGGTGCCAGCCGGCAGGCGACTTAACAGGGTCACTGATTTTTTCAATATCCAGTGAAAATGTTAATTTATCCAGTTCAGGAAACCCTGTTCCCTGTGGCACCCAGCCAATCTCACCCAGATTCTTTTTTGCATTTGGATCAATTGAATATTGTGTCGCAGCCTCAAAAATCGTCAGTTCACCGTTTTCAATTTTATTTTTAACAGCTTCCGCCTGTTGCTCAGTTTCGAATACCAGCATTTGAATCTTACGCGCTTCAGGCATACGGATTTTATCTTTATTGGAAGAATAATAGTCTTTTACATCCTGTTTAGAAGGCTCCATTTTCTGAATCAACTGATTGCGATGAATATTAACCAGACGTACTTTTTTGAACTCATTAAGCCGGGCCAGGTAAAGAGGACTCTGATCCAGTTTTTCATCTTTAGCTTTCTTGATCATTATACGCTGATCAATGTACTGATTAAGTGCATTCAAACGATCAGCAAATGATTTTTTCTGTGCTAACAACAACTGGATATCATTCCAGTTAATGGCTTCAACATCGATATAAGCCAGTATCGCTGACGTATCACGGTCTTTATCATTTTCAGATTTAAGCAGCTTCTCATTAATAACAACATTAACACCTTCTCGCAGTCTGCTGCTCATATCGGCTATTTTTTTACTGAATTTTTCCTTGCGTAATTTTGCTTCAATAGACACACCAATGTCTTTGGTAAATGCCGTGCCTTTTTCTATATTTTTTTCGAAATAATCCATAATCTCCTTATCACTAACACCAATCTCACCAACAAGAAATTGCTCTCTATATAGCGCTGCCAGCATGGTGTCACCATACTGTTTAATATCATTCTGATAAACAGGTGTCTGATCCAGTTTGTTTGCTTTTGCATCAAGATAAAGCAGATTAGCACTGATTGCCTTATCCAGTAATGACAGACGTAATTTATTACGCGCCGGTGTTCCTGCCGGAGGCAGTGATAAGCCGACCATGGAAGAACTATTGATCATAACATCGATTTCTTTAAAGCTGATAGCCTGATCACCCACCCTGGCAATAATGTCATTATCTGATTTTTCAGATAACGCTGCGGCTACACCCGATAAAGTTATTCCACTGACTAGTAACAGAAGAAAGGTAAATGGTTTTATCAATGATGAATCAGAATTGAATATTGTCATATATTTACCGCCAATAAGAAAAACAGAGACGGAGGGGAATAAATCCCCTCCTGTTTTTTTGATGAATCAGTTACAGTTTTACCACACCATCGTCATACTACCAACCACAGGTACTACCGGCCTGTGCTTCTGACACATATGCCCATACTGCTTCTGATACACGACCTTCAGCCAGATGCGCTCTCCACTTGGTTGAACAACCTTTACGTTGAATCGTATTTGAACGATCACCGTGACAGCTGGTGCATACTGTCGTCAATGGTTCTTCTTTTGCTGGGTCACCAGCCACATGGCCAAGTTGAAGTATTTCAGCCTTATCCATGGAATCACGTGAGACACGCGCTACTTTGGCGTGGTTAGTCCATTTGCCATTGGTTGAAGAAATCTTATCGCGATTATCCTCATGACAACGGGTACAGATATAGTCACGAACATCAGCTTCTTCTGTATAGCTATGCGCCCATGAAACTGCCGCATCATAATCAGTACCTATTTCCACACCGTTATATTTCAGCTTAGCGGCATCGACATACACACCACTGGCTTCATCGGCCTGATGACAGGCACCACACTTCAATGGACCGTGTGAGCCATCCGTATTCATACTGGCCGCCTGTGCATAGGTGGTAGTATCAATGGTCGGTGTCACTGGATAGAGGCCATGAATGGACTCATGACAGCCCTGACAGGTGATATCCTGATGACCACGTGAATAACGGAACAAGGATGACTTCTTGGGATAGTTAAACGGCGGGAAGGCATTAATGTTACCGCTTTGTTCCACGTAAGGCGCTGCATGGCAGTCGGCACAATGAGGTTCACCTGCTGACAACCAGTGATCACGACCATCGGTAGCCGCAGAGAAGGGCACAGGAACAGCCGCCTGACCCGTACCGGTTAATGTTGCCTGGGCTGCAGCGACACAATCCGGTGTGGTACAGAAATCCATCAGCGCCACACTCACGTCACCATCGCCATCCAGCGATCCACAAATATGGAAATCAGGACCACCATCACCATTACAGTCCGGACCAGGTAAACCGACACCGGTTGAACAGTTTGCAGGATTACCTGACAGGTTAACTTCGATAGTTGCCACATTGGCATCCTGGAATGGACTGGATGGTCCGCCAAACAGGCCGGAAACATGATCACAGAGTCCGGGATCAGGGTTCCAGATAGCCGCCATATCATCATTGGTCTTGGGGTCAAGCCAGGCAATAGCCTGTCCTACATCAATACCGATAGCCGCAGCGATGTCAGTTAAAGATGCATTTTCAACCGGCTCACGTACATTACCGGGATCGCCGGGTTTGGCGTGGACATGGTCACTGGTATTTTCAGCTTTCCACATTTGCTGGCTTAACTGCGTATGACAGTTAGTACACCAGATACCCTTATCGGTACCGGTATCATTGGATACGTTATCCACCAGCCAGTGACCCACGCCATTCAGATGACTGGGCGTACCACAATCATCATTACGATTTGGATTGGCATGGGCATCACGACCCACATAACAGCCACCGGCAGCATCACGATTATCGCTACCAGCAAAGGCATTCAGACCCAGTTCATCGATGGGGTAACTGGCCATATCGCCATCAGAACGATGGGCAGGATGACATCCCTGACAGCCCCCATTACGACCCAGGGCATCATCAAACGGGTTGTTTTTGTGATTGTTATGAATGGCTTCGGTTAATGGTGGAATCAGCTCACCACCGTGACTGGCTGATTTAACCACGGCAATAACATTATCCGCATGACAGCGCTGACATAATACGGTTTCATGACCGAGGCGGGTATTTTGTGGCATACCAGGTCCGGCAGCCGGATAATTGGCCGTGAATGAGGTACCGTGTTGAATATCATGCAGACCCAGCATACTGATGGCAGCCGCTTTTAAACGTGAATACCAGTCAGAATCACCGGCGGCGACATCAATACCATAGTAGGCATTCCAGTAATCCATTTCTTCCTGCACCATGGCAGCCAGTTCTGGCTGACCATTCTGTGCACTGTTCACAGATGCACCATCACCCAGAGCATGACAACGTTCGCAGTTGGGAATATCAATAGGTGCGGTACCGAAACCGATCACAGGATTACCGTTATCCATCACTGGATTACCAATACCACCCGGCAGGGTTTCGTCGTAATAGTGCATTTGTGCTTTCATCGCCACGTAAGGACGAATCGAACCTTCATCAATACGACCGGGATCACCAAAGAAATCGATGGTATCTTCAAACGGTGTCAGCGGCAGACCTAATGCTTCCCAGATACGGGGAGAGGTCAGCATAATGGGCAGATTTTCCAGCACTTTCATCTGGGTGTAGACCACAGTGCCGTGGTCACCCGAGAAAGTCAGCACATTATCAAAACCTGCGCCAACCACACCGGGGCCCATTGGCTGCAGAGCGGCACCCACATTTTCCGGGTAGATAACATCTATGCCGAGTCGGATTTTGTCGGCTTCCAGACTGCTGTTGCCAGGGTTGCTGCCCTCCAGGTCTGCGTAGATGTATAAATGATTCCATATAGCATTCCAGTAATCATCATTACTATCCGCTATGTCACCATCACCCACCATAACGCCATCAGCGCCGTTGTAACTTCCTGTTTTAATTGATCCATCAGGGTTTTTAACAGCTGCATCGACGGTGGTATTCCACATCATCAAAGAATTCCCTTCCACCAGACTGATGAGCGTGTCAGTTTGTGGTGCGCCACGACCATCATTTCGGGGCTGGGCATCGTGCCAGTAACGTAAGACATATTTCTTGAAGTCACCGTTGGCATCCAGCTCCTTGTCACGCATTACCGTTGGACGACCGAGACCATCAACACCGTTAACAGGATCGGCTTCCAGTAACACCGGCTGGTGACTGGTTTTCTCGGTTTTGACAACCTGAGCCAGGATGGAGTTATAAGGTGGAAGTACACAACAGTAAGAGAATTCGAAACCGGTGCAGTGCATGCCCAGTTCATAGTTCATCATGATGTTAAAGGCATTTTTGGGAGCTACTACATTAGCTGCTGGCGGCAGGCCATCGCCACCACCGCCACCGCCACCACCCGGGTTATCAGGTTTGGCGGCCTGTGCGCCGCTGATTATTCCAAGTGCCATGGCTAATCCCATAGCAATACCTAAGGACAATGCTCTATGCAGGCCCCGTCTGAGTATTGTTGACCGCATGCTAATATCCTCCATTTATCATTTTTTATTATTCTGATATGAGCAGATACTCATCTTTCGATACGTATCGATGCATATCATCATTGCAATGCCAGCAGGTGTTAAATTTTAAAAGGCTTAATCTAAATACGTTTAAGCAACTTCACTGTCAGTTTATTTTTATTCATGACATTTCCATATCCCCGTCATTCAGGGTTGCTGGTTTTTTGTTATTTTTATACCGTGATACAAGACTGCGCTTAAAATGTCGAGATGTGAATAACCAGAATAGGCCAGCTTATATGACCAATTTTGGCTATTTAATAACTGTTTTTGGCTTATTAGAAAACGCTACTTTAGATACTGAAAAATAGTATGACTAACAACAGAATCAGAAAATGATTCTTCCTCACCGCATTCTTTTTTTATATTTTTTATTTAAATTATTTTTACATTCCTGCAAATACAGCACATAAAAAAGGCCGGTATATTTACCGGCCTTTTTTTAGCTATAAAGATATTAGCTTAAGCCGCATCTACAACCTTATCTGAGCGACTAAAACTCAGCTCTCCATCCAGCAGATCCACTTCGATGATATCACCGGGCATAAACTTACCTTCCAGTAATTGTTGCGCCAGTGTATTTTCCAGCGTTTGTTGTATTGCACGTTTTAGAGGGCGTGCACCATAGACCGGATCAAAACCGGCTTCACCCAGTTTATCCAGCGCCGCTTCGGTTAACTGCAGATCCATATCTTTATCCTGCAAACGCTTACGTAGATATTCAATCTGAATTGCAGTAATCACCCTGATCTGTTCACGATCCAGTGGCCTGAAGACAACGGATTCGTCAATACGGTTAATAAACTCGGGCCTGAAATGCTGACCGACACTTTCCATAACGGCAGTCTTCATGCCTTCAAAATCATTGCGTTCCGCATATTCCTGAATCTGCTGTGAACCCAAATTGGATGTCATGACTATCACCGTGTTACGGAAATCTACCGTGCGACCCTGGCCATCGGTTAAACGACCATCATCCAGTACCTGTAACAGCACATTGAAAACATCGGGGTGTGCTTTTTCTACTTCATCCAGTAACACCACTGAATAAGGTTTACGGCGTACTGCTTCAGTCAGATAACCACCTTCTTCATAACCAACATAGCCGGGAGGTGCGCCAATGAGTCGTGCCACAGAATGTTTCTCCATGAACTCGGACATATCAATACGCACTATCGATTCTTCGGTATCAAACAGAAAGTTCGCCAGTGTTTTGGTGAGCTCAGTTTTACCGACACCGGTGGGCCCTAAAAACAGAAATGAACCATTAGGCCGGTTGGGATCAGAAAGACCGGCACGTGAACGACGAATGGCATTGGATACAGCGGCTACCGCTTCATCCTGACCCACCACACGTTTACGCAATTCATCTTCCATGCGCAATAATTTTTCTTTCTCACCTTCCATCATTTTCGACACAGGGATACCGGTAGAACGTGACACCACTTCAGCAATTTCTTCTTCGGTAACACGGTTACGCAGCAAGGTCATTTCATGCATTTCTGCCTGCGCGGCCATATCCAGTTGTTTTTCCAGTTCTGGAATGCGACCGTATTGCAATTCAGACATACGCGCCAGGTCATTGGCACGTCGCGCGGTTTCCATTTCCAGACGCGCCTGCTCTAACTGTTCTTTAATGCTGGCACTGCCATGCAAGGCGGCCTTTTCGGACACCCAGACTTCTTCCAGTTCAGAATATTCATCTTCCAGTTTGGCAATTTCTTCCTGCAAACGTGATAGCCGTTCTTTAGATGCTTTATCGCTGTCCTTAGTGAGGGCTTCACGTTCAATTTTCAACTGAATTAATCGACGTTCCAGACGATCCATGGATTCCGGTTTGGAATCCATTTCCATACGAATACGACTGGCAGCCTCATCAACCAGATCAATAGCCTTATCGGGCAGTTGGCGATCGGTAATATAACGAT
>JAOUMX010000158.1 GCA_029881275.1 Gammaproteobacteria bacterium | reverse complement strand
TATAAACAGTCTTTCAAGGTGACTTGCCTGCAGGAAGATGACAGTTCAGTTTATCTTGATCAGGTAGCTCGCATAAAAGATTATATTGTTGAAGGTGACGTGTTTCAGGTCAATCTTTCACGGCAATGGCAATGTGATATTGATGACAATATCAATCATGCCAGTATTTTCTGGTCATTATCACAAACCAATCCAGGGCCTTATAATGCGCTGGTTACATTAGGTCAGAATGCTATTATCAGTTCATCACCAGAGCGCCTGATAGAAGTAAGGGGAAAGTTGATTCAAACACGTCCCATTGCCGGTACAAGACCGAGATCGAATGATGATCAACTTGATGAAGCATTGTCTGTAGAACTCATGGGTCATAAAAAAGAACGTGCTGAACATATCATGTTAATTGACCTTGAACGCAATGACCTGGGCCGTATATGCAAACCGGGTACAGTTGAAGTGAATGAATTAATGGCATTGGAAAGTTATAAACATGTCCATCATATTGTGTCCAATGTTCGTGGCGAGCTACAGGAAAACATCAGCCCGGGACAAATTATAAAAGCTGTCTTTCCTGGTGGAACAATCACAGGTTGTCCAAAAGTACGCTGTATGGAAATATTATCCGAACTTGAACAAACAGAACGGGGACCCTACACTGGCTCACTGGGTTATTTAAACCGTGATGGCAGTATGGATCTGAATATTCTTATTAGAACTCTGGTACGTAAAGGCATTAAAATCACTTTCAGAGCCGGTGGTGGCATAGTAGCAGACTCCATACCTGAAACAGAACTGGAAGAGACACGAGCAAAGGCAAAGGGCATGGTGTTAGCGCTTAATCCACAATGAATAATATACTGATTAATGGTGAATTTGATAATTTAATTTCTGTCAATGACAGGGCATTCCAGTATGGTGATGGAGTTTTTGAAACCATTGCCTGCAAAAATAATAAATTAATATTCTGGGATGAACATATAGATCGATTAAATAATGCCTGCAAAGTGCTTCGCCTGAATCTGATAGATGAAAGCATCTGGATTGATGATATAAAAAAACTCGTCTCCAGTAATCAAAATGATCTTGCTATTAAGCTTATCTATTCCAGAGGTAATGGTCAGCGAGGCTATCGATTACCCGCAGACCCAGAGCCTGTACGTGTTGTCATGTCGGCACCGCTTCCGCTGTATTCGGATGAATTCTATGCGACAGGCGTAAAGCTAATTGTCTGTAATACACCAGCTTCAATCAATTCCAGACTTGCTGGAATTAAACATATTAATAAACTTGAAAATGTGCTGGCACGTAACGAGTGGTTCGACCCGGATATATTTGAAGGTCTGATGCTGGATGATTATGGTAATGTCATTGAAGGCACCATGACCAATGTATTCGCCATTAAAAATAATTCACTCTATACACCCATACTAAAAAGAAGTGGTGTTAATGGTATTATCCGACAGAAAGTTATTCAGCTGGCAAAAAATAATAATATCGTAAGCCAGCAAATTGAAATTAAACTTGAAAAATTACTGGAAATGGACGAACTATTTATTACCAATAGTTTTATTGGTATTACACCGGTTTATCAATTACAAAATAAAAGATTTCCGACAGGTCCGGTAACTCATCATCTAATGCAGCAATTAGCACAGGATAACAGTGGTCGTGAACTTTAGAAAAGTAACAACATTATTAATTATAATCATAATGGTTGCGCTCCTCGATATTTACCTGTTCATGTCACGAGCCATGAATATTGATGAATCATTTTTATATGAAATAAAACCTGGATCATCAATTTCAATATTATCCCGATCACTTTATAAGCAGGGTGTTTTATCCAGACCTTACTATCTATCCATTTATGCGCGCATTACAGGCCAGGCTGGAAAACTGAAAGTCGGTGAATACAAATTCGAACCCGGCATGAGCGCTTATAATTTATTAACCATGATCGTCAGTGGCAAGGTGCAACAATATTCAATTACGCTGGTAGAAGGCAATACTTACTGGCAGATGATGGATGAAATTCGCAATTCCCCCTATCTGACACACACGCTCATCAATTTAGATGATAGCCAGATCATGGAGCGTCTTGGATTTGCTGATCAGCACCCGGAAGGACGTTTTTATCCTGATACCTATCATTTCCCGAAAGGCATGACTGATGTTGATTTTCTAACTCGCGCCTATCAGCAAATGCAGGAGCATTTAACCGCAGCCTGGCAGACCCGTGATGCCGGTCTGCCGTTTAAATCACCTTATGAAGCATTGATCATGGCTTCCATTGTTGAAAAAGAAAGTGCACTTGCCAGTGAAAGGACCACCATTGCCGGTGTCTTCATAAATCGTTTACGCAGGGGCATGCGATTACAAACTGATCCCACCGTGATTTATGGTCTCGGCAGAAATTTTGATGGTGACATACGTTATCGTGATTTGCGCACCGACACACCCTACAATACCTACACTCGAAAAGGATTGCCGCCAACACCCATTGCCATGCCGGGAAGAGAAGCCATTAATGCGGTAATGCATCCGGAAACAACTGATTATTTATTTTTTGTGGCGAAAGGTGATAGTTCAGGTAGCCACGAGTTTTCGAGTACACTAGCCGAACATACAAAATTAGTTAATAAATATCAGCGAAAAAAATGACCCAAATTAAAGCACAGTTTATAACCCTTGAAGGGACAGAAGGCGTCGGTAAAACAAGTAATCTTGAATACATCAAGTCACTGCTGGATTCAGCCGGTATTGACTACATTGTCACCAGAGAACCGGGCGGTACGCCATTAAGTGAAGCATTAAGGGACATGCTGCTGGGCTCGCAATTCAAAGGTATGTCTGATGATACTGAACTGCTGTTAATGTTTGCTGCCAGAGCTGAACATGTCGCCAAAGTTATTCTACCGGCACTGCAACAGGGGCAATGGGTACTATGTGACCGCTTCACCGATGCCACCTATGCCTACCAGGGCGGTGGACGCCAACTGGATATGCAACGCATCCAGATACTGGAACAATGGGTACTGGGTGATCTCAGGCCTGACCTGACCCTGTTACTTGATGCACCCGTAGAAATCGGGAGAGAGCGCGCAGGTAAACGCAGTGAACCCGATCGATTCGAACAGGAGCGGGACGCTTTTTTTAATCGCGTACGTGATTGCTACCTGCAACGCGCCAGAAATGATTCGACGCGAATGAAAATTATTGATGCCTCTGGTGATCTGGCATCAGTGCAACAACAAATCAAAACAGTTTTCAAAGCTCTCCTGCCATCATGATCTATCCCTGGCAGCAATCACAATGGCAGAATTTACAGACCTTGTTTCAACAGAAGCGATTACCTCATGGGTTGCTCCTAAAAGGTATCAAAGGCACGGGGAAGTTCGATTTTGCAACCGGTTTTGGTCATTCATTATTATGTCATCAGCGTGATCAGCTGGGACATGCCTGTGGAGCCTGTGGAGCCTGTCAATTGCTGGAGGCCGGTACACACCCTGATTTTCTGGTTTTAGAACCTGAATCCTCAGAGAAGGCGATTAAAGTCGATGACATCCGTGAACTCTGCAAGGAAATGCAGTTAACCAGCCAGTTTAGTGGTTATAAGGTCGCGATTATCAATCCAGCGGATAACATGAACATTAATGCGGCGAATAGCCTGCTGAAGACACTGGAAGAACCCACTGACAACGTGGTACTGATCCTCGTTTCATCAAAACCCCATCGACTGCCGGTTACTATACGCAGTCGTTGTCAGAGCATTGCATTTTCCAGTCCTGATACCCAGACATCGATGGACTGGCTAACTACTCAGGGCATTGGTGAGCAGATACAGGTATTGCTCAATTTGGCCTATGGTTCTCCCCTGGCAGCAAAGCAACTGGCCGAAAACGAGGGATATGAGCAAAGAAATACTTTAATCAGAGCACTGGTCGATAGCGCTGCCAATAAACCCGTTATTCAACATTCTGAACAGCTTTCAAAAATTCATAATGAGCAATTGCTCAACTGGTTATATGACTGGCTGACAGATCTAATCCATATCCAGCAGGGGTGTGACAGCTCGGTTCTGGTTCATGGGGACAGAATTAAAGATTTAACCCAGATAGCAGGAAAAATATCGCTGAAGCAACTATATTTGTACATGGATCAGCTTAATCTGATTCGCCGAGCTCAATCTATTCCCATGAATGCACAACTGTTATGGGAAGATTTGCTAATATCATGGAACCAACACATAAAATTATAAGGGCAGGTTATGTCAGCAGGTAAGTCACCAAGACAGGGTATTTTATCACTCACCATCAAAGATAAATCAGCGCTCTATGCCGCTTACATGCCATTTGTTAAGAATGGCGGACTATTTATACCAACCAATAAAGCCTATAACCTCGGTGATGAAGTGTTCATGCTATTAACACTGATGGATGACAAAGACCGTGTACCTGTCGCCGGCAAAATTGTATGGATGACCCCGGCGGGTTCTCAGGGGAATAAAACTGCGGGGATCGGCGTACAATTTGGTGCTCAGGACAATGGCCAGACCCGCAGTAAAATTGAAACCTTCCTGGCAGGCGCTATGGCGTCGGATCGTATGACACATACGATGTAAGTCGTAAGTCGTAAGTCTAAAATTTGTTTTAATTTTACCCCCTGTCAATATCCTGTAGACTTCAGACTTCAGACTTCAGACTTCAGACTTCAGACTTCAGTTAATATGTTTATAGATTCACACTGTCATCTTGATCGCATAAATCTCAAGAACTTTGATAACAACTTCTCATTACTTATTGATACTATTAGAAATAATAGTGTTGACAGAATGTTGTGCGTGGCCATTAATCTGGATCACTACCCGCAGATGCTGGCACTGGTTGAAAGCTATGAGTATATTGATGTGTCCGTCGGGGTTCATCCCTCAGATGTGATTAAAACACCTGTCGACGCCGCCACATTAATCGAGCTGGCGCAGAATCCCAGAGTGGTCGCTATAGGTGAAACAGGACTTGATTATTACTATGGCGAGGAACATAAGACTGAGCAGCAGGCTGCTTTCAGGGAACATATCCGAGCCGCAAACCAGTTAAACAAACCGCTTATTATCCATACCCGCGATGCCCGTGAAGACACCATCTCAATTATGACCGAGGAAAATGCAGACCAGTGCGGTGGTGTCATGCATTGTTTTACTGAAAGCTGGGAAATGGCCAAACAGGCACTTGATCTTGGTTTTTATATTTCCTTTTCCGGTATCCTTACTTTCAAGACAGCAGATGAGTTACGACAGGTCGCCAGACAGGTGCCTGACGATCGCTTTCTGATTGAAACCGATTCTCCCTATCTGGCACCCGTGCCCCATAGAGGCAAACAGAATCACCCGGGCTGGGTACAGCATGTGGCTGAATGCCTGGCCGGTGTGCGTAATACGTCGTTAGAAATCATTGCCAAACAGTCAACACAAAACTACCGGCGGCTTTTTCAAAGGTAATTGATACGCAAAAATGTTATGATTCGTCGGCAAATTTGCCTGATACAGCGATACCAACATGACTATGCAATTCACTATCTCTGA
>JAOUMX010000157.1 GCA_029881275.1 Gammaproteobacteria bacterium | reverse complement strand
GAGCGCCTGTCGGCGCGCTTATTTGCGTGTCCTCTTCACACGCAAGAACGGAGCGATGTTTAACGTGGCTGCTTTGTGCCACGGACCCGAAGGGGTGAGCGCACGCCATGGATGTAGGTGGTAGAGCAACGCCGGAGCAGTTGCCGAGGGATAGCGCGAATAAAGCAGGACACGGTTTTTGCGCCTGCAAAACCGACATACACCACATCCCTCAGCAGTCGCTACGCGACTATCTATTGCGTGTGTCTGTACAGGCAAACACCTGACAAACTTGAATTTTAAAGCCCTGTTTCTTTAACTGATACAGGGCTTTTTTTATGGCGATTCAGGTTTGTTTCTTCATCTTATTTCATTAATAAGCTTTTATTTAGTATTGCCGAGTTTAATAAAACAAGCGGGATTTCTATCTTTGTGATATAAATTTGCCTATGGTAGACACTATCCATAATGAAAACCGCCTATTACGACGTAAGCTGGAAAATTTACTTAGGCAGGCAAGAACTAACGAAAAGAAGCAGGGTTTATTTGATTCTTTTGGATTTGAAATTATTGGTTCAAATTCGCCGGCTCAACTCTGTGATTATCTGCTAGTTCAAATGCAGGTTCGGTTTCATCTACAAGACGTTATTTTATGTATTGTTGATTACAACAAGGATACTGATCGCCTGTTTTTTGGGCATGATGATGACGCACGCCATATTTTTAAGAATAATCTTTATATTTTAGATCCTGATAAACGCTCTGATGTGCTTGCCTCATTACCTTTTGCCCCGGCTCTTGGTGAAGATGTTCTGCAAGATTACTCCTGGTTGTTAAATGACAGGCAATGCAGTGATTGTAAAAGCGCTGCCCTGTTACCGCTCCTGCGAGCGGATAAAATAACTGGCGCGTTATTTCTTATTAGTAATGATGTTAATCGCTATAAGCAGAGTCATGGTACTGAGTTTTTGCAAAGGCTTTCTGTGATGACGGCTGTGGCTATAGAGAATTGCCTTAATCAGCAACGTATTAAGGAAATTGGTTATCAGGATGCGTTAACGCAGGCATATAACAGGCGTTATTTTGATTTGCGTATTAAAGATGAAATTGAACGAAGTTTACGTCTTGATCATGATCTGACCTGTATGTTTGTTGATGTTGATTATTTTAAAAATGTTAATGACACCTATGGGCACCATATTGGTGATCTGGTTTTGATGCGCATAGTGGCTATGATCAAGGAACAGGTTCGTGCATGTGATATCGTGGCACGATATGGTGGAGAAGAGTTTGTAATTGCATTGCCGAATACAAATATTTCAGTGGCATCTGAAATTGCCAATCGTTTACGTAAAGTTATATCGTCTGAGAAGCATTCGTTTTATGGTAAGGAGCTCTCGATTACCGTTTCCATTGGTATGACTTCGCTTCAGGCTTTGAATAACCCGGAAATTAATACGGCAGAAGGGTTATCTGTCCTCTTGCTTGAATATGCTGATAATGCTTTATATAAAGCTAAACATAATGGTCGTAACAGGGTTGTTGTTTATTCAACGGATCTAGACAATTAATTTTCTTTGCTTTCCGATCTTTTTCTGAGTTCAATCATCTGTTTGTTAAGGTTGTGTTTTATCATTAATTCTTTATCGTCATTTCGTATGTGTTCAAAATTCATGCTGGCGATATAATTATTGTTTTCAGTATCGGGTCTGCAGTCAATGATGCGTCCGTATGCCTGAATACCGATTTTTTCAGGCATTAATACAATTTTTGTTTTTATTGCCTGGTTTTTCTTCAGGTTTTCTGGCGTTTTGAATGCAATGCCTGAGGCGCTGATGTTGGCAGTAGTCAATCCTTCTTCTGAAAGCGAAATTTCATTTTCGAGTAAATGCTGGCTGAGAGCGTCGATCTTTTGATTGAGCAGGTCAAGATATTGTGCGATTTCTGGTGTACCACGGCGAATGTTATTTAGCAGGTAGCTGTTATCATGATTTAGTGTTGCAAAGTTGGCACTGAGTGCAAAGGATGAATCATGTACTTCATTTAGTATTTGGGTTGCATTGTTGTATTCGTCATCACTGACAATTTCATATTCGAGCTTGATTTGATCATCGATTCTGAAAAAACCTCTGCGTTCATTTTGATCGCTTTCTTTGTCTATCATAATAGTTACTCTGAAAATTTAATAAGACTGGGAAGTTCATTGCTGGATTTTGGTGTCTTAACAATAGTTATTTCAACTCTTCGATTGATGGCTCTGTTATTAGCTGTTGTGTTAGGTATCAGGGGTCTTGTGTCAGCATGACCCTGAATAACCAGTCGACTATTATCGATCTTTTGATGATAAAGCAGCTCGTTTAGAATCGACACGGCACGTGCTGATGATAGCTCCCAGTTCGATTTAAATCGGAAAGTATTGATAGGGACGTTGTCGGTATGGCCGGCAATATGTATCTGGCCCGGCGTCTGGTTGACTATTTCTGCGATTTGTTTCATGACAGGCCTGAAGCTGGGGTTGATTCTGTCACTGCCTGAAGGAAATGAGCCTTTTTCTCTAATGCGTATTATTGTACGCACATCATTGCCTGTTACTTCAATATTGCCCTGGCCTATTTGCGATTTAAGGGCTTTCTTTAGTTTTTCGAGGCGGGCAGCGGCTTCTTTGGTTTCGCCCTTGCCTACACGTGCGCCTTCACGGAAATCGAGATTCTTTTTGCGATCATCGGTGGTTTGCTGGCGAAGAACTTTTAATGCAGTTGGTTTGGGTCTCCCAGGGCTGAATTCTTTGGCTATGACGCTGGTTCCTTTGGGGATATCTTTGGTTTTGATTTCCCGTTGAACACCGAAGGCGGCTGACATGGAGCCTGCGAGTTGCTTGAATTTCAGGACATCCATTTCTGAGAAGGCCAGCAGAAGGACGAAAAAACACATCAGCAATGACATTAGATCCGCAAATGTCGCTAGCCAGGCAGGCGCTCCTTCTTCACATTTTTTTTCTTCCTCATCCATTGATATTATTCTGCGTTATCGTCTTCTGATGCTCGTTCGCTTTCGGGCAGAAAAGTTTTCAGCATTTCTTCAAGAACTCTTGGATTCATGCCTTCCTGAATGCCACTTATAGTTTCAAGAATGAGCGTTCTATTGTTTCTTTCTTCTTCACTGCGCAATAGTAATTTATCAGCGATTGGCAGGGCAAAAGCATTGGCTATCACGGCACCATATAAGGTAGTTAATAATGCAACTGCCATTGCGGGCCCAACCGACTTGGGGTCATCCATGTTAGCCAGCATTTGTACCAGACCAATCAGGGTACCAATCATGCCCATTGCCGGAGCGATGGTTCCCAGTGCCTTGAATATTTTTTGTCCACGTTCATGTCTTTGTATGGTCAGGCTAATATCTTTGCTTAGCATGCGTCTTACCAGATCCGGTGGGTGCCCGTCGACGCAAAGTTGAATGCCTTTGTATAAAAAAGGGTTATCAATTTCCTGTTGTTCCAGTGCCATCATGCCTTCTTTTCGTGCAATGTTGGCCAGTGAGACGGCCTGATCAATAAGGTCCTGTGGATTGATGGGTTTGTGAAAAAATGCCTTGGCACCAACCTTCATGGCGCTAAAAAATTGAGTCAGGGTAAATTGCATTAAAACAACCGCGACACTGCCACCTATCACTATAAGTAATGAAGGCGGATTAACAAATAGCAATAGGGAGCCGCCAGTCAGAATGGCACCGATAATGAAACCAAAAGCAATAATTAGCCCAAGTAGGGTTGCTAGATCCACATTTTCTCCTGATAAGTGCCCAAAGTGTTAATATTCATTTCTATTAAATCTTGCCCTGAGTAATTAGAAATAGTCAGTCTGCAGATTATAACTGTATCGGTTGATACCTATGATTTCTTTAATGCTGAGTGTAGTCAATATCGATGAATAGTGCAGAAAGCCTGGATTTGTTAAAAATTAAATCACAGATAAGAGCTGAGCTACTGGTAAATATGGCTGCCCCGGTTATTTTTGACACTATTGATTCCACCAATAACTGGGCCTTAGATCAATGTCGGGATACGGTTATATTGCCAAAAATATGTTTTGCCGAACGGCAGTTGGCTGGGCGGGGACGAAAAAATCGAGACTGGTATTCGCCCAGAGCGCAGAACATTTATATGAGTATTGCGTATAAATTTGATGTTAAGCCAGATCAGCTATATGGCTTGAGTATGGTGATGGGCGTTTGTATTGTGCGTGTACTTGGTAAGCTAGGTGTAAAAGCAGGATTAAAGTGGCCCAATGATGTTTATGTTGGGGTCGGTAAAATTGCAGGTATACTCATAGAAACAAGAGTTAAACAGGATGCAGGGATGTGTGCCGTTATTGGTGTGGGTTTGAATTATGATATGGCGAAAACATCCAGTGTGCTAATTGAAAATCAATGGACTGATCTGCTTAAGGAAATAAAGGATGATAGAACTGTAGATCGCAGCGTGTTGGCGGGGATGCTTTTAAATGAGATCCTTACGGTATGTGATCAGTTTGCTAGCATTGGATTTGATGGCTTTCGTAATGAGTGGCAAGAGTATGATTTATGTATTGGGAGAAGGCTTGATATTTTCGAAGGTGGTCGTGTGATTGAAGGTGAGTATATTGGTATTAATGAACATGGTGCTTTAATGGTGATAGTAGATGGGCGTCAGGAAACATTTTATGCGGCTGATGTTAGTATCAGGATGAAATAATAATGTTGTTAATTGATATAGGTAACACCTGTTTTAAGTGGGCCGTGAGTTCTGAGGATGAATTTGTTCAGAAGGGAATTAAATGTTATCAGTCGGCTGAAATAACAGATCTGTTTGATGAGGTTTTTTCGTCTGTTTCTGTGCAGAAAAGAATTTATATTAGTTGTGTAGCAAGTGAAAATATCAAGCAGAAGATTGAGTGCTGGTTTAAAAAAAACTGGCAGGTAAATTCTGTATTTGTAGTGTCTCAGGCGTCTCAGGCAGGATTGTTTAATGCTTATAATGATGCTGAGAAGCTGGGTGTTGATCGGTGGTGTGCCATGATTGGTGCCTGGGTTAAATATAAAAAAGCATTTTGTATTATTGATTGTGGGACTGCGGTTACTCTGGATGTAGTTGATAATGAGGGTCATCATTTGGGTGGGTTAATAATGCCAGGGCTCACTATGATGCAGGCTGCTTTAAGTCAGGGGACGGCGGGTATAAGCCATGGATCTGGTGAAAGATTAGAATTGGCAAAAAAAACTACTGATGCAGTTAATAGTGGATGTTATCAGTTGCTGAGTTCAGGTCTTGAGATGATGTTGAATAAACACAGGTTAATGTTAGGTAATGATTTGTTGTGTATTGTAACTGGCGGTGATGGTGCGGAACTTTCAAAGCAGTTTAAATGTGATTATATTTTTGAGCCAGATGTGATTCTGTATGGGCTGCAGCAGGCGGCGATAACCGGGTTATAAGATGCGATTATTTTTTTTATTTTTATTGATTATTAATTTATTAGTTGCAGGCTGGCAGTATTATTTGCCCGAAAAAAAAGATGTTAAAGTGCCTGTTTTATCAGAGCGACTGGATAAACTGGTGTTGTTAAGTGAG
>JAOUMX010000156.1 GCA_029881275.1 Gammaproteobacteria bacterium | reverse complement strand
GATATCGATCTGGCGCGCTTGCTATTAATTGCGCACAATAGAATTGCCTGAGTCTTTCAAGCTCATCAGGATCTTTATCTGCGAGCCGTCTAAGATGATCAAAATCTGGTAATTCCATTTCTAAATAACTCACTACTAGAACAACGTATGATGTAAATTTAGCACCCTACAGCATCAGGATCAAACATCAATTAATTGCAACGATTTGACACCCGGTATTCAACAACTTACAAAACATTTATAACAAAATGGGTAAGCAACATTAAAACACACTTAAGAATTTTTAGCCTGCTATCAATCCAGATAAGCCGGTTCTTTATAGGCAGAAATATATTCAGCCGCAAAATAGGTAAAGTCGCCAAAGGCCCGCTTTATATCGCTACTGATAGCTACCTGCTCGACATTTCGTCCATTAAAACTAACCTGATAATCTGCAGCTAACTCAAAACTCTTTTTATATTCAAAGAATTCATTTTCCAGTTGTTTTTTATAATCAGAATATTCCTGATCCATCATTTGCAACTGCCTTTGATGTTCATTCCTGAAATCAGAGAAGTCATCTGTTTTACGTTGCTTACGAATAGCATAGTCATCACCGGGAGACTCAATCTTTAAATTACCTTCCTCTAAAGCAATCATATTATCATTATCACTTGCATTAACAATAAACGCAGTTCCACGAATCCCAATGGTTGCAAACTTTGTGTAAACTTTTTGAGGTTGTTTATTAAAAACTTTCTTGAAAATGTAATAAGCTTTACCACTTAACTGAGAAAACCATCCGGCTTTCTCAACACGCAATCTGCTTTTTTCATCCAATACTGACAGAACACCACCCGCAAACTGAATTACCGCTTTACTGTTCTCATCAGTAACTACTGTTTCACCATTATTAACCAGAAAATTACTCTTTTCAGGTGTGCGCCTTTCATTATTATCATTAACAATGAAAACCTGCCCCTGAATTTTAACGATTCGACCGCGAATATTGTCTGCTTGCAACGCACCTGCAAAGATACAGGAAAATATTAAACATATCAGTCTATATCGTTTCTTCATTTCCAGTTAATTAAAACACGATTAGTCCAGCAAGCCTTCCAGTCTATCCAGGTCATTGATAACGCGCCAGGTTCCACCACCGTCTTCCACACGCTGCGTCCACTGTTCGACTCGCGTCATGTACTCGCGTGGATCAATATTATCCGACTGCAATTTGGTCACATTAAGCGCAGTTACTTTTATATCTGTTAATGTAATAGGAAAATCACGAACATGCCCTTTCTTAACCTCTTCCTTTAAATCGGAGAATATAAGAATATATTTATAGCCGGCACCTGTCTCATTCAAATACTCAATTGCCTGTAGCATACCACCTGTTATATCCGTATAAGCGCTGCCTTTTACAGTACTGGTAAACTTATCAATAATATCATTAAAGGTTCTTTTCTCGGCATTTGCCTTCGAAGGACGCATATCAAAAGTTATTTTTGCAATTAAATCTTTTTCACTAAAGCTCTCGCTGTCTATTCTTGCCACAGCAAATGAATCACCAGAATTAAGATTACCCAGCAAATACTTGATGATATTCTTTGCTTTATCCAGTTGCTGAGTATAGGTACCTGAAGTATCCAGCAACATATACACTGCTTTTGTCTGAGGTTTAGGATCAGAACATCCTGTCAATACTAAAATAAGCCCGACTAAAATTCCCGTAAAATATTTCATTTTATAACTCCAGATTTAATTCTTTATAAATACATTATTCTGAACAGAACCAATATCAGGTGATTCTTTGTTCTTTTTGAATAACTGCTCGATTCTTAACGGGATAAAAATAAATAGATCATAAACATTTACAATTAATTGACCGACCCCTTTTATCAAACTTGCCATCTGTCTAATAATAAATGACAGGGAGTTCAACAGCCATACCAGTGCCAAGCCAATAACCGTTCTTGATGAATGAATAAATGACTCAAGAGGTATTGCCGCAAAAGTTAATGCGAATGGAAGGATAAAGCCCATTACCATCTGCCCTACAGATGGAATCCATCTGAACTCAGGCTCAGCGACTTCAACACCCGATAACATCTGCGTGAGTGCTTCTTTATCAGCGGCCAGCATATCTCGCATATATGCCAATGATGATTCAATTGATGCAAATACAAAAAGAAAACTTAAACTCACCCATAGAATTACTTTTCGTTTTTTATCATCAAGCGTACTAATAACAGGAAACAATCGTGTAACGCCTACGGCTTCCATAAGAAATAGCCCCAGAGAAACCTCTAGCGCAATAATAAATAATGCCGCAACATTAGATGACTTTATTGAACCAAGATAACTTCCTGCGCCTACCATCTCTGACATAGGTAATGCCACTAACTGGAAATTAACATATCCGCCAATAATTGCGATAAACAGAACAAGACCTGATATAAAAAACTGTGTCAGTGATGATGAGGACAACATCCTTTCAGCGTAATCTGTCTTGGCCAGAATTTCTTCATAATGCTTCATCTGCTCATCTATAATGTTTGACCGATTCTCCAGTCCGGTAATCTTCTTCTCTACATTAGTCAATATCTTGGTTAATGACCGCCAGTACGGCATCATTTTCTTTAATAGTTCGTGGCGTTCCTTATTGGCTTTTCTATATGCACTCACATCCTTATCCAGAGATTTTCTCAAGGTACTGTGAATATCATTGAGGATCTTCGCGACCACGGGAGAGCCATTCGACGGAATTTCAGCCACGGCCTCGATTGCACGTAACCATTCGGGTGGCTGTGGAGGCACTTCACCTGATTGCACATAATCCTCATCAATACGTGTTATTTGCTCTTTTAGATCACGTTGCAATGATGGATAGCCACTTAGGTCTCTATTAACCAGTGCCTCAACTCGTTGAAACTCACGTTCTATATAGCGCTCCGTTGCTTCACGGCCATGAGCAAGCAAAACTTCACTATTTCTCTGTTTCAGACGTTTTTCGACCAGCATCACAGACTTCGCCATCAGCCTCAATGCATGGCGTAATCCCTGGGTAATAGTCAGTATGGCCTGATGCGCCGGTATACGCGCCACATACAGCCCTAACATAAAAATAACGACCCAGATTACTATCGAAGTGGCGGGTTGACCGGGCACCCACATATTCCAGAAATCAGCTGATGCCATTAGTGGCCTCCATATAAAGTCTAATTCACAGCTTAGTTTAGTCAGAGATCAGTCAATTATCTTGCTTATGCGCCAGTTAACCGCAATCTCTTTAAGTAAATTGTGATAACACACACGTTTTAGGCATGTTTATATTTATATTATGAAATACTGATTTTTCCTTTTATCAGAACAGCCATACCGCATCCAGAGGGTGAGTAAAAATACACCCGTATTTACTAATAATCAGATTATCTTTACTGAGTAAAACCACAGACAATTACCGCTATAGGACCTACTTAACGGTTAATAAATATAGATATGAAACAACCGGCCGGGATGAATAAATGCCGACCTGTCTGATGACTTCATTATCGACACATTAAATATGTCGATAATGATTTTTAGAACTATATCAGGCAACTCTCAAATCTGCCGGACGCCGCTTGCGACGCGAATTACCCTGATCCTGCATTTTGAAACCGCCTTTCTTATAACGCACATTGGGTTTACGCTTATTCGCAAAAGGTTTTGACTGTCCAAACTTGGGTTTGGGTAATTTTGGTTCTAGTCCTTCCACTTCTGTCAAATCAAGTCGCGCATCAATAAATTTTTCAATACGTGACAGCAGCATCCAGTCCTGAGGCCCTACCAGTGATACTGCTACGCCGGTTGAACCACCTCGACCGGTACGACCAATACGATGTACATAGTCCTCAGCCTGCATGGGCATATCAAAATTAATCACATGACTGATGCCTTTTACATCCAGCCCGCGAGCTGCCACATCAGTTGCCACCAGAATACGAATTTTATTACGCTTAAGATTTTCAACCGTTCGATGTCGCATACCCTGCTTCATATCACCGTGTAGTGCTGCAGCAGTCAGGCCCTCTTCTTTCAGCTTAATAGCCAGTTCATCAGCACCCTTCTTGGTTGCCGTAAAAATAATTGCCTGGGTTAATTCTTTTTTTCCGAGCAGGTGCGTCAACAGAGCACGCTTATGTCGATAGTCATCGGCCTGATGAACATGCTGAGTAATTGACTCATGCTTGACGGTCACACCAGAAACCTGCAAACGCACCGGCTGCTTCAGCAATTGTCGGGCGATTTTATCGATTTCACCTTCAAGGGTCGCAGAGAACAATAATGTCTGACGACTATCCGGTGTTTGTGCGGCAATCTGCTTCACATCATCGATAAAGCCCATATCCAGCATTCTGTCAGCCTCGTCCAGAATTAATAACTCAAGACGCGAAAAATCGATACGACCCGATTGCATATGATCAATGAGGCGCCCCGGAGTTGCGACCAGCAGGTCCAGAGGCTTCTTCAACATACGAATCTGAGGTGGATAAGGCGTACCACCCACTACTGAGCAGGAACTCATATGAGCATATTTGGTGAACTTATAGATATTCTCAGCCACCTGATTCGCCAGTTCACGGGTGGGTGTTAACACCAGCACCCTTGGACCTATACCCCTTTCAGGCGCATTAGTGATCAGTCGTTGCAAGGCAGGCAATACAAAGGCGGCCGTTTTTCCGGTGCCCGTAGGTGCGGAGGCCATAATATCCTGACCCTGTAAAATAGGCGGAATAGCCTGTAGCTGAATATCAGAGGGCTCGTTGTAGCCGCTATCTTCTATGGCTTTAAGCAGTTTAGGATCAAGATTAAAATTCTGGAAAGACAATATAAATACCCCGTTAAGCTGAGATTCGGAAAATCAGCTTTTATAAATTCAAGTTGGTTATCACGCTTACCAAACTTGATTTACTAACAGGTCTAGAAACGCTACAGAGCAGGAATGGAACATCCTGATTGGGTGGTACTATACAGAAATAGCGCCCTGAAATATACAGTATATTAGAATATTTCTATATTTATACACCGAAAAGCCAGGCATAACGGTATTTCAGCTAAAATAGAAAGCATTAGCGTAAGCAACGAAATTTTAAAATAGCCTATGTTGCTCCAGATGCGCTAGCATCATTTTTACATTTAGAAATAAGTTTAAGAATGATACATACGATGAATACAAACCAGTTTTGTTACACTGAATGAAGATAGCTACCGCTATCACCATAAGTTGATCCATCAGACAATCCACTATCTGACATGATGGTGTAACTCTGATACAGACCATATGATTACAATAATATGATAGAGTCTATAGTAATTTAGAAAATAAAACCCTCAATCAAACTAATTCAAAGGCACAACACAAAAATTGTCACCCAAGTTTTTCTCATAATACGTATATGTTGCATCAATACGCTCCTGATATTTGTATGTACCTGGCCTAAACTTAAATGAAACTATCTTTAAGTCATTTCCCATAATAAGTCTTAAATTTTCAATAACAGATGACACAAAAGATGCAACAATCACAGGCCTTGGGCCGATCATAGCAAGCTGAAATTCCAATGGATAATCAAAATGACACACTTTAATATTAAGAGATTGACTAATCTCATCAAGGTTTTTCCTGTTTTCACGACGATGAGAGATATAAATAACATTTTTTTCTGAAAAATATTCAACAATTTGCTTTAATGCAGAAAAGTGATCGACCTTTGACATAATACCTGTT
>JAOUMX010000033.1 GCA_029881275.1 Gammaproteobacteria bacterium | reverse complement strand
TTCTTGGCGATTTTGTTGAATACTGGCTGGGTGATGATGATACAGCCAATGAATTAGAAACCGTTTTTAACCGGCTAAAATCATTCTCAGACCAGGGCCCGGATGTTTATCTCATGCACGGCAACCGTGATTTTCTTATCGGCCAGGATTTCACCCGTCGATGCGGCTGCACTCTAATTGATGACCCATTCATATTAAATTCAGACAATAACCCGATTTTACTCATGCATGGCGATACACTTTGCACAGATGATACCCGTTATCAAATGTTCAGAACCATGGTCAGAGATCCTCTCTGGCAAAAAGACTTTCTGTCAAAACCCCTGGCTGAACGTAGACTGCTGGCAAAAGCCATGCGCGAAAAAAGCAAGGAAGAAACTAAAGAGAAAGCCGAATATATAATGGATGTTAACAATCAGGCAGTTGAGCACACCTTTCAAGAGCACCATATCAGCCTGATAATACACGGCCACACGCATAGACCTTTTATCCATAAACTGGAAATTGCCGGAACTCAGGCCACGCGTATTGTCCTTGGAGACTGGTATGAAAAAGGCAGCTACCTTGAATTTAACAATACAGAAGATTACTCGTTAAAAGATTTTTATTGAGTAACACCCACACTGTATTGTTTATAACCCGCCGGTAATTTAAAAAGAACCTCAGGAACATTCTGTGCTTTATACTCTTTAAGATACTTGGCGTATCCCCTGTTATGCCATTCATGGACAGGCATACCCAGATCGTAATAACTGCCTTCGTTATAGACAACATCAAGCTTAAAACAGGGTGTTTTCATATGTTCCGGGGTATTTGCCAGATTACTGATTTGCTGACTGGACAGAGTTATCTGATAATTTTTAAAAATCTGCATTTCATTTTGATACATGCCAGGTATGAACTGAATGTTGGTACAGACTTCTCCATCAACGGTTACCTTATATCCCTGAACCTGTTTGCCTGAAATAATAGGTGCACCTTCGAGTGGCGCCTGCACAACATCTGTTGAAAAATCATATGTTGGCTTCTTCCAGTTACTGTTTCGAATAACCAGTATGGTTTTATCTGCATGATTAACGCTGTATATCATTTTTTTATCTGAATCAAATAAAATAAAATCAGCCTTGGAATCACCATTATCAATGCGAAGGTAATTTGCCGAAACAAGATAACGCATCTGGACAGGATCAACACCTGCCTCCAGCTCATCAAACCAGAAGACTGTTGCCCTGGTCGTTGCCATAGTTATCTGGCTAAATAAGCCCACACCCAAAAGCAGAATTACGTTACTCAATTTTATCATTATTGCTTTTCTCTCAAATCTGCAAGCTCCATCTCTGTAAAGCCGGCCTGAATTCTGGTGACATCATCAAAGGGACCTTTTAATGGCCCAACCATATACTCATCTAATAGTTTAGTAAAAGTTTCTCTACTATCCAGTCCACGCTGGTCACACAGGTAATGAAACCAGCGACTTCCAATGGCAACATGGCCTATCTCGTCACGATGAATAATACGCAAACGCTCAGCAAAATCATCATCACCTGCCGCTGTTAGTTTTTCAATCAATCCCGGGGTCACATCCAGCCCCCTGGCTTCCAGTACTCTGGGTACCAGTGCCATTCTTGATAAAACATCATCAGCCGTTTTCACAGCCATTTCCCACAAACCATTATGAGCATCATATTCACCATACTCACTACCTCGATCCATAAGATATTTTTCCAGCAGCCTGAAATGATACGCCTCTTCATCAGCGACTTTTAACCAGTCACTATAATAATCCACTGGCATATCACGGAAGCGATATATCGCATCCAGCGCCAGATTAATAGCATTAAATTCAATATGCGCCAGTGCATGAGCCAGAATAATACGACCGCTGTCAGTATGCACACGTCTTCTGGCAACATTTTTGGGAGAAACTAAATGCGGCTTTTCAGGTCTGCCGGGCTCCGTAATGGGCGCGACAACATCACCATCATCTATTATCACCCACTGATTATTCCAGTCATTGGCCAACTGGTGCGTCAGATTGCACTTTTCAGCTGGATCACAACAGCTAATGCAATCCTTTGCGCGGCTAAATATTGATTGCATTATTTACCAGTTCAAACGAAATAAGAGTATATTTTACCGATTTTCATAACCATAACAATGTTACGGTTAATCGCCCTATGATGACGAATCAGTTTTTAGCCGGTTTCCAGACCCCAAAAGCCTCCTGCGCCGGTGGTGGCATATTGCGTTTCTTTTCATTTTCCATGTAATCAAACACATGCTTCATGAAACCACAGATATCATCCAGAGCAGCCTGTTTATTAATTTGCGGGTTATTAAAGTCAGATAGCATCATACCGGCAGCAGCGGCCAGATACTGCATGGCCAATATATCATCACTGGTTCTTGGATCCTGTTTTTCCAGGGCAGCTCTAAGGTCACCCATTAACTGGGGTGACAATTGAATACCGTCATCACTCATTGTTTTTTCCTGTATATGGTTTAAATTTGGGCACATTCTACATCCTTTAATAGGCCATAAACCATGTATAAGATCTGTGTATTTATACCCGAGAGCCATCTTGAGCAGGTTAAAACGGCCATGTTCGCGGCTGGTGCTGGAAAAATAGGTGATTACGACTGCTGTAGCTGGCAAACATTGGGCCAGGGGCAGTTCAGACCACTGGACAACAGCAAACCTTATATTGGTACACAAGGTCAGATTGAACAGGTTGATGAATACAAAGTTGAAATGGTATGCGATGATCAACTGATCAAAAAGGTCATTACCTCCATGAAACAGGCCCACCCCTATGAAGAACCCGCATATGACATCTGGCAGGTTGAAAGCCTGTAAACAGCAGATAAGTCTATGCTAATATAGCCGACAATTACACTTTTACAATCTTACGGGAGACAACACTATGTACGGATTTAATGTCATTATCCAGACATCAATGGAAGAGGCCGAACGCAAAGTACGTGAAGCACTCATGGAAGAAGGCTTTGGTGTATTAACTGAAATTGATGTGCAAAAAGTCATGAAAGCCAAACTGGATATCGATCGTTCCGGCTATAAGATCCTCGGTGCCTGTAATCCCGATCTGGCGCATAAAGCCATTGATGCCGAGCCTGATATAGGCCTGTTATTACCCTGCAATGTCCTGATCAGGGAAGAAGCTAATGGTGATGTAAACGTAGGCTTCATGGATCCATCAGCCGTACTCACCCTGGTTGATAACCCGATGATTGCTGAAGTCGCACCCGTGGTGCGTGAAAAGCTGCAACGCGTTGCCGCAAAACTTCAGGCATAGACACCAACACTAGCGCTGCCATCAATTGACAGCGCTAGTGATTGCTAAACCTTTTCCTTAACCTTCCAGATATTATCCTGACTAACCACTTCAAATTTTGCCCATTTGGCAAATGACTGACGAGTCACACATTCCGTTGAGCCCTGTCCTCTACCGGTAATGATCTTATAAATCACCATATCTTTTTCAGCATTATCACTGTGTGATTCATCAATAATCATGCGAACAATAAAATCTTCACCCAGGCGTCCGTGACTGTAATAATGACCCAGAATAATATCCTCTACTTCCAACCGTGCCTGTCGGTTATGTTGTAATGCCAGTTTGTATATCACTTCTAATTCCTGCTCGCTAATATCCGCAAAGGAACCAATACTTTTTAAGGCATACTCAAGATCACTACGCGGTATGACACTGTCAGCCCGATAACGACAGTCACCTTGCTTACGCTCTTCTGCTTTATAACATAAAGAGACCGGATAACGACGCCACTGAAATGGGTAATTAACCAGAATGGCAATGACTAAAATAACCACAGCATTTAGTAAAACAGGTGTTAACACATAGTCATAGCCTAAAGCATGAATATCAACCCCACCGACGACGGCTGATAAAGCCGTTGCACCACCCGGTGGGTGTATACAACGGAAATAATGCATACAGGCAATACTCAAACCCACTGCAAAAGCGGATGCCAGAAATAGCTCGGGTATCAACTTATAACAGGTCACTCCGATACAGGCAGAAATCAGATGACCACAAATCAATGGCCAGGGCTGGGATAGTGGTCCGTTAGGAACTGCAAATAAAAGAACAGCGGAAGCACCCATCGACGCTACAATCAGTGCCGCAGACAAGCCGTGAACAAATTGACTGGTTATAAGCAAAATACACCATATACCTAACCCCCCCCCTACAGCCGAAATCAATTTCTCGAAATGACCACTGGTGACTGCCTGAATCCCCAATAAATCTTTAAAATTTTTCATTATTATTAGACTTCCAAATAATCTGGGCTAACTGGATAGTAGTCGGTTTATACCCCATGAAACCCACAAAAAACTTATTACCGATATACATCAAACATCACGACAGAAAAAGCTGACATAAATATACTGCAACTATTACAGATAGTTAACATAAACAGCACAAACTGCAGGTATTAAAACAAGACATGCTAATAAACTCAATCAATTAAACAATGAATACTACCTGTTAGCTATAAAATTATTCGATTATGAAATCAGGGCCATTCAATGATTAGATTACTGATGATAATTTCAACAGCAGTGAGCCCATCCCCCGCGTTATCAACATATTCAAAACTCAATTAGCTTAAGTAAGGAGTATTCCTATGCCAAAAACCTGGGTTGTCGTAGCAGAAAGTAGCCGCGCTAAAATATTCGAATTAAAAAAGAAAAACACACCACTAAAAGAACTCAAGGATTTTTTACATCCATCCTCCCGTTTACATGAACAGCAAATCAGCTCAGATCTACCCGGTAACACCCATGACAATCACGGTTATGCCGGTCATAAAATGACCGCGCAAACCACTATTAAAGAACAGGAAAGCATGTCGTTTGCAAAAACCATAGGCCAGCATATTGAAAAAGCCAGAAGCAAAGGGGAATTTCAACAATTAATACTAATGTCACCACCTGCTTTTCTTGGTCAACTCAGAAAGCAACTCAGTCGACAGACATTCAAACGTATCATTTCTGAAATTGATAAAAATCTGGTAAGACATACGCCACATGATATCAGAGCACATTTACCCTACCACTTCTAACAATTTAAAATTGCATAAAAAAGCCCGGATTTCAACCGGGCTTTTTTATGCACAACAAATGATTA
The DNA here is from genome assembly GCA_029881275.1 of Gammaproteobacteria bacterium. Lineage (GTDB taxonomy): Bacteria > Pseudomonadota > Gammaproteobacteria > SZUA-229 > SZUA-229 > JAPHQX01. The sequence goes on along the minus strand of JAOUMX010000033.1, from coordinate 16,579 downwards.
ATTATTATTTTCAAACAATCCAGTGTATTAATCAGAATATTTTTATTTCTTTTACATTTTCCATAACCAATATAGCTTCTTCCATATCAATCTGATCAGGATTTTCTTTACTTTGCTCTTTTAATATTGCGAACAGTTCATCCTGTTCAATAATCATCTGACTACCATCCTCATTTTTTATAAATGCTGCCCAGGGCACAAATTTTGTTAATGGAAATATCTGATCCTGCTGGGGCGATATATCAATATTAAGACCTGCAATATAAACAATTTTTTTACCCTGATAACCCTTTTCTTTTACGATGGTTCTAAAGGCCCGGTCAAACTCAACCTGGGTATTAACCTTGGCAGCATCAAGCAGAGGCGCTTCTGATGCAACAATCCAGGGCATAACATCAAAAAGATTATGTTCCAGTCGACTATGACCTTCAACATCTTTAGCAATTTCTTTTTTATAATAAAAAAATTCTGGCAGTAAATTCTTACCAATAGTTTGCTTATCTTTCAGATCAGTATAAAGCGCTCGAATATCGTCCGATGCTCTGAAACATTTTGATGTACTATGGGACTCTTCTGTAACAATTTGAGAGCCCTTTTTTTCTATTAATTTTTCAAGATGCAGAAATAAACCATCTTCACGCTGCATATTAAGCAACTGGTTATCAATAACAATGAAATAATCATCTCCCCGTTTATCAATCAGAATATTATCCTGGGCAAATAGATATTCACTTTGATACCATTTAAGAACAGCATCAATTTTTCCACAACTGGAAGAAATATCACTGTGCTCGGTACACAAACGCCGATAAACTCCAAATTGAGCATTATCAGGATCATAGCCGACATGACTGGCCTGAATAATCACCATGTCTTTACCATGTTCAGCATGGGGGCCATGACGATCAGTGGCAACCACCCCACCTACCAGACCATGATTAAAAGGGAAAGTACCAAAATGTTTACAAATTAGAATAATGGGATAACCCTGGCTTTCATCGGAGCAGAATGCCCGTGACGGCATAATTTTCCCGGTTTGCAAACCCAGAGATTTACAATAATTATAAAATTTCGGAATAAAATTGCTATAACGAAACATTCGATCTTTAAGTTTAAAATCACCTAAAGTCCTGCTGATATTAGTTGCTGATTTATACATACGGATTCAATAAAGTAATTAAATTTCTGGCCCAAGGATGAATTCTACTTCTGAAAAACCATGTTCTTCAAGTGCTTCGATTATATCATCCCAGTCATAATCCGGAATTTTCTCTTCAATACCCGCAATCAGCCCCGTTGCGAAACGATAAACCTCATGCGCCTCATAATCATCAGGAATGCTTATTAAACGCGTTCTCTCTGCATCTTTACTGGGTAATATCATTAATTTTTCGGACATTGGAAAGCACCATTAGTTATTCGATTTTTTAGTACAGTTAGTACAATAAGGGGTTTCCAGATTTATTTCCAGATACTTTTACACTATTTTCGTCCTAAATATGCTTCACTCCGTACCCCTTCGGATGACAGTACAGACAGCACCATTAATTTAACCTGATAACATGTATATCAGCATGATTTCAATCTGGACAATAACCTATTAATATAGTCAGATTAAATATTCAATATTATTTATAATCACAGAGATTCGAACCTTTCATCAAGCACTGGCTCTAATGACAATATATTTCACATGGCCCTCTCTTATGCGTTTCTTTATAGTGCTAATCAGCATACTCGTATCAACCATAAACTACGCATCCACGCAAAAAACAAATATAAACAGCCTGCCCAAATACAGCCTGAAATACGACCCAGCCCGTGATCCATTTAAAGACGGCTATGCGGCAATCGAGAATGCAAAAATGACCCAACGTCGTATCCTTATTGAAGTGGGCGGAGAATGGTGCTCCTGGTGCCATATGATTGAACGGTTTCTAGATGAAAATCCAGATGTCAAAATCGCACTACATCAGACATTTGTAATATTAAAAGTCAATGTTAGTGATAGCAACGATAACCAGGCTTTTCTCTCATCATTGCCAAAACCTCTTGGCTATCCTCATATGTATGTGTCTGAAAAAGACGGCACCATCCTGCTATCCAAGGACACTGCTGAACTCATCAGTGATGGACAATATTCAAGACAGAAATTTCTTGAGTTTATTAAATACTGGACACTGGAAAATGAATAATTATATGGACCGTCGGACATTTATTACACTGGTAGCATCAATATCAGCCACATACCCTGCCAGCCTGTTATCACAATCAGCAGCGGCAAGCGCAAACAGCATACCGTCCAATGATCCCTGGCATACACTGGCCAGTGTACAGGAACATTTATTCCCGGCTACTGAACATTCACCCGGTGCAAATGATATACAGGCACTGGGATTTTTAAAAAACATGTTAAATGCGCCTGATGCTGACGAGGAAGAAAGGAACTTTATCCATAATGGTGTCAACTGGCTAAATGATATGGCCAGAAAAAATCATAATGCCGTCTTTACACAACTCAATGAGACAAATAAGGAAAAGGTATTACGCCAGATTGAACAAAGCCAGGCAGGCGAACGTTGGTTATCAATATTATTAACTTATCTAATTGAAGCGTTGTTAAGCGATCCAGTTTATGGTGGCAACCCTGATGGCATCGGCTGGAAGTGGCTGGAACACCAGCCAGGATTTCCCCTGCCCGGCACAGATAAAATGTACTACAAAATCAACAGCCAGACATTTAACAGGACCAAGTCATGAAATATGATGTATGTGTCATTGGCAGCGGTGCCGGTGGTGGACCTGTTGCATTTACTCTGGCTGAAGCCGGGTTCAAAGTTCTGATTCTTGAAAAAGGCCCCTGGCTAACTGAAAACGACTTTTTCAAAGACGAACAGGCCTGTTGTCGTCATAGTGTTTACACCCCTGCCCTGAAAGATGAACGGCATGTAATAGAAGACACAGACATTAATGGTGAATGGACGGCCGAATCAACTGACGAATCAGGCTGGAATTTCTGGAATGGGAATGTCGTTGGTGGCTCTTCAAATTTTATGAGTGGATTCTTTTATCGCTTAAAACCGGAAGATTTTCGCCTGTTATCAGAATTTGGCCCTATCAAGGGAGCCAATATTACAGACTGGCCAATCAGTTATGATGACATGGAACCCTATTACACAAAGGCAGAAACTGAAATTGGCATTTCTGGTCACGTCATAGCTCACCCTTTTCAGGAACCACGTTCGACAGGTGATTTTCCATACCCACCGACAGCAGAACACCCGATTGCAAAATATTTTGATGCAACCTGCCAGACACTGGGATTAAATCCACTACCGACACCACGTGCTATTTTATCCAGGCCCGCTATGGGCAGACGCAGTTGTGAATATTCCGGTTATTGTGGCAGTTTTGGCTGTTCATCTGGCGCCAAGGGAAGCTCACGAGCAGCATTACTTAACCGTGCCATCGGCACACAGAATTGTGAGATAACAGCTAATGCCAAAGTGCACAAACTGATCAGCAATCATAAAGGCGATGTTATTTCTGCTGAATACTTTGACCAGAACTATCAGAAACATCAGGTCAATGCAAAAATATTTGTAGTTGCCTGTCAGGCAATTGAAACCAGTCGACTGTTATTATCTTCAGTGGGTCCCAGACACCCTCATGGCCTGGCCAATAACACGGGACAGGTAGGTAAGAATCTGTTGTTTTCTGCGGGTGGCTCAGGAACCGGTGATTTTGAATACAAGAACATGAGCCCACAAACCGCAAAAGAATTCAAACTACGCGGGCCTTTTGTTAACAGAGGTTTACAGGACTGGTATTTTATTAATGAAAAAAAGCTCGGTGGCCGGCTCAAAGGAGGCATCATTGATTTTCTGCTGCGTCACCCAAATCCTATTGCCAAAGCCATGCCGTTAAAATGGGATAATGACAAACTGGTCTGGGGCAAAGAACTTCAACGCAAACTTAAATCAACCTTTACCGAAGCGCAATACTTACGCTTCGAGGTATTCAATGACTGGTTACCCAATGATAATTGCTTTGTCAGTCTTGATAATACTGTTAAGGACAAATGGAATTCACCGGTTGCACGGGTACGCATTGGTTATCACCCGCATGATCTTAAAATCGGTCACTATCTCGCCGATCATGCTGAGCGTGTGCTTGCTAAAATGGGCGCAAAAAATATTCGCTCTAATGTTAGCGGCTCACCGCCACAGAATCTTGTTGCCGGTGGCTGTCGATTCGGTAACGACCCAGACACATCTGTTTTAAATGCTGACTGCCGTGCTCATGATGTCGGTAATCTATATGTCACTGATGGCAGCTTTATGCCAACCGGTGGCAGTGTGCCTTACACATGGACCATCTATGCCAATGCATTTCGAGTTGCCGATAAAATAAAGGAACAGTTAAAAATAGCTTAACTTATTAGCTGAAACGCTTTTCGAGTTTAAGCTCAGACAAATGTTTTTCTACGGCAGCTGATTTTAAACCTTTATAATCATCATAATTGAAACTAATCATGCCACCAGATAATTCATACCAGGTAAAACCACTACTCCAGCCCGGCACATCAACCATACCCTGGGTTTTACGTGGAAAAACAAATACTCTACCCGGCAAATATAAAATATTGTAAGGTTGTTGCTGATCATGTAACTCACGAATCAGTTGCCATGATGACTTGATAGATTCAAAAACATAACACGCTACTGGATATTCTTTTTCACCACCATTATGTACCCAGCATTGATCTGCAACAGGCAATCCTTCAGTATCAATAAACATCTGAAAATGCAGGTGATTAACTGATGCATAAGCGCCATAGCTATTATAACCAAAGCCGACTCCCGGTAGATTATCATCAAGCTCCGCAGCCAGTTTAAAAACATAATCATGGTCTTTTTTTCTTAGCAATTGCGGCTTACATGATTTTCGATCCATAACCAGTAACCCATGAAAATCGGCAAAGGGGTATTTATTATAAAAAAGATCTACATCACGACCATTTAAGACACCTGACCAGAAACACTCGCGTGCCATGAAGGGTTTATTAAAATTAAAATTATCACCATTGTAGGGTTCAGACAAACCTTCATGAATAAATCGGGTAATACGTCGAGGCCTGAATGAGCGCAGATGATTAAACTGAATTTTCCAGACACCTTCCTGCCTGTCTTCATTATGTCTTATTGATTCAAACCCAATGGTATGTAATTTAAGAAAAACCAGAAGATCTTCATCAACTACATCAACATCACAGCCCTCCAGGAAGGACTTTCGATAACGCGCATATAATTCCTGATACTGTTTTTCAAGAATAGATCTGAACTCATCAAACATATCCTCATGCACAGTCGCGTTAGCGCATACCAGGATAAAGGCACCAAGACCATCCTGTTTTGCGAGATCATGCAAACCTTTATTAAATTCCTTACGGAATTCGTCTATTGAAGTAAATGGAGATTTCATATTTGAATAAATTATAAGAGCCAGTCGTCAAGGTAATATATTCGCTGGCCTTCTGAAGACTTGGATGGGCCAATGACTTTTGCCGCATACAGTTTCTTATCAGGATCATGTTCTTCCAGTGCATCGACTTCGGTTTCTACCAGAAATACGCAATTTTCGGCAAAACGGCCCCTCGATCTTTTGGGTGCATAGACAACAGCGTAACGAACTTCAACAACCTTGCTGTCGCTATCAACAGTAATACCTTTCATAATAACCTGCTATGGGCTTGGGTTCGGATAGCGCGTATGAATAGCTTCGATATGTTTCATGACATCGGCACTTAGTTCAATAGTGGCACTTTCAATGTTGGATTTTAACTGCTCCATAGTAGTAGCACCAATAATATTTGAGGTGAGAAATTCTCGACTATTAACATAAGCCAGTGCCATTTGTGCCGGATCCAGTCCTTGATCATGCGCCAGCTGCACGTAGGCTTCTGTCGCCGCAATGGCATTTTGATTACTATAACGATTATAGTCCGGGAACAATGTCAGTCTGGCACCATCCGGTTTTGCCCCATGAAGATATTTTCCTGACAGCACGCCAAAACCCAATGGCGAATAGGCCAAAAGCCCGACCTGCTCACGAATAGCAATTTCAGCCAGGCCTATTTCAAAGGTCCGATTCAACAATGAATAGGGGTTCTGCACTGTTACGACTCGTGGCATATTTAATTTTTCAGCCAGTTCAATAAAGCGCATAACACCCCAGGGGGTATCATTAGATAAGCCAATATATCTAATTTTACCCTGCTGAACCTGATCATTCAGAATACTGAGGGTTTCTTCGATAGCAACAGACTCATCATCATGTACATGGCTATAACCCAGTTGACCAAAGAAATTCGTTTTTCGATCCGGCCAGTGGAGCTGATATAAATCGACATAGTCGGTTTGCAAACGTTTTAGACTATTGTTCAACGCAGTTTCAATATTTGGCCGATCAAGGCGTCGGTTTTTTTCATTTCTGATATGAGGTAACCAGCCATCTGCCGGACCCGCAACCTTGGTCGCCAGAACGAGCTGATTACGTTTGCCTGACTTTTTAAGCCAGTTGCCAATATAGCGTTCGGTTAACCCGTAAGTCTCTGCTTTAGGTGGAATAGCATAGAGTTCTGCTGTATCAATAAAATTAACACCATTGGCAACTGCATAGTCCAGTTGCTGATGGGCATCACTCTCGGAATTCTGTTCACCATAGGTCATGGTACCCAAACAGATGATACTGACATCAATATTAGTTAACCCAAGTTTGTTATATATCATAATTTGCTGAATCTAATTTTTATGTGTGTTTCGACAGTTGGAATAACAGGATAATAAGCTATTATTTGTAAGGATATTATCCCCCATCCTGCAACGGTGCATAACCATTGATTTATAGGACTAATATTATTTTTTACTGCGTAAATCAACAATTTAAAAACAATCTAATAATAAAGATTGTTTTTATCATGATAATAAGCATTCTGGCCGTCTTATACCAGTCTAAAGCGCATGCTGAACATGGCAATAATGAAACACCCAGAATAGCAGTATTATTCCCGACAGTTTCTGAACAACACAGCCAGATGTTTGATCAGATCATCAATGGCATAAGGTCTATACCAGGTTATAGTTTCTACCCTTTTCGGGTGACCAGTGAAAGCAATTCAGATCAGCTCAGGGAATGGAGTGAGCAAAATTTTATTGACGGTTATATAGCCCTGGGACAAAGCACATATAAACTCGTCCTTGCAACAGAGACAAAACTGCCATTAATTACAGGTGGCATGGTGTCAGCCCCGCCTGGCATCAACGGCATAAGCCTGTCAGCAGATCCAGAAGCTTTCTTTCGTTATTTGCAATTACTCAATCCAGGTGTGACGCGTGTATATTATATTTATAGCCAGCATAATAATGGCTGGTTAACAGAGCGCGCAAGAAAAATAAGCAGAGAATATAAAATTGAATTCATAGCACTTGAAGTCAACGACATTAAAGAAGCAACATTAGAGTACAAAATAATTTTAAAATCAATAAAATCAAAAACAGATGCCTTGTGGCTGCCATTAGACAATATAGCCCCACTGGATTTTCTGTTACCCGATATTTTAAAAGAAGCATGGGATAGAAATTTCGTGGTGTTTTCTAATAACCTGCAACATACACGGCGAGGAACTTTATTTTCACTCTACCCTGATCATTATAAACAGGGGCGCAGATTAGTTGCCATGATGCAAAGGAGACTCGAGGACAATAATATAAAACCCGTACTTCTGGCATCGATTGATTTAAATATTGCAGTTAATATAAGGACTGCCGCACATTTAGAAATGACATTAGAAAAAAACCTGCTAGACAAATTCGACCAGATTTACCCCGCGAATAATTAAAAGATTACCATTAATACAAAAACATGAAACATCTAAAGAACATAATAAAGAACAGCTCAATAAGACATCAACTATTTATAATGGTAAGCAGTGGAATCATTGTAATGCTAACAGCATTAACATTAACAAGTACATGGTTCGCAAATCAACAGGTAAAAGAAATACTCTTAAACGAAGGACTTGAGCATACAGAAAGCCTGGCCAGAAACAGCACATTAGCATTACTTTATTCAAGCCCTGAAAATGCAAACAGCATTATACAGTCAACCATGTCATCTACTGGCGTCGAAGCTCTTGCAATTTATGATAAAGACATGAATCGTTTTATCTTTTCAGGTAGCGAAATAACCCCAATAACACTAAAAACACCCCCCATAAAAACAAAAAAAGCCAGCATAATAAAGGAAAACAATAACCATTGGCACATTCTAGCACCAGTACAACTCAAAGATAAAAATGACGAAATGGAAAGGCAGCTATTCAAAGAGGAAGAACAACAGGAAACCATAGGCTATGCCTATATAATACTTAACAAATCAACACTTGATGATATAAAAAAAGGTATATTATTAAATAATCTTATAATTGCTTTAGCAATATATATATCTTTATTAATAATACTTCACTTCATCATCAGACGACTGACCGAGCCACTGGAGTACATTTCAAGTGTAATGAAGAAAACTGCAAAAGGCCAATTTACAACCCCGGTCAACACACACGGCCCTGCAGAAGTACAACAAATAGCAGAAACATATAATCGCATGATTGAAGCCATATCAGAACGCGATAACGAACTTCGAATGCATAATATACAGTTAGAAAAAAAAGCCATACATGATCATTTAACAGGACTAACTAATCGCATAGGATTTGAAGAGTCGCTCTCACTTGCCATTGATGAATGCAAAAACTCTAATAACCAGCATGTTTTATGCTACATGGACCTTGATAAATTCAAAACTATCAATGATACCTGCGGCCATAGCGCAGGAGATGAACTGCTTATTGAAATCAGCTCTCTATTTAAGGATAAAATTCGAAGCAAATCGGATACGCTTGCACGAATTGGCGGCGATGAATTCGCATTAATTTTAAAAGACTGCTCTGTAGACAAGGCAACGATAATAGCTCAGCTAATATGCGACTCAGTCAAAGACTATCGATTCAACTGGGATGGAAAACAGTATTCCATTGGTGTAAGCATAGGCATAATACCTCTTGATTCAAGCTCAGCAAGCCTGAAAGATGTTATCACAAAAGCTGATGTCGCCTGCTATGCAGCAAAAGAAAAAGGTCGTGGCCAGGTACAGGTTATAACAATTGACGACAATGAATCCGGAAAAACAACCAGACGCGCCAACATTACAAGTCTCATAGAGGAGGCCATTAAAAATGATAAATTTGAATTATTTTGCCAGGCAATTTCACCATTAAAAAACCAAAGAAACATCGAATCAAACTGCGAAATATCACTTCGACTACTTGATCCTGACGGTGATTATTATGAATCATCCAGTATTATTGAATCAGCAAAAAGACATAACCTGGCAACAGATATTGACAAGTGGGTTATAGAAAACACATTTAGATTACTAAGCAATAATAACCCTCTCCTCAATTCCATTAATATATGCACTATCAATCTTTCGGAACATTCCATAATCACAAACGAATTCTCAGCCTTTATCAATGAAAGAATAAACCATTACCATATAGACCCCAAAAGAATATGTTTCGAAATAGCTGAATCATCAACCATTGGAATCCTGCGGAAAGTAAAACAATTTATTGATGAAATACATGCTTTGGGCTGTTTTTTCTCACTTGATAATTTCGATTGCGGATCACTATCACTAGAATACTTACGACACATGAATGTTGATTTTTTAAAAGTCGAAGGCGTTTTATTAAAAAAATCCACTACTGACAAGATAAGCTTATCCATAATAAAAGCCATTAATGAAATTGCCCATTCTCTCAACATGATGACAATTGCCAGCTCAGTAGAAACTAATGATGTACTTGAAAATATTAATAAGCTTGATTTTGATTTCGTGCAAGGTCATATCATAGATAAACCAGCCCTTTTATGGAAATCTGGATTTTAATACTTAATTTATGTTAAAAATTACAGCTAAAATTATCTGGCCGCTATTACTGTTTAATTCCGCACCGATATATGCCTATACCGCCAGCGAATCTGAAACAGTCGACCTTGTTTATGGCGACGAACAGATGGTTTCAATTGCTACCGGTAGCGAGCAACTGTTATACAAAGCCCCTTCTGTTGCTACTGTAATAACACACAAAGAAATACAATTATCGAATGCAAAATTTCTGAATGAACTTCTGGATATGGTTCCTGGATTACACATATCTGAAGACTATTATGCGGCTGACGCCATATATATAATGCGCGGTTTCTTCCGTTCGCCAGATGCAGGTATGCTGTTATTAATAGATGGCATACCTGTCAATACGCTACAGGATGGATCAAGATTCTCCTCATTTAAATTACCCGTAAATAACATTGAGCAAATTGAAATTATTCGTGGACCTGGTTCAGCTGTATATGGTGCTGATGCATTTGTAGGCACTATAAATGTTATTACTAAAAATAAGTCTTCAAATGAAGAAGCAGGATTATCCTTAGGATCTTTTCAATCACAGTCTTACTGGTTACACAAAAACCATTCTCTTGGCCAATGGAATAACAGCATCTCACTGCAATTACATTCAACCAACGGTGATAAACATCGACTGGTTGAAAATGATCTACAGTCATACCTTGATAACATAACCGCAACTCAGTCATCGCATGCACCATCCAGTCTCGATACTCAATCTGAGATTATCAATTTTCAATTGGGATTTAATCATCAAAACTGGCATATAACACACTGGCTCTGGATGAATAATAACCAGGGAAATGGTCATGGCGTACCCGGTCTCGACACACTTGATCCCGATGGTCAAATAGACAGCCAGAGCAATCGAACAACAATTGAATACAATAACCCTTCAATAACCAGAAACTGGTCATTAAATACTCGTTTATCCTATCTTGATTACAGAACTGATAAGCAACAAATACTATTACCATCAGGGAGCAATGCACCTGTAGGCCTTGATGGCAACCTGTTTACCACTGGAATATGGCTACGCAATGTCACCTTTCCCAGCGGTATGATTGATGAAAAACAGACCCGTGAACAGCACAGCCATGCAGAGATCAGCAGCTTCTATCAAGGGTGGCGACAGCATAAAATTCGTTTAGCGTCCGGATATCAACAACAAAATTTCAGCGCCAGAGAATCCAGAAATTATGGCCCGGGTGTTCTGGATGCTGGCCAGACGACAGCACTCAGTCAGACAACTGATGTTTCCGGCACCCCTGATATTTTTCTACCTGACGGTACTCGTCATATACGTTTTGCTTCAATTCAGGATGAATGGGATTTTGTCACTGACTGGACATTAACGGCCGGTATTCGCTATGACAATTATTCTGATTTTGGTGATACCACCAATCCCCGTCTGGCACTGGTGTGGCAAACAGACTACGACCTGACCAGCAAACTACTGTATGGTCGCGCCTTCAGAGCGCCCGTATACGAGGAACTGAAACTACAGAACCAGCTTGGCTTTAACGGCAACCCCGATTTAAAACCTGAAACCATTGACACCCTGGAACTGGCCTTTGACTATCGTCCAAAATCCAACTTAAGAGGCATACTTAGCCTATTCACCTACAAGGCTAAAAATCTCATTTACGAAATAGAAGACACCAATATCGCAAATACCTACACCTATGAAAATGCCGGTTCACAGCAAGGCTATGGCATGGAAGCTGAATTATACTGGTCTGCTAATAAAAGCCTGTCCCTGAGTGCTAACTATGCCTGGCAATATAACACCATCGATAATACTAAAATCGAAACGGCCAATGCACCATTCAATCAGGCTTACCTTGGACTTACCTGGTCACCATATACCTTCTGGAAACTGAGTACTGAACTTCATTTTATTGGTCAACGCCCCCGATCCATCACTGACCCGAGAAGTGCCATCGATAATATTGTCAGACTGGATACCCGGTTAATGTACAAAAATCACTATGACAACTGGGATTTTGCTATCAGCATCCGTAATCTGCTGGATAGTGACATTCGTGAACCCAGCCTGGGTAATGACAGCATTCAGACTGGTGGTGCCGCCCTGGCCAACGATATTCCAATGGAGGGTATCAGAGCACTGGCTGAATTCAGGTACTTTCCTCAATAATGACCGGCTATCTGAAAAATACACACATAACGCTGAATACCATGATTTTTATCGGGAAATATTCCCTTAATCAGCTATATTCAGGTAAGTGCTGTATTAAGCGCCCATTTCTCAATAATCCAGCCACCTGTCCGTCACAGGCTTCAAATGATTAACCACTCAAATGCTTGAAATCTGCTTTATGTCGATGGTCAGGACTTATGCATAAAAAACTGAATTTAAAACAATTATTACCGGCAATAGGAGTTCTACTTTTTAGTTCTCAGGCACAGGCCAGTCAGACAGGCATACCCGGTTATTCCCTGTCTTCAACCGGCAGTAACTCCTGTCACGCCTGCCATACGCCGCCCACCAGCGCTCCCGCGAATACACTTGCCATTACAGGCAATACAACTGTCCTGACCAGTTCATTCAATGCTTTTACCATTAAACTGAGTGCCCCCTACACACAAACAGCAAGCCATGGTGGTTTTAATATATCCAGCTCCCACGGCACGCTGGCAACAGCCAATGGCGAAACGCTAATTGCCAATAGCGAACTGGTACACAGCAATCGAAAAGCGACCACAGACACGGGTTCAAGTTATGATGTTAGCTGGAATTTTAACTGGCAGGCACCCGCGACTGCTGGCAGTTCAACATTTTATGCCTGCGGATTACCGGTCAATGGCGATGGCCTGGCGACCGCCTCCGGTGGTGGTGGTGGCGGTGGCGGCGGTCCGGGCCCTGGTGGTCCTCACCATGGACAAACAAGCAGCATGGATGGTTTTACTGCCTGTACCAGTATCAGTATTCAGGTACTACAACCGCCCACTGCCAATGCCGGGGCCAATCAGACAGTAGCTGAAGGCTCTGCTGGCGTGACGCTGGATGGCAGCACATCAACAGATGATGGTGTTATGACTTATCAATGGCAGCAAATATCCGGCACACCAATAACCCTAACGAATGCCGGCCAGTCCATTGCGACATTCGATGCACCGCTTGTCACCACTACCAGTGAACTGATCTTCAGACTGACCGTAACTGATAATGATGGCAACACCAGTACAGATACCATCAGCGTATTTGTTCAGGATGCACTCGATCTGAATACCCCCCCCATTGCCAATGCCGGCAATGACCAGAACGTCAACGAAAACACACTAGTGACACTAGATGGTACGGCCTCGTCTGACAATGTGGCCATTAGCAGCTATCTCTGGGAACAGGTCGCGGGCACGTTCGTCATGCTTGATAGCTATAGTATTGCATCGCCCACTTTTACCGCACCGCCGGTTTCATCTGCTGGTGAACTATTAACTTTCCAGCTAACGGTTACTGACGGCCCGGGACTGCAGGCCACATCGACTGTCAATGTCACAGTGAATGATCTGGATAACCCGCCGGTTGCAAAAATATCAGACTCATCAGGCACCGTTATCACAGCCATAGCTAACAATGGTCAAATAACACTCTATGGTAATTTTTCAAATGATCCGGATGGCCCGATTAGCGCATATAACTGGTTACAGACCGCTGGACCTGCCATATTAAATCCCGGCATTACCAACACACCTCAGTTTACATTTACAACACCCGATAGCCCTGGCAATAGTATCGATATCCAATTAACCGTTACCGGTGATCAGGGCATAGTTCAAAATTCAATTACCAGCACCTTAACATTAAATAATTTACCGCCCGTGGTGCTGGCCGGTGTTAATCAAATCTATCTTGAAGGTGAAACCATTTACCTGGACGGACTGGTTAGCGACCCCAATAACGATATTACCAGCATACTCTGGCAACAGATCAATTGCGTCACTTCATGCATAACCCTGCCTGTTAATAATCAACAAAGTATCAGCTTTACTCTGCCACCGATTACACCGGCAGAAAGTGGCCTGATAATGGATTTTCAACTATCCGCTACGGATGCAACCGGTTTATCCAGCATGGCAACCACTTCCATTACCATCATTGATAATGGCATTAACTCGTATCCAGGCGATGCTATTAGTTTTTATAGCAACAACAGTCAACCTATGGCCATAAACCTGACGTCAACAGATCCGTTAACCAACATTGAAATTAGCGTTCTACAACCCATAAGCCCAGACAGCATTACTGATACAATTAACAGACCTTCCAGTTTTCCCTATGATCTCCTGAATTTTGAAGTTATTCTGAGCAACCCTGGCACTGTCGCTGAAATTACACTTTTTTTTCCGGAAGCCGCGCCAGAAGATTTAGATTTTTACCAGTACATTAATACAAACGGCTGGATTAACAACAGTGGCGCCAGAGACTTCGACAATTTAATATTCACAGCGGGTGGCTGGGCCGAAACGTCAGAACAGGCTTATTTTAATGCTGATCGAACACAGGTAACACTTCAAATAACCGATGGTGGCCCAAGTGATGCAGATGGCCTGGCGAATGGCGTCATTAATTATACCAGCGGCATTGGCAGAAAACCGGCTGCCGCACATCAACAGGCTGGAGCGTCAGGCTCTATTCACCCGCTCTCAGCTTTTGTACTGCTTTTTATACTCTTTATAACAGGAAGGATTCATTATAGTTTCACCCGATCCTGAGCTAACTGTATAATTGTGGCCAATGAACACGCCACTCACCAAGCATAACAAAACACCCTCCATTATTTTAACGACACTTAATGCACGTTATATTCATTCATCCCTGGGCTTACGTTATCTTATGGCCAATATGGAAGAACTCAGACCACACACACAAATCATTGAATACAACATTAACTCACGTGCGCTGGACATCGCAGAAGATCTACTCTCCCATCAACCCGACATCATAGGGTTTGGCGTTTATATATGGAACACCGAACAGATACTTCAGATTATCAAATTAATTAAAACAATTAATCCGGAAATTATTATCATAATCGGTGGGCCTGAGGCCAGTTATGAACATGATCAACAGGAGATTACCCGGCTGGCAGATTATGTTATTAATGGCACAGCTGATAAAGCATTCAGGGAAACCTGCAAAACACTTCTTTCTGGCTCACGACCATTCAATAAAATCATACAACCTTTACCTTTTGTTCTGGATGATATCAAACTGCCCTACGATTATTATAATGATGAAGATGTCGCTAATCGAATTGTCTATGTTGAAGCCTCACGAGGCTGCCCCTTTAAATGTGAATTTTGTTTGTCGGCGCTCGATAAAACTGTCTATCCTTTTAATCTTGACCTGTTCCTTGATGAAATGGAAAAACTCTACCAACGTGGTGTCCGGCATTTCAAATTTGTAGACAGGACATTCAATCTGAAAATAGAGAGCAGCATCAAAATAATGGAGTTCTTTCTTAACAAGAATGATGAGGCTCTGTTTTTACATTTTGAACTGATTCCGGATCATTTACCTGAAAAACTAAAAGCCACTATTGAAAGATTTCCGCCTCATAGCCTGCAGTTTGAAATTGGCATACAAAGTCTTGACCCGCATGTGCAACACCTGATCAGCCGCAAACAGAATAATAACAGGACGGCCGATAACATTAAGTGGCTTAAAGAACATACCCATGCCCATATACATGCTGATCTAATAATAGGTTTACCCGGTGAAGATTTATCAACTTTTGCCAGAGGACTGAATACACTTGTTAATATTGATCCCGATGAAATACAGATAGGCATATTAAAACGCCTGCGTGGCACCCCCATTATCCGCCATACACAGAAATATGATTTACGCTTTAATCCGCAACCACCTTATAACATCCTGAGCAACCAGGACATCGACTTTAACACCATGCAACGACTCAATCGTTTCGCACGTTACTGGGATATCATTATCAATAATGGCCGATTCAAAAACAGTAAAGATTTAATACTAGGTGATAATCCATTTGAGAATTTCTTAACCTTAACTGACTGGCTATTCAAAGAAACTGGACAAACACATAAATTTTCACTGGATCGATTATTCAGATTACTATACATAGCCATGACAACGATTCTAAATATCGATACAAAAACCACTGAAGATAAATTACTACTGGATTTTAATGCCTCAGGCATGAAAGGTTTGCCGAAATTTAATATTACTCCCCGTGCAGAAGCAGAAACAAAACAGCTACAGGGTAGCCAGCGACAACAAAGACATATCCATTAATTAAAGATCAATCGGCATATAAAAAAACACAAAGCGCCCATTTTCAATATCGATTTTAAGTTTGGCACCATGATAAATACCATAATCGACATAGCCGGGAATCGCACTGTCCTGATGACATTCACTGGAATGCTGTGGTGATTCAAAATCACGGTCCCGGTCATACCAGGACAACATCATATAATTACCCAGTAATTCTTCTGCTTTCTGATTAGCAACAATCATGGCCTGGCGATAATTCTGAATAGCCGCATC
>JAOUMX010000155.1 GCA_029881275.1 Gammaproteobacteria bacterium | reverse complement strand
AATCACCACAGATAATCTTTACCTGCATTGTGGGTGACTCAACAACAGGAATAGCTAAGGGCGAATATTCCTGATATTCAGGTGAACTCATTTTGTTAGCTGCGGGTAAATTAATCCACAGCTGAAAGCCGCGCATTAATCCTTCTGACTGCTGCGGCATTTCGGAATGTATTACACCACTGGCAGCTTTCATCCATTGTGCACCGCCCGCGCGCAGGTCGCCTTTATTACCCATGCTGTCCTGATGTAACATGTGACCATCCAGCATATAGGTCAGGGTAATAAAACCCCGATGGGGATGATCAGGAAAGCCGGCGATGTAATCATCAGGGTCGTTACTGGAAAAATGATCCAGCAATAAAAACGGATCCAGGTTTTTTAATGCCGGGGTACCAATAGTACGGTGCACAGATACACCAGCACCTTCTGTCACTTCCATAGCCTTTAAGATTTGCGCAATCTTACGTATTTTCATCTCAGATACCTGTGCTATTGATCAACAAACCAGCTGACATTTATTATAGACTGTTAACAATAATTGAATCTGATTAAAGTATATTGCAACAATTTATGGCAAAAACCAGCATTGATACATGGAATCCCGAGTTCCTGACAACCTCACCCATTTTCAACACCATCAAAGTGGCTGCTTCATATCATACAGATTCCGCTCAATGGCCGACATTAGAACAACTTAAACAGCAATTTAAAGACACCAATCACCCTGTTACGCCTGTTCCCCAGGGTGAAAAACCATCACAATTTGAAGATCAGTATGAACCGCGCATTTATCTTAGACGAGAACTACAAACACGAAATGAAAACTGGCACGACTTTTTTAATGCCATGGTCTGGCTGACCTTTACAAAAACCAAGTCATATTTAAATGAACGGCATTATTTTGCAGCACTGGAAAGAGAGCCCGGCAGCAACCGAAGCGTGCTTGAAAATGCCATCACCCTGTTTGATGAGTGTGGCATCATTATTATCAGTGATGATGAACAACTACTTGATATGATCAGGCAACACCAGTGGAAAGATCTGTTTTATCACCATAAAGATCAATTCAACAAAAATATATTCTGTTATGTTTTTGGCCATGCCATTTATGAGAAAGCACTTGCCCCTTATATCGGCATGACCTGTCAGGCATTATTGATTAATTCGACTGATCTAATACACAGCTGTCGAAATAATCAGCTGACAGAGATTGATGATTTCCTTGCCCACTACTGGCGCAATCACTGTATTCAGTCCTCTGACGATTTAAACGCTTTTCCAGTACTCGGCATACCCGGCCTTCATAAAGACAATAATAATGAATCATTTTATGAAAACAGGGATTACTTTCGACCTATAAAAAAATAACGCGCTACTTTCGCCTTTATAAATATAATCTATACACATGATTACCTGTTGAAACAGGTATAAGTATGCCCTGTTGATACACATCAGTTAAATGAAATTTACGTAATTCAATTTTAGCCTGCTCGAATATAGCTCTATGATCATCGAGGTTTTTACCGGCACGATTGATATAAAACACTAACATAGACATAGCGGATGAAAACGGTTTTGACTTGCAACGTGAACTGGCATCTGCTGACTGCTTGAGCGACAGGGCAATTTTTTTCGGATCACGCCAGGTAAAAATACCAGGCTCCAGATCCAGCGCATTGCTTTCACGGGTCACCTTCGCAGACCAGTTAGTTGATGATGTTTTAGCTTCAGGTGTCATAACCAAAATCAACGCAGCAATTTAATTAATACTCACAGACACAAATCTAATTGTTCTTGTTTTGCATCAATATGACCCTTCAGTATATGTTGATGATGAACAGATAAGGAGGTAATTGATATGAATATCGAAACACTTCTTGGCGCTGAAGCTGAGTCACTCCTGAAACACCATTGCAAAGGCATTGCCAGAGACAACATCCATTGCCCCGGCGCAGATTACATTGATCGCATTGTCAGTCACAAAAATCGTAAACCGGCGGTATTACGCAATCTTAACGCCCTCTATAACCACGGCCGACTGGCAGGAACGGGCTATCTTTCTTTATTACCGGTGGATCAGGGTGTAGAACATTCAGCCGGTGCGTCTTTTGCACCCAACCCTGCATTCTTTGATCCTGCCAATATCGTTAAACTGGCTATCGAAGGCGGCTGTAATGGCGTTGCTTCCACACTGGGCGTGCTAAATTCAATTGCGCGCGATTATGCCCATAAAATTCCTTTTATCGTCAAGCTCAACCATAACGAACTGCTCACCTACCCTAACCTCTACGATCAGACATTATTTGCCAGTGTCGATCAGGCCTTCGATATGGGAGCAATCGCGGTGGGTGCCACGGTGTATTATGGTTCTGAAGAATCTCGTCGTCAGATTGAGGAAGTATCATCTGCATTTGAGTACGCCCACGAGCTGGGTATGGTCTGTGTGCTCTGGGCTTACCTGCGAAACAGTGCCTTTAAAGTGGATGGCAAAGACTATCATGTCGCCGCTGATTTAACCGGTCAGGCCAATCATCTTGCCGCCACTATCGATGCCGATATTATTAAACAGAAACAGGCACAAAATAATGGCGGTTATAACGCCATTAAATTCGGCAAGACCCATGCGAAAGTATACTCTGAACTTACCAGTGACCATCCCATTGATCTGGTACGTTATCAGGTTGCCAACTGTTACATGGGGCGCGTCGGCATGATCAACTCTGGCGGAGCTTCCGGCGATAACGACTTACAACAGGCCGTGCGTACAGCGGTGATCAACAAGCGCGCCGGTGGTATGGGGCTGATATCTGGTCGCAAGGCTTTTCAAAAGCCGATGAGTGAAGGCATAGCGCTTTTAAACGCCATTCAGGATGTTTATCTCGATCAAGATATCACTATCGCCTGAGTGGCTATAGTGAATCGTCAGGATAGCGGTGAAATGACAACACTATTCAACTGATGCAGCTGCAGGCGATTCATCTTCAAAATCCGGTAATTTGAAACTGGCTTTCCCGGCTGTGACAGAGGCTTCAGAACCTGCAGCGTCTTCGTTTTCATCCTTCGGCTCTTCTTTTTCCATCAATGACAGACCACCAAAAGCATTGTCATCATTCTTCTTCTGCGACGCCCCTTTTTCAGCCAGTTCAATTTTAAGACGCAAATTATTTTCAGAATCTGCATTTTTCAGCGCTTCTTCCATGGTGATTTTGCCGTCTTTATAAAGCTTGAGCAGTGCGGTATCAAAAGTCTGCATACCCATGGCTTCAGACTTCATCATAACTTCCTTAATTTCCTGCACATCACCCTGCAGGATCAAGTCAGCCACGCGGGGGGAATTCAATAAAACTTCAATGGCTGCGCAACGCTTATTGTCCACCGTGGGAATTAAGCGCTGTGAGACAAAGGCCTGTAGATTCAATGACAGATCATTCAATAACTGGGGACGACGTTCTTCCGGGAAGAAATTAATAATACGATCCAGTGCCTGATTCGCATTATTCGCATGCAGGGTGGATATGGCCAGATGCCCGGTTTCCGCAAACGCCAGCGCATGCTCCATGGTTTCACGATCACGTATTTCACCAATCAGAATCACATCAGGAGCCTGACGCAGGGTATTTTTTAGCGCATCTTCAAAACTGTCCGTATCCATGCCCACTTCGCGCTGATTAACAATGCAGCCCTTATGCTGATGCACATACTCAATGGGATCTTCGATGGTAATGATATGGCCCTTGCTATTGGTATTCCGATGATCAATCAGGGCTGCCAGCGAGGTCGATTTCCCTGAGCCGGTACCACCGACAAACAGCACCAGCCCTCGTTTCGCCATAATCACCTTCTGCAGCACCTCGGGCAATCCCAGCTTGTTAATATCCGGGATTTCAGTCTCGATATTGCGTATCACCATGGACACTTCATTACGCTGTTTGAAGATATTGACGCGAAAACGCCCGACATTATTAAGGGAAATTGCCAGGTTCATTTCCGGCTTCTCGGCAAACTCATGGCGCTGTTTATCGGTCATCAGTTCATCAGCGAGGTTAGCCACCCAGCCTGGAGGAGCAGGATCCTTACCTAATGGGGTCAACACGCCATTAAACTTGGCACTGGGTCTGGCACCGGTGGATAAATAAAGGTCGGAACCGCCCTTCTCTGCAAGGACTTTAAGGTAAGGAGTAACTTTCATTCAATAATCCTAATATACATCGCTGAAAAAACAGAAAGTGACTATAGATACTAGGATAGGATGTTTGAAAAAACCACCCGCCAGACAGTGAGGATAAACAGCCCCTGACCGGGATTACATCCCATTTCTAAATTTTTCAGTATCGGTAACACCACTGGTACGCACCTGCTTTAATGCGACAGCATACTGCTTGAGAATATTTAACGACCACTCGATACGTTCCTTGAAGTAGGCATCCGCAGAGGCATCATTATCATCAGGATTTTTATTCAATACTTTTTCAATATTTCTCAAAATAACATGATCAGGTATGTAACAGATGCGATTATTTTTATAACTGCTCATACGCAATTCTGCTACCGGGTATGCACCACCATCAGCAGATGAAACCGTCACAATCATGGCAGGCTTATGGCCCAGTTCATTGCGACCAAATAACAGGAAAAAATTTTTCAGCCCTGCAGGAACCTGTCCATGCCACTCTGGGGAAATCACCACGAAACCATCACAGGAAGAGAGTTGTTTACGAAGTGGAGGCAGTAGTTCATCCCATTTAGCATCTCCGTCCCAGACACCCTGGTCCCATAAAGGCAATGGGTTAGCTGCCAGACTGAAAATCCAGGCATCATCACAGATACCATTTTCCAGCACAGCTTTAATATGTTCAGCAACTTTCATACTTTGGGAATTTTCACGATGGCTTCCACTTATAATGGCAATTCTCATGTTTATAAACACTCACCTGATTTTTATGATTGAAAAAATGATTTTAATTGACCCATTATGGTGCCTTAACAAAATCATCGAGCTACTTTAGTGCAAAGATACTATCAGTTATTCGATTATTTTAAACCGCATTATCATTAAGATTACTAGAACCCCTGTTATTAAAGGCCTGCAACAGAATTTGACTGCAAATTAAATTCTGGCACGTATGTTGTAATACAAATATACAACAACATGCAAATGGAGATCACAAATGAACAATAGCTACAACTATTCAGATTTTGTTGAATTGATGAAAACATCCGATCATGAATCCAGTATTTATGGCCATGAAAAGACATTACTTCAGCCTGTAACAAATACTCATAAAAGAAGAGATGAAACGATTGATAGCATTTTATTTTCCTCTGCATTAGCTGATATTTATTACACAGATTAACCTTGCACCAGCTTAACCCCGGCCCGCAACGAATTTTCGGGGCAGTTTATCTGCCCCGCCATTTTTAAATCATTATTACTTTCAATTAACGATTAATGCCGGCCTTAGCATCCAGTTTATAAGCCAGTTCTCTATCTCATCACGCTCGAGACAAACAACCGTTCCTGGCTGATAATCAATTAATACCTGGCTTGCGTCACCCGTCATCAGACAGGACACCAGTTTTGACAGAAATGGTAAATGGCCAACAACCCACAGATCATCAGTTGCGTTATCAATCACCTCAATAAATTCAGCAACATTATCATCTGGGTTAATGACATCACTAACTTCTGTACTACCATCTGAAATCGATGCCGCCATGATCTCTGCTGTCTGTTCTGCACGTAACTTCCCACTATGAATAA
>JAOUMX010000032.1 GCA_029881275.1 Gammaproteobacteria bacterium | reverse complement strand
GGCTGTGACGTCAGTTCCGACAAATAGTGTTACCAATAACAGTTCTTATGGTAAGCAGCAGGCGGCATATCAAAAGCCGGATTCATCAGTGAATGCGTCTCAGGCAGTGAATGTTCAGCAGCCTCAAAAGACTGATTATGTACAGAAACCGGTTGAAACTAAATCGGTAGATAATCAGGTAGTGGCTGCTTCAGCGCCTGTGGATCAGGGAAATAAGCCGGATGTTCAAGTAAGACCGGAACAGAAGAAGGAAGTAAACCCAGAGGCAACTCAAAAGCCGATGCCACTTCCAGAACAAGGTAAGGAATCAAGACCGGAGACAGTTCAAAAGTCGACTTCGCTTCCAGAACAAGGTAAGGAATCAAGACCGGAGACAACTCAAAAGCCGACACCGTCACAGCCTGAGCAAAATAAGGATGTGAAACCAGAGCGACAATATAAGCCCTGGGAGTTTAACCCGGAAAAAGAATCCGAGTCTTAAGACTGAAAAAAATGGGCGATTATGAATCGCCCATTTTTTTATAGCTGATGTTTTTCCTGAATAGTGCTTAAAAGACCGATGGATGCCTGTTCCACCAGATCAAGTACATGTTCAAATCCATTGCTGCCACCATAATAGGGATCCGGTACTTCCCGAGTTTGGGTATTGGCGGCAAAATTCAGAAACAGGTGCAATTTGTCTTCCTGACCGGAAGGGCAAATACTGTGCAGATCTGAAATATTATTGTTATCCATCGCAATAAGATAATCAAATTCGTAGAAATCTTCTGCGGCTACCTTGCGTGCACGTTGTGAACTCAGGTCGATATTACGATTACGTGCAGCTGCCTGAGCCCTGTTATCGGGTGGTTGTCCAACGTGGTAAGCATGGGTGCCGGCTGAGTCGATATGGATATGCCTGTCCAGGCCGGATTGATTGACATGGTGTCTAAATACGCCTTCAGCCGTGGGTGATCGACAAATGTTGCCCATACAGATAAACAGGACCTTGATTGCTTTGTTGTTTGCCATGATTGTCAGTTTCAATTAAAAAATAAGTGATTAAATTAACATTATCATCGTCCTTAAATCAAATACCCTGATAGTTTAACCAGGGTATTTGTCGGGCAAAAAAGGCGATGTTGCAATTTGTGAAAGCCATCAAGTTATTGGCATAATCGATATGGTTTTATGACTTGGTTCAGCAGTTATCTGGACTTATGTGATGGTAATTAGTGTGAGCTTTGTTCACTTAGTTTTAAACAGTCGTTACGCCAGAGGCAGGTGTTCTGGTCGCAATAACCATTTTCTGCCGTCGAGAAACAGTCAAAATTACCTTCTGCGATTTGAATAGATCTGATCATGTCCGATTTCTTCATGCGAGTAGTTTTAATACCGTGGTTTTTTGCGATTGCTCTGATTTCTTGTACTAGCATAAATAGCATCCTTGAAATGTAAAATGGATTAATAAGCTGTTCATATTTTCAAATGATAATTGTGCTGCGTCAAGTGCTGGTTGATTGTTTATAAAATAAAATAATAATCATGAATTAGTTGCGCCTAAATTGAGCATGTCAGGTGTATAATGTGCATTTTTAGTGCGTGGGTTTCTCTGGGGGGCTTAGATTCCCGAATGAATTACCTGTGTCCCCCCGGTCCAGTCTGTTTATGTATTTCCGGGGGCTAAATTAACGTTTTTGAGGTAATTGACCAATTAATTACTGTTTAACCCGGATTGGCTTCGGGTGTTAAGTGTTGTGGTATGTTACTTGCAATAAGGGTTCACAAGTTAGTTAAGATACTGGATTGTCATATTTACTGTTTTGCTGTTTTCTGACAGGTTGATTTCAGGTGTGAGCGGGTTTGACTCAGTTTAAATTTAACTTCAATTTATAGTGGGTAAATCGGATTGCAATTGTATTAATCGCCAGCCGGGTAATGTTCTTAAATATAATTGAAAATTGTCATGAAAATAGTTGCAGCAGATATTGGTGGTACAAAAAGTATATTCTCATTGAGTGATACGGATGAGCTTTTTAATTTGTTATATTTGGTTAAATATAAAAGTAATGATTTTAAAGATTTTTATAGTTTATTAGACAGGTTTTATAAAGATGCTGGCCTGCATGCTGATGAAGAGGTTGTGCTTTCGCTGGCTTTACCGGGTGTTGTCGATAATAATCGTTCTGAATTAACTAATCTAAGCTGGGTGATTGATAAAAATAATATTAAAGACAAGTTTAATGTTAATAAAATTATTTTAATAAATGACTTTCAGGCAGCAGTATTAGGTGTAGATCATGTTTCTAAAGATGAATGTGTAGTTTTAAATGAAGGCCAGGCAGAAGTAGATGGAGTCAGGGTGGTTGTTGGTGCAGGAACGGGTTTGGGGCTCGCCTGGTCGGTTTCGGGAAACGGACTACAGCAGCCGTTTTCAACGGAAGGGGGGCATATTGATTTTGCACCAGTCAACAATTTACAGATTCAATTACTGGATTATTTAATGCCTGTATACGGGCATGTCTCATACGAGCGATTATTATCGGGTGATGGGCTAGTCAATATATACAGATTTCTATGCGGTGCTTCTGCATCTTCTTCCGCAGTAGTGATTGATGCGGCATGGGTTAATCAACAGGCTGCTGATAATGATGCTAAGGCAATTGATGCCATTAAGTTGTTCTGTGATATTTATGGCGCTTATATCGGTAATCTTGGGTTACTGTTTAAACCGGGTAAGGGCATATTTGTAGCGGGTGGTATAGCGCCGAAAATCCTGCCCTGGATTAGATCAGATCAATTTCGGAATTCTTATTTACAAAAAGGCAGAATGACTAAGGTACTTGAGAAAATACAGGTTAACTTAATAACAGATGAACGACTGGGGCTATTTGGCGCGATAACAGTTGCGATGTCAACGCAGGAGTAAATGTATATGACAAAAATAAATTCACATGATCAGGCAAAAAATTATAAATATTATGTTGAGACTAAAATAAGTACCGAGGTAACACGTAATACGCTGGTTCTGATTCTCGCCGGAGGTGAGGGGTCGCGTTTGCACGGGCTTACCAAGTGGCGTGCTAAACCGGCTGTACCATTTGGTGGTAAATACAGAATTATAGACTTTGCACTTTCTAACTGTATTAATTCAGGATTGCGTCGAATTGGTGTATTGACTCAATACAAGTCTCATTCGTTAATTCGTCATCTGCAACGAGCATGGGGATTTATGCGTGCTGAGATTGGTGAGTTTGTCGAAATTATTCCCGCGCAACAAAGGGTAAAAAAAGAATGGTATCGAGGCACTGCTGACGCTCTCTATCAAAATATGGATATTATTCATCGCCATTCTCCTGATTATGTCATCGTGCTGGGTGGTGATCATATTTATAATATGGATTATTCAAAAATGCTGGCGCAGCACGTTGATTCAGGGACTGATCTTACAGTGGGTTGTATTGAGGTGCCAATAGAAGAAGCCAGATCTTTTGGCGTGATGTCAATCGATGAGAATTTCAGGATTACAAAATTTACAGAAAAACCGGCTAATCCAGAATGTATCCCGGGTAAACCGGATAAAGCCATGGCATCTATGGGTATCTATATATTTTCGACTTCATATTTATATGCCAGCTTAATTGAGGATGCAGATAAAGAAACTTCGTCTCATGATTTTGGTAAAGATATTATTCCCAGCAGCATAGAACGTATTGTTTCTATGGCTTACCCTTTTCAGAATGCAGATGGAACACCAGCCTACTGGCGCGATGTTGGTACAGTTGATTCATACTGGAAAGCCAATATGGAATTGTGCGATGTTGAGCCAGAGTTGAATCTGTATTCACGTGATTGGCCCATCTGGACATATCAAACGCAACATCCACCTGCAAAATTTATCTTTGATGATGATCATGCCAGAGGTATGGCTGTAGATTCTCTGGTTTCCGGTGGCTGTATTATTTCTGGTGCAAAAGTAAAACGGTCGGTTATATTTTTTGCCTGTAATATTCAGCGCGGGAGCACTATAAAGGACAGCGTTATTCTTCCAAAAGTTAACATTGGTGAGAATTGTAGAATTACCAGGGCTGTTATTGATAAAGCCTGTGTTATTCCGGATGGAACAATTATTGGTGAAAATCTGGAAGATGATAAAAAAAGATTTCTGGTATCCGATGACGGAATAGTTCTGGTAACGCCATCAATGCTGGGGCAGTATTTGTTTATGCAACATTTATCAAAAGAATATTCTGATGACGTCTGATTACATTAATTTTGTTTTATGCTGGCATATGCATCAGCCCTGGTATCAGAAAGGCATTGATGGTGAATATCAATTGCCCTGGGTTTATTTGCATGCCATAAAAGATTATGCGGACATGGCTGCGCATCTGGAAGCGCATCCTGAAATGAAAGTGGTTGTTAATTTCGCGCCGGTGTTGCTTGATCAACTTGATGATTATAAGAATCAGATAGGTTTGTATCTGCAGCAGGGTGAGCCAATGCGTGATCCTATGTTGAATCTGCTTTCGGGTGTAACACCGATTCCAGGTGATATCGAGGGTCGTTATGAGATACTTAAATCCTGTCAGCGTGCTCATGCTCCGCGCATGATCGATCCCTATCCCGTATTTCGTGACTTGCTTGGTCAGGTCAAAAAAATATTTAAAGGTAAAACTGAAAACCGGGAGCTATGGCCGCTATTACATTATTTTAATGATCAGTATTTTATTGATGTATTGGTCTGGTATCATCTTTCCTGGTTAGGTTACTCACTCAAACAAAAAGATACTGCTCTAGAATTGATGGAAAAAGGTCGTCTGTTTACAAATCAGGATAGACGTGACTTGTTACAGTTAATTTTCGATGGAATAGCAGGCTTAATTCCAAGATATAGAAAACTTGCAGAAGCCGGCCAGATTGAACTGTCGATGACGCCTTATGGGCATCCTATTATTCCATTACTGAATGACCTTGCTAACATGAAATGTGCGCAACCGGATGCGCCTGTGCCGAATTATGATTCTTACCCCGATGGTTTGCAGCGTTCCCGTTGGCATATCGAGCAGGGTATTGCATGTTTTGAAGCTCATTTTGGTATGAGGCCGAAAGGTGTCTGGTTGTCTGAAGGCGCAATCAGTGAAGACTCTGTCCGGCTTCTCGATGAATTTGGATTCCAGTGGACTGCTTCTGGTCAGGGTGTCTGGCATAACAGTAAGCAATTATTAGAGGCATCTGGTGTCGATGTGGATAGTAATAAAACACATTTCTCACCTTTTGTTTTGAATGACCTAAATACCCGGATTTTCTTCCGCGATGATGGCTTGTCTGATTTGATTGGCTTTGAATACAGCAAGAGAGAACATCATGATGCGGTCTGTGACTTTACTCATCATCTGGCAAATATAGCTGATTTTCATGGTGACAAGGCACATGAACATGTGGTCTCCGTTATTCTTGATGGCGAAAATGCATGGGAATATTATCCGGATAATGCCTACCATTTTCTTGATCAGTTATATGGGCAGATTGTAGATCATAAGCGTGTACGTCCCTGTGTGTTTTCCGAATTAATTCATCTAAAGAGTACTAACCCGCTGAGCAAGCTTTGTCCTGGAAGTTGGGTATATGGTTCCTTTTCAACATGGATAGGGCAGGAAGATAAAAACAAAGCATGGGATATTCTTATCGAGGCCAAACAGGTCTTTGATCAGTTTATTAATTCAGAACAGTTAGCAGAGATTGATCGAATCAAAGCGACACGTCAAATGGCCATATGTGAAGGCTCTGACTGGTTCTGGTGGTTTGGTGATTATAATCCTGGCGCGAGTGTAAAAGACTTTGATCAGTTGTTCCGTCTGCAATTAATTAATTTGTACGAAATTCTTAAACAGCCTGTGCCGGAGCGATTGAATCACCCGGTATCTTCAGGTGGTGGTGATGCCGAGAATGCAGGAACCATGAGGAGAAATGTGTAATGACAATACCTGGCTTCGATGTGCCAAGAGCAGGTGTGTTATTGCACCCAACATCTCTACCATCAAGGTTGATTGATGGAGATGTTGAACGATGGATTGATCTGATTGCAAGCGCCGGTTTCAAGATCTGGCAAATGCTGCCCTTAGGTGAACCGCATTCGGATCTATCGCCTTATCAATGCATGTCTGCTTTTGCTATGAATCCCGGTTTGCTTGATCATTATCCTGAGCTCAATACTGGTCACGATGATTATCATGATTTTTGTCTTTGCCATTCCTACTGGTTAAATGACTATGCTTTATTTGCCTTGTTAAAAAAACAATACAGTGGAATTGCCTGGTATAACTGGCCAGACGAATTTAAATTTCGTGATCAAAAAACCATTGATGATATGACAGTGCAATATGTATCTGAGCTTGATCTGATTAAATGGCAACAGTATCAGTTATTTTCGCGTTGGCAGATGATCAGGCATTATGCCAGTGATAGAGGTATACAGTTATTTGGGGATATGCCAATTTTTGTCGCCCATGATAGTGCTGATGTCTGGGCACATCCCGAGTTATTTTTACTTGATAATGAGCTGATGCCTACATTTGTTGCAGGTGTGCCACCAGATTATTTTTCTGAAACAGGGCAAAGATGGGGTAATCCTCATTACGACTGGGATCATATGAAACAGGAAGGTTTTAGCTGGTGGTTGAGTCGATTGCATTATCATTTTGATTTGTTTGATTTAATAAGAATTGATCATTTTCGTGGTTTTGATGCGGTTTGGATGATTGATGCAAAATGTGAAACAGCAATTGATGGTCACTGGGAAAATGTCCACGGTGATGATTTATTGTCTTTGCTGGATGATGGACTTTATCAGTCAATAGTTGCAGAAGATCTGGGTATTATTACAGATCCTGTTATTGCACTTAGAAAAAAATATAATTTTCCTGGTATGGCTGTACTGCAATTTGCATTTGACGGTAGTGAAGACAATCCTCATCGACCGGAAAATATTCAAAATGACTGCGTTGTTTATACCGGTACTCATGATAATGATACAACACGGGGCTGGTGTGAAAAATTGCCCGCCAGCAGTAAAGATCTATTAATTGAATTATTTAAATTAGATGCCGATTTTCATTGTCTGCAACTTGTCGATATGATGATCGATTCAGCCTTAAAAAGTCGAGCATTAATCTGTATCCTGACTTTGCAGGATCTTCTTTATCTTGATTCATCATCACGAATGAATATTCCGGGCACAGTTGAAAATAACTGGCGTTGGTCGTTTAACTGGAGTGATCTTCCCGCTGATTTTGTGGATGTGAATTTATCACGTCTCCAGCTAACAGGTCGTACTGGAGATTGTTATGGAAAGTAATATATTACGATTGCAACACGGAGAGCACCATGACCCTTTTCAGGTGCTTGGGCGACACCCTGTTGGTAATAAATATGTTATTCGCGCATTCATGCCGGTAGCAGAAACTGTTGTACTCGATGGTATTGGTGAAATGTCACGGATTGAAGGTAGTGATCTTTTCGAAATTACTATCACTAAAAAGCAGAATGAAAAACTGCCTGAACATTATCAATTGAACTGGGTTGAAAAAACAACTGGATATCAGCATCAGACGATTTCGCCTTATAGTTTTCTGCCGCAAATCGGTGATATGGATTTGCATCTGTTTGGTGAAGGCCGGCACTGGAAAATCTATCAGTTACTGGGATCAAGACTGGTGACTATTGATGGGGTGTCCGGTTGTCAGTTTGCTGTCTGGGCACCTAATGTAAAACGTGTCAGTGTGATCGGTGACTTCAATGGTTGGCATGGATTAAGGCATCCCATGAGAAGTCGTGGCAGTTCAGGTTTATGGGAATTATTTATACCCGGGTTACACCCGCGTGATTCTTATAAATATGAAATATTGTCAGCCAATGGCGCTACTTTGCATAAAGCTGATCCCTATGCGCGAGCCATGAGCTTACGGCCTGAAACAACAGCTCTGGTCCCTCTGGAAAATAAATTTGACTGGGAAGATGGTCGCTGGCTAGAGGAACGTGCTGGCTGGGACTGGCAGCATGCCCCCATTTCTATTTATGAAATACACCCGGGTTCCTGGCGTCGGCACAGTGATGGTCGTTTTCTAAACTATAAAGAACTGGCTGAGCAGCTTGTGCCTTATGTTAGTAAGCTCGGTTACACCCATATAGAATTATTGCCGATAACGGAGCACCCACTGGATGAATCCTGGGGTTATCAGGTTAGTGGTTACTACTCGCCGACATCGCGTTTTGGTTCTGCTGATGATTTACGTTTTTTTATAGATTTATGTCATCAGCATGATATTGGCGTCATTCTTGACTGGGTGCCTGCACATTTTCCAAGAGATGAATTTGCGCTGGCGCATTTTACCGGTGAAGCAGTTTATGAATATGATGACCCTAAAAAGGGTGAGCATCAGGACTGGGGCACATTGATTTTTAATTATGGACGAAATGAAGTCAGAAACTTTCTTATTGCAAATGCGCTTTACTGGATAGAAGAGTTTCATATTGATGGTTTACGTGTTGATGCAGTTGCTTCAATGCTGTATCTGGATTATTCCCGTAATGAAGGCGAGTGGACCGCCAATGAATATGGTGGTCGTGAGCATCTTGAGGCGATTGAATTTATCAAGGAACTCAATCGGGTTGTGCACGGTTATTTTCCCGGTGTGTTAACCCTGGCGGAAGAATCAACTGCCTGGCCAATGGTATCCCGCCCAACTGATATGGGTGGGCTGGGATTTTCTATCAAATGGAATATGGGCTGGATGCATGATACGTTGAAGTATCTTGAAATAGATCCTGTATTTAGACGTTATCATCATAATCAATTAAGTTTTAGTCAGTTATATGCATGGACAGAAAATTTTATTTTACCTTTATCTCATGATGAAGTAGTGCATATGAAGCGCAGTATGCTGGATAAAATGCCCGGCGATCTCTGGCAGAAGTTTGCTAATCTGCGTCTGCTTTATGCTTATCAATACGCTCATCCGGGTAAGAAACTTTTATTTATGGGTGGTGAGTTTGCGCAATGGCAGGAATGGAGTGAAAAAATTCAGTTAGACTGGGCTTTATGTGAGCTTGATTCACATAAAGGTGTACAGAGTCTGGTTCAGGATCTGAATCGTCTTTACACGACCTGTGCACCAATGCATCAACTGGATTTTAGTCATAAAGGTTTTCAATGGATTAGTTGTGATGATAGTGATCATTCGGTTTATGCTTTTATGAGAAAATCAGAAACCGGGTATATTATTTGTGTTTTTAATTTCACGCCTGTGCCTCGTGAACATTATATGATTGGAGTGCCTGAAGAAGGTAAATATTACGAATGCCTGAATACAGATGCTAATTTATATGGAGGTTCTAATCTGGGCAATTCCGGGGAGGTGTCATCTACTCGGTGTGCCAATCATGGATTTGAGCATTCTATTGAAATAATCCTGCCGCCATTAGCAGCGGTATTTTTTACAAGAGAGATAATTTGAAGATTCTTTTTGCAGCCAGTGAAGTCTATCCGTTAATTAAAACAGGTGGTCTGGGTGACGTTATGCATAGTTTACCATCTGCGTTAGCAGAGCTTGGTGATGATGTGCGAATTGTTATACCTGCATACGAAAGTGTTATATCAAAAGTTGAGAATATTGTTGACGCTGGTGAGATGATTGTTCAGGGTAGTGGACGTATGCATCAGGTGAGGATTTTGCAGGCAAGTCATGAGAGTCTGAATATGCCTGTTATGCTAATAGATATCCCTGTTTTATATTCGCGCAAGGGAAATCCTTATGTGGATGAAAATGGTCATAACTGGGTCGACAATGCCGAGCGTTTTGCTGTTTTTAGTCGTTGTGTTGCCATGCTGGCGACTGGCCAGGCTGATACAGGCTGGAAACCCGACGTGGTTCATTGTAATGACTGGCAAACAGGTCTTGTACCGGCTTTTCTTAGTCAATATGAGACTGATATTAAAACCGTGTTTACGATTCATAATTTATCCTATGCGGGGCATTTTTCTTATGCCACATTTGAGCAGCTGGGTTTGCCTGCTGAATGGTGGTCGCCAGATTCGGTTGAGTTTTACGGTAATTTTTCCATGCTTAAAGCAGGTTTAATTTATTCGCACTGGATAACAACTGTGAGCCCGAGTTATGCTGATGAAATTTGTACACCAGATGGTGGTAATGGCTACGATGGCATATTAAATCATTTGAGTTACAAGTTGATTGGGATTCTTAATGGTGTTGATTATAAAATATGGAATCCACAAACAGATGAATTTATTGCGCGACATTACAGTTTAACTCATCAGCGTATTGTGGGTAAAAAGGAAAATAAAAAATCATTACTGGAGCATTTTGATCTACCAGATACCAGTGCGCCGGTATTTGGTTTTGTTGGTCGCATGGTAGAGCAGAAAGGTGTAGATCTGATTGTTTCAGTTATTCCTCATTTGATTAAGCATACGGATGCCATGTTTGTTCTGCTGGGTACAGGTCAGTTAGAATATCAGCAACAGCTTCAAAACCTGGCGAAGCAATATCCTGAAAGAATGGGTTTGTCTATTGGCTATTCTGAAGAGATTGCCCATAAGATAGAGGCTGGCGCGGATGCTTTTCTGATGCCTTCACGATTCGAGCCTTGCGGACTTAATCAGATGTACAGTCTTAAATATGGTACGCCGCCAATAGTACGTTATACCGGTGGTCTTGCAGATACGGTTGTTGATGCAAATGATGAGACTATAAAAAATAAAACAGCAACAGGATTTGTTTTTAATAAAATTGATGCAGATGAGCTATTGCAGGCAATAAATCGCTGTATTAATGTATTTAAGAAAGAAAAATTATGGGGGCAGGTTTGTCGCACGGCTATGCAACAGGATTATAGCTGGACGCATAGTGCACACGAGTATGAGAAACTGTATAAAAAACAAACTACTTCAGGATTATAAATATGAACTCTGATTCAATTTATTATAAAGCCTTGCCGCCAATGGAAAAATTACCTACCGATAGCGAATCCCTGGCAATTGATTTTCAGCATTATCTGACTCATCATCTGGGGCGTTTTCTGGGTTGTGTGCCATTTTATTTTTATGAGGCTTTGTCACTCACAATACGTGAGCGTTTAATGAGTGACTGGCGTGATACCTGGATTCAGTATAGTGAGCCAGGCGTACGTAAAGCCTATTATATGTCGCTGGAATTTTTAATGGGGCGTGCGCTCGGCAATCATTTGCTTAATCTTGATCTTGGTGGTGAATCGCGAAAAGCGATGGAAAAATATGCGCTTGATCTAGAGGAAATCGTAAGTGAAGAGCACGATGCCGGTTTGGGTAATGGCGGCCTGGGTCGTCTTGCAGCCTGTTTTATGGATAGTTGCGCAACTCTGAAGTTACCCGTAATCGGTTACGGTATTCGTTATGAATATGGCATGTTCAGACAGCATATTGAAGATGGTTATCAAATTGAAGATCCGGATCACTGGTTACGTGATGGGAATCCATGGGAACTTGAGCGGCCTGAATTCACACAACGTATTCGTTTTCAGGGTCACACAGAAAAATTTGTTGACGCTGGCGGTAAAAAACATACACGTTGGGTTGGGACGTCGGATGTTCTGGCTATACCTTATGATGTTCCTATCACCGGCTATCGTAATAACATAGTCAATACTTTGCGACTCTGGAAAGCATCAGCTACCAGTGAGTTTAATCTCGATGATTTTAATGCCGGCAGTTATTCTGATGCGGTTGAAGCAAAGAATGATGCAGAACACATTACTATGGTGTTGTATCCTAATGACGCCAGTGAATGTGGTAAGGAATTGCGTTTAAAGCAGCAATATTTTCTGGCTTCTGCAAGTATTCAGGATGTTATTCGTATCTGGGAAACCACAGAAGGCAGTAATTACACGGATTTTGCTGAATATAATGTTTTTCAGATGAATGACACTCATCCGACCATAGCCGTTGCTGAATTAATGCGGATTCTGATGGATGAGAAAAGGCTGGACTGGGATGAAGCCTGGGCGATTACTTCTCGTACCATGGCATATACCAATCATACGCTGTTACCTGAAGCACTGGAAAGATGGTCCGTTCCATTGTTTGAATGTTTATTGCCAAGACTGCTTGAAATTATTTATGAAATTAATGCGAAGTTTCTTAAGCAGGTAGCGGTGAAGTGGCCCGGTGATGTGCATCGTCAACGTCGCATGTCAATTATTGAAGAAGGTGATATAAAGCAGGTTCGTATGGCCTATCTGGCCATAGTGAGTAGTTTTTCTGTCAATGGTGTGGCTGCACTCCATTCAAAATTATTAAGTGAAGGTTTGTTCCGTGATTTTTATGAGTTATGGCCAGAAAAATTCAATAATAAAACCAATGGTGTAACACCGCGACGCTGGATAGCGCATGCTAATCCTGCCATGTCTAAACTGATTAGTGACAATATTGGTGATGACTGGATAGGCGATCTTTCGAAAATAGCGGCACTGAAGAAATTTGCTGAAAATGATCAGAAAGATTTTCAGGCTAAATGGTTTGCCATCAAGCAGGAAAACAAGGCGCGTTTAGCAGCATTGGTTGAAGATGAATGTAATGTTGTATTTGATGTTGATGCACTGTTTGATGTTCAGGTTAAACGCATACATGAATATAAACGGCAGTTATTAAATGTTTTGCATGTTATTCATTTATATAATCAGATTAAAAAAGGCAAAATTGACAGCAGTATAAAACGTTGTGTATTGATCGGTGGTAAAGCCGCTCCCGGTTATCGCATTGCCAAGTCAATTATCAAGCTGATTAATAATGTCGCTTCTGTAGTTAATAATGACCCGGATATTGATGGTCTTTTAAAAGTGGCGTTTATTCCTAACTATCGAGTTTCAAGTATGGAAGTTATCTGTCCTGGTACTGATCTTTCAGAACAGATTTCAACGGCAGGAAAAGAAGCCTCAGGTACAGGCAATATGAAATTCATGATGAATGGCGCCTTAACTATCGGTACTTATGACGGTGCCAATATTGAGATTCTTGATGCGGTGGGTGCTAAAAACTTTTTTCTGTTTGGTTTGCGTGCGGATGAAGTCATGGAGTTGCGTTCACATTATCAGCCGCAAGCTATCGTTAACAGTGATCCTGATTTATATGACGTGATGCATTTATTACAATGCGGACATTTTAATTCATTTGAGTCGGGTATTTTTGATGAAATTATTGCATCTTTGTTAAGTCCGTCTGACCCCTGGTTAACACTGGCTGATTTCAGAAGTTATATTGATTCTCAGGAACAGGTGGCCAAAGCCTATCAGAATAAAGATGAATGGGTTCGTATGAGTATTTTAAATACAGCGTCCAGCGGCTTCTTTTCTACTGATCGCACTATGCAGGAATACAATGAAGATATCTGGAAGCTAAAACCTGTCTAGTGTTTGTGTTTATATATTTTAAGGGTGTATTTCCGGGATGCCTGACTTACAGGGATAGTATCCTGCATATCAAATAGAGATAATGGCTTCACTGTCAGTTGAATTTTGTTAATATTGGTAGTCTGGACTGCCCGGTTCCAGATTATACGTTATAACGCTATTACTCTCGCGCATAATAAATTGGTAACCATACATTATGAAAGATATTACGAATGAATCTTTATGGGATATGCTGGATGCCCGGGTTCATGAATTAGTTGATAATGATAAACGTAATTTGTTTATTGACGCCATCAAAGGGGTGATAGAATCTCCTGACGAGGCTCTGTTCTGGGCTGAAATCCTGTGTACCGATAAGCTGACCCATGGCGATGAAGGTCGGGTAGTGGTCTGCGAGGCAGGGCATGACTTTTACCAGGCGGCCTGCGAAGCGATTGATGAGCACGGGGAAGATTATGCTTACTTTATCAATCACATTTCAGAAATAACAGGTGCTAAAAATAAACGTCTGGAAATGCCCGTCAGGATAGCATTGACCGGTGTTTTGCACGGCCCTGATCTGGAAAAGATATTTTATCTGCTCGGGCCAGTTCAGGCACGGGTTCGTTTTGAGCAGGTTATGGACCTCTGCCATTGTCATTAATATGAATTTTTATAAGTCTCATTTATGTTGAAAATCTACAATAGTCTCACCAGGCAAAAAGAAGAATTTAAATCCATTGAGCCTGGCAAGGTGCGCATGTATGTCTGTGGTATGACGGTGTATGACCTCTGTCATCTGGGCCATGCACGGGTACTGGTGGTGTTTGACATGGTTACCCGTTATTTAAGGCATATTGGTTATGATGTGACTTATGTGCGTAATATAACCGATGTCGATGACAAAATTATTGCCCGTGCCAATCAGAATGGTGAGGATTTTAATGATCTGACCGGGCGTTTTATTCAGGCCATGCATGAAGATTCCATTTCGCTGGGTGTGTTGCCACCAGACCAGGAGCCTCGGGCAACCACCTCCATGGATGACATTATCAGCATGATCAAAATTCTGGTTGAAAAAGGTTATGCCTATGCGGCTGATAATGGTGATGTCTATTATGATGTCAGCAAGTTTGCTGCCTATGGTCAGTTATCGGGTAAAAAGCTGGAAGATCTGCGTGCCGGTGAACGTGTCGCGGTAGATGAATATAAAGATGATCCACTGGATTTTGTACTCTGGAAAGCCGCCAAGCCGGAAGAACCATCATGGGCATCACCCTGGGGTGATGGTCGTCCCGGCTGGCATATAGAATGTTCCGCCATGTCCACCTGCTGTCTGGGTAATCATTTCGATATCCACGGAGGTGGTCAGGATTTACAGTTTCCCCATCACGAAAATGAAATTGCCCAGTCGGAAGCGACTACCGGTGAGACCTTTGTTAATGTCTGGATGCACAATGGTTTTGTGCGCATAGATGATGAAAAAATGTCCAAGTCGCTGGGTAACTTTTTCACGGTACGTGAAATTCTAGCGCGTTACCGTGCTGAAGATGTGCGTTACTTTATTCTCGCCAGCCATTACCGAAGCCCGTTAAATTATTCAGATCAGATGCTGGACAGTGCGGGTGCTGCCCTGACTCGTCTTTATACGGCTTTGCGCAATACCACGATTACCCAGCCGGATGAAAGGGCGGATGATTACATCCAGCGTTTTAACAAAGCCATGGATGAGGATTTCAATACCGCCGAAGCGATTGCGGTGTTATTTGATCTGGCCAATCAGGTCAATAAGTACCGGCAGGATGATCCGGCACGGTCATCGTCATTGGCGGCCACATTGAAACAGCTGGCCGGCGTACTGGGGCTGTTGCAGGATAATCCGGAGCATTACCTGCGCAGTTCCGGTTCAGCGGATAGCGGTGGGCTGGATGATGCCGCCATCGACAATCTGATCCAGCAACGTCAGCAGGCCAAGCAGAATAAAAACTGGGCCGAGGCCGATCGTATCCGCGATGAGTTAAAAGCCCAGGGGGTGATTCTGGAAGACAAGGGCAGCCAGACAACCTGGCGCAGGGAATGATTATCTCTAAACAGTAAAAGAATATCAGTGGCGGGTGCGGTGAGTCAGGGTGCAAAATCCTGAAATAGTCATTTATTTTAACCGATTAGGGTTATAAATCAGTCTTCTGGCTTGTTCTGGGCCGGTTTGGTCAGTATAATTCGCGACCTTAATTCTAACTCCTTGCTCCACCGCCTAGATAGTGGGGGGCAATAACCGTAAGGAGCACGCAATATGCGTCATTACGAAGTCGTATTTCTGGTTCACCCGGATCAGAGTGAACAGGTTCCTGCCATGATTGAACGTTATCGTGGCATTATCGAAGCCAATGGTGGTGCTATTCACCGTCTGGAAGACTGGGGCCGTCGTCAACTGGCTTACCCAATCAACAAAATTCATAAAGCTCATTATGTTCTGATGAACATCGAATGTGGTCAGGATGAAATGACCGAGCTTGAGTCTGCTTTCCGTTTCAACGATGCAGTACTGCGTAATCTGGTTATCAAATGCAAAAAGGCTATTACTGAAGTTTCTCCTCTGGCGAAAGAAAAAGAAGAAGAGAAACCAGCAAGAAGAGCTGAAGTTGCTGCAGAAGAATTCTCTGCTGATGACGAAGAAGATGAAGAGATTACTGCAGAGTAATAACCGGATAACTGGAGACTAAAAAATGGCTTATTTCCGTCGTAAAAGATACTGTCGCTTCACCGCAGAAGGTATTACCGAGGTTGATTACAAAGACCTGAACCTGCTGAAAAACTATATTGGTGAAACTGGCAAACTGGTGCCTGCACGTATTACAGGTACAAAAGCTAAATATCAGCGTCAGCTGACCACAGCTGTTAAACGTGCTCGTTACCTGGCTTTACTGTCTTACACTGATCAACACTAAGATGTGTATCACCGAATCCAGTATTCGGTGGGTTGGTAGATGTTAGCACTGGCCAGATTTATTATGGCCGGGCCTAATCAGGCTGCACTGGTTGCAGCGGTGACTGCCCTGTTAGCCATTATATTACCGCCGCTGGCCTGGTTAAGCGGCGGCGTGATTTCGCTGGTCACTTTGCATCTGGGTGAGCGAAAAGGCATACAGATAATGGCTTATGCCAGCCTTGGAACCGCAGCCTTGAGCTGGCTGGTTTTCGGCACACCGCTGGTCGCCATGGTGATGATCCTGTTGCTCTGGTTGCCGGTCTGGCTGGTATCCTGGGTGTTAAAACGCTCGGTATCGCTGAGCCTGGCCTTGCAGCTGATAACTGGATTAGGTGTACTGCTGGTGCTGGTGTTACAACTGGTATACCCGCAGCTAATGCTTGAGCAGGGTGCGGTGCTTAAGGCCGCTATCGAACAAATGATGGCTGACCAGTCGTCTTCGGCTGATAAAGCCGAATTGAACAGGGCCGTTGATATGGCTCTACGCTGGTTTCCCGGTATCATGGCATCCGGGCTGCTCTTCGGGGTGGTGTTTAGCCTGTTACTGGGGCGTGGCTGGCAGGCCGCTTTGTACAATCCGGGCGGGCTGGCCAGG
This sequence comes from Gammaproteobacteria bacterium, assembly GCA_029881275.1. Taxonomy (GTDB): domain Bacteria; phylum Pseudomonadota; class Gammaproteobacteria; order SZUA-229; family SZUA-229; genus JAPHQX01. The sequence continues at coordinate 4,866 of JAOUMX010000032.1, read as the reverse complement.
GAATTTAATCAGCTGCGTCTGGGAAGAATATTATCAGTAACAGGTTTGTTGTTGCTGGTGATTGCCGGGGTTACATCATCCGACCTGGTAACCATGCTGGTTCTGGTTGTGTTGAGTATTTACCTGATACAGGGTCTGGCACTGGTGCATGGAATCATTGCCAGTAAAGGTATTAATAAAGCCTGGTTAATGGGTTTTTATATAATGATGTTTTTGTTGCCGCATCTGGTGTTAATGCCATTGGCGGTGTTTGGGCTGACCGATACCTGGATTGATTTCAGGAAACGATTAACAGTCTGATAAGTTAAATAGAAAAGAGGCATATCGATGGATGTCATATTACTTGAAAAAATAGATCGTCTGGGTACTTTGGGCGATGTGGTAAGCGTTAAGCCTGGCTATGCGCGTAATTTTTTATTGCCTTCTGGTAAAGCTAAAATAGCAACTGAAGTTAATATCAAAGAACTTGAAGCACGTCGTGCTGAACTTGAGAAGCTGGCTGCTGAAGCACTGGCTGCTGCTAAGGTACGTAGTGAAAAACTGAATGGCCTGGCTGTGACCATTACTTCTAAAGCGGGTACAGAAGGCAAGCTGTTTGGTTCTATCGGTACAGCGGATATCGCTGATGCGATTAAAGCAGCGGGTGTTGATGTCGAGAAGAAAGAAGTACGTCTATCAACGGGTGCAATTCGTATGGCGGGTGAGTACGAGATTGATCTGCATTTACATGCTGATGTTGATGCAACTATCAAACTGACGGTTATTGGCGAAGAATAAATCTCAGTGGTAGTGAAAAACGGAGTTATCTGAGGGCGCCAGCGACTTCAGATGCTCCGTTTTTTTATGCCTAATAAAAACAGGCCGGGCAACCGTTACTAACAGGGTGTTAGTTTTTTTTAACAGACGGTTATGTCAGGTTACTTCGCAGCTATCCATGTCCTTGTGGTGATTGCTTTTTTTGATAATAGTAAATTCACAGCTTGAATTGAGCGTGTGACAATGGCAAGCTGATGTTTCAAAATACTCGGTATAATTCCTGATTTAAAAATGGCAGAAACAACACTTTATCAGACCAGTAGCAATTTTAAAGTTGCTGATTCAACTCAGGGTCTAAAGGTTCCTCCGCATTCAATTGAGGCTGAGCAGGCGGTGCTGGGTGGCTTGATGCTGGATAATCGCGCCTGGGAACAAATTGCCGACCGTCTTTCTGAAGAAGACTTTTATCGCAAGGAACATCGGCTGATTTTCAGATCCATTGCCAGACTGGAAGGTGCTGATGTGCCCTTTGATGTGGTTACGCTGTCTGAGGAACTGGAAAAAACCCATGAATTAAATGATGCCGGTGGTCTGGTTTATCTCGGCCGTATGGCCAAGGATACGCCCAGTGCGGCCAATATTCGTGCCTATGCCGATATTGTGCGTGAACGGTCTGTATTGCGTCAGTTAATTGAAATCGGCACCGATATAGCCGGCAGTGCCTACAATCCGGAAGGTCGGGATAGCAAGGCCTTGCTTGATGAGGCTGAGCGCAAGGTATATCAGATTGCGGAGCAGGGTACGCGTTCCGGTAAAGGCTTTGTTGATATTAAAAAATTGCTGTCCAGTACAGTGGCTCAGATTGATTATCTGTTTGAGCAGGAAGGGCATATTACCGGAGTGCCCACAGGATTCAGTAATTTTGATGATATGACCACCGGCTTGCAGAAGGGTGACCTGGTGATTGTGGCCGGTCGTCCCTCCATGGGTAAAACCACTTTCGCCATGAACATGGCAGAAAATGCCGCCATCGCCAGTAAAGTGCCGGTCGCCGTGTTCAGTATGGAAATGCCGGGTGAATCACTGACCATGCGTATGATTTCTTCCCTGGGGCGTATTGATCAGCATCACCTGCGTACCGGGCAGTTAACCGATGATGACTGGCCGCGTATTACCTCTGCAGTGTCGATTCTGTCAGAAGCCAAGATTTTCGTTGATGATACCCCTGCTTTATCGCCAACCGAGTTACGTGCCCGAGCCCGTCGTTTGAAACGTGAACACGGTCTGGGCATGATCGTGATCGATTATCTGCAGTTGATGCAGATTGCCGGTGGTAGTGAAAATCGCGCCACCGAAATTTCCGAGATTTCCCGTAACCTCAAAGCCCTGGCCAAAGAACTGGAAGTGCCCGTGGTTGCACTGTCACAGTTAAATCGAAGTCTTGAGCAGCGACCCAATAAACGACCGGTTATGTCGGATCTTCGTGAGTCCGGTGCTATCGAGCAGGATGCGGATTTAATTGTGTTTATTTATCGTGATGAAGTTTATAACGAAGACAGCCCGGATAAAGGCACTGCAGAAATTATTATTGGTAAACAGCGTAATGGTCCAATCGGAACCACACGACTGACCTTCCTGGGTAAATACACCAAGTTCGAAAATTACATTCCTGAAATGTACAGTTCAGAAGGTTTTGAATGAGACGGACTGCGCGTGCCATTATTCACTATGATGCGCTGGTTCATAATTTCAATCGTGTCAGACAGCTTGCCCCTGATAGTCGTATCATCGCGGTGATCAAAGCGGATGCCTATGGTCACGGCATGATCCAGGCAGCAAAAACACTTCAGCAGGCCGATGGTTTTGCCGTGGCCTGTATCAAAGAAGCAATTGCTTTGCGCGAAGCCGGCATTCAGCAGCCTGTTACCGTGTTTCAGGGATTTCAAACGGCAGAACAATTACAGCAGGCGATAAAATTTCAGTTACGACCGGTTATTCATCAGGCACATCAGATTGAATTACTGGAACAGAATAGCGAAGGGCATTTATCTGTCTGGTTTAAAGTGGATACCGGGATGGGGCGACTGGGAATACGCCCCGATGATGTCAATGATTTATGGCAACGGTTACAACAATGCTCGTGCATTGATGACGTTGGTTTGATGAGTCATTTTGCGAACGCCGATGATCCGGAGCATGATGTTAATCGCCGGCAGATAGATTATTTTCGTCAATTGAGCAGACGGTTTAATGTTGAAACCAGCATGTCAAATTCAGCGGCTATTATTTCATTTCCTGATATGCAGGGTGACTGGGTCAGGCCCGGTATTATGTTGTACGGATCTTCACCCCTGTTAGGCAAAACAGCAGAGGAACTGGGTTTGAAACCGGTGATGCAACTGGAATCTGAGATCATTGCGATTAATTATTTAAAAAAAGGCGATACCATTGGTTATGGTAGTCAATGGGTCTGTCCTGAGGATATGCCTGTGGGTGTTGTGGCTATCGGTTATGGTGATGGTTATCCGCGACATGCAGCCAGTGGTACGCCGGTATATTTAAATCAGCAACGCACTCAGATTATCGGTCGTGTCTCCATGGATATGATTACCATTGATTTGCGTCCTCTGGATCAGGTTACAGTGGGTGATCCTGTTGAACTCTGGGGCGAGCATGTTTCAGTTGATGAAGTGGCAACATCTGCGGGTACGATTGGTTATGAGTTGTTATGTCAGGTATCAGCCTGTCGGCTGGTATAGGTTATTCTGATATTATTGGCATAATGCATTGATAACTGAGTCGTTTTTTACTATTTTAAATGACTAATAATTTAATATGACAATGGAGCTTATAATGATAAAAAGGGGATCGGTCGTTTCGTTACTAATTGCGCTGCAATTATTACTCACTGCATGTGGTGGTGGTTCAGCCATGTTCAGAGAAGATGCGGCTCATAGTGGTGTCACTCAAATGAAAGGACCGGTAACACTGGATCGGCTGGCCTGGAAATTTTCTGCACCGGATAAAATTTATGCATCGCCCATTGTTTCGGGTGATACCGTGTATATCGGCTGTAAGGATGGTCATTTGTATGCACTGGACCTTGAAAAAGGTCATGTGAAATGGAAATTCAAAACGGAAGGTAATGTCGAAGCGGCAATTGCGATACAGGACGGTACGATCTATGTGGGTAGTTGGGATAAATATCTGTACGCCATAGATGCGGACAGTCATCAGATGAAATGGAAATTTAGAACAGAAGATATTGTTTATTCATCACCCACAGTGAGTAATGGTACGGTTTATTTTGGCAGTAAAGACAATCATCTGTATGCAGTGGATGCGGAAACAGGGCATGAGGTCTGGAAATTCAATGCCAAAAAATCTATCTATACGTCTCCTGCTGTTTCCGGGGATAATGTTTATATAGGTAGTCTTGGTGGTGAATTATATGCCATTAATAAACGGACCGGTCAGGAGCAATGGCGCTTTCCTGTCAGAAGCCCGATTTATTCATCACCCAGTGTAGATGGTTCTCTGGTTTACTTTGGTAGTGACAATAAATATATGTATGCAGTTAATACCAGAACCGGTCAGGAAGTCTGGAGAAAAAAAACAGCGGGTAAAATTTTCTCTTCCCCTTCTGTTTTCCAGAAGGCTGTTTATTTTGGCAGTTCGGATACCTATGTCTATGCCTATGATAAATCGACAGGGGCGCGTCACTGGGAATACAAGACCAATGGCGCTGTTTATTCATCACCTGTGATTACCTCAGATAGTGTCTATATCACCAGTACCGATGGTAATCTTTATGTTTTTAATAATGAAAATGGTGCATTCCGCTGGCAATATAAGGTAGATGATAAACTGTATTCATCGCCTGTCGTTGCTGATGGTAAGGTGATTTTTGTATCATTAGGTGGCGAAGTGTTTGCAGTGCGATAAACTGATCGTGTCACGTAGAAAATAAAAAGCCTCGGTATGCCGAGGCTTTTTTTATGCATTATCCCAGATCTGTTTCCTGCATAATCCCTGGGAGTCACAGTATTCACAGGTTTTGACATCGCCCCAAGCGGGCAAAGATGCGCCGTGCTGAATTTCTTTAACCAT
>JAOUMX010000031.1 GCA_029881275.1 Gammaproteobacteria bacterium | reverse complement strand
GCTATAGACAGATACCTGTTTTTTTCGCTGTCATCAAGAATAGTACCTTTAAGCTCTATAGTTTCGAGATATCCCTGTAATGCCGCCAATGGCGTTCGCAGGTCATGAGAGATATTAGCCACCATATCACGACGTAATTTATCCTGTTGATTCAGTGCTTTCCATTGACGCGCTATATGTTCACCCATTGCAGCAATATGATGCTGCAATTGCGTAATTTCATCACCTTCATGTTGATTTGATAATGGCGAGCCAAAAACACCAGGGGTTTGAAAGTCATCCTCCGCAAATTGCTTAACATTTTCCTGAAGCCGCTTTAGCCTCATGGTTAAACGATTAAATACAAACAGCCCCATCACCATGCCTAGCAGTAGACTCCCTGCAAGAACCATGATACTCAAGACCAATAAAGTGCTCTCTGTTTGCTTTTCGTATACAGCTGCAAATTCTTCACCCTGCAAGACGACATACAGATAACCTTGCGGATTACTTTTATCCGGTACAGGTGTTACCGAAAATGGTTTTTTCCGAACATGATCACGGGGGTCATCACCCAGCAAGGGGTATTTTTTTTTACCATTAATAAATTCATATACAGGTAACAGACTAATTGATTGACGCTTTACTTTTCCTGGTTCGGCAGAATATGAAATAATTTTACCATCAAGATCAATATAATAGATTTCAATAGATGGATTAATACTCATATACTGCATAAACGTATCTGACATTGCTTTCTCGTCAATACGTCCATCATGCACAATTTTTTGATCTGCAACCAGCTGGGTAGCCAGATCATGATTTAAGTTTTGCTGTGTTGATTGCGTCAGTTTTTCTGACATAATAATAACTGCAAGTGTATAACAGAAACCTACCAGCAATAAGCTGGAAGCCAGTCCGATAGCCAGTTTCGTATAAAGCGAATTCATTTTTAGCATTAATTAGACGGTTGCGAGATAAACTGATAACCGACACCCCAGACAGTTTTAATATAACGTGGATTTCGAGAATCTGTTTCCAGCTTACTTCTTAACCGATTAATATGTGAATTCACCGTATGTTCATAACCTTCATGTGAATATCCCCACACCTGATCAAGTAACTGCAACCGATTAAAAACCTGTCCCGGATGTTGCGCGAAGTGCATAAGCAGATCAAACTCCTTTACCGTTAGCTCAAGATCAACTCCATCCCTGATTACCTGCCTTGAATTTGAATCGATAAATAATCCATTGAATGATATTTTCTTACCTTTAGCATCCTTTAACTGCATCGCTTCTGCTCTTCGAAACAGCGCTTTGACACGGGCCACCAGCTCAAGAAGTGAAAAAGGCTTTGTTAAATAATCATCAGCACCCAGCTCAAGACCTAAAATGCGATCCATTTCCGAACTGCGTGAAGTTAACATTAGAATTGGTGTATAGGCCGTGTCAGACGCACGAATTTTTTTACAGACTTCAAGACCATCCATGACCGGCAACATTATATCGAGTACGACCAGATTATAATTATGTTGCTGAAAATCCTGCCATGCACTTAATCCGTTATAGTGACAACTAACCTTCTCAGCCATTTCCTGAAGGTGCATTTTAATCAGATGACATATATCACGATCATCTTCAACAATTAAAATTCTCTTTTCCATTGATTACTCGAAATTAAAAAACTGCACTCCTGAACGAAGTGCAGTAATGAGCATAATTACATAGCTGTGATTTCAACTCGTAACACGGGCCCAATAAAACGATGAGCTTCAGTTAATACCGAACCGGTATATCCATCATCATGACTGACCACTCCGCCATGAGATGTCACTACTGAGATCACATCATCACGCACCGCATTAAAGCCCTCACCACCATCAGCAGGGCCAGGGATAGTACCGGCATGTTCTGAATTAAATTCAGTGCCTGCATCCAGGGCATAACTATAAACAACACGAGTATGACCTGCTGTCATACTGACAAGTTCCATGGCATTAACCCCGGCAAAGGCATCATTGGTATTCACCAGCATACCGGCCAGTGTCAGGTGAGTTAATGATTTATTACGTGTCATCAGACTAAAGCTTATTGATTCACCCGGTAATAAAGGCGCATCAGAAGAAAAAACCGGATGACCATGCTTCATAGCCAGCAGACTGCTGCTATCCCCGCCCTCTGCCAGGCGCTCTATTTCAACACTGGCTGATTCGCCAATCGCCCATGCGCTATATGATGAACTATGCAATAACGCCGCAGGTGGGGACAAAGGCTGTGCATTTGTCATGTTTGTAATACTAATACTGTATTCTTTTATACCCTGATCACAGGCACTCAAAGATAACAACATCGCTGGAATGGCTAAATATTTCATAACCACCCCCTACTGAACATCAATAATTAAATGGGCAACAGGATTTAACCAGCGATGCACACGACTATCCAGATCACTACTGCCACCTGTCGCATCTGTATCACCTAAAATACCACGGTGTACATGCACACTTTGATTACTTTCAACTGTCGTGACACCGGTTGCATTGACTCCACCCACGCCAAGCGGATCAGCCGGTACACCCGCCACACCAGGAGCACCGGCACCGTTGATAACTTCATCATTTGCTTCAGTACCTGCATCATAGACATTCAGATAATATTCATACCGTCCTGGTGCAGTGGGCAGTGTTAATGAATTCATGCCTAGAAAACCATCGTTAGTGGGTAAAACCATCGCCACAGCGGATAACTGAGTATTGGTAGACTGAGTACTCATAGTAAATTGCACGGTCTGACCCGGCATCATTAATCCAGCTGCTGGGTTTTCACTAAGATCTGCTGCCACTGACATCATATCTGTTGATAACAATGAAATATCACCACCTTCAGCCATTGCCTGTAGACTTGCAGATGCTGGCTGACCAATTTGAAAAAGATGCTGATTAGCGTCATGTGCCGCAAATAATAACGGCGTAAAATGATTACCATGGGTTAAATTAGTGACAGTTACACTGAGATCCAGCGCGAATGTTGACGATGAAAATAAACTGGAGAGTACAACAAGTGCGAATCTGTTTTTCATATGCGTTTCCTTTGGAAGATGAATGAAGAAACACCATGATGCAGATGAATTATTCTGAGGAAGTCACGAAATTATCACAAAAGTTTAACATTTATCTTTTGATCAATAAAAAACCACTGATTCCATTCATTTCACTAATATAAGGATTTTTCCAGTACGATCAGTTTAAGATCATCTCGTTTAGGTAAGCCATAACGTTCATCACCATAAGGAAATGGTAAAAAATGTCCGCTTGATTTATAACCGCGACGTTCATACCAGGCGATTAAATCCTTGCGCAGAGAAATAACGGTCATATGTAATAAAGGGCAATGCCATTTATTACATATCAATTTTTCCGCTTCAGCCAGAAGAAGTTTACCAATACCTTTACCCTGTTCAGCTGGAGTAACGGCAAACATCCCCAGATATCCGTAACTGTGTTTATTTAATAAATGCACCGAAGCTACTATTTTGCTATCCTGCTGACACAATAATATACAACTGTCGTCAGCTTTAATCAGGCGAGATACTTCCTCAGCATCGGTTCTTTGGCCATCCAGCAAATCAGCTTCGGTAGTCCAGCCTGCACGACTGGCATTACCTCGGTAGGCCGATTCAACCAGAGCAACAATAACCTCGATATCATGTTCAGTAGCAATACGAAACGAATACATGTTTTTATATCAGAAAAATATCTGCCATTATGCAAAGGATTTGTACAGCAACATCAGGCCACTCAGCATCAGCATTGCACTGATAATCTGATTAAAACGTTTCTGATCAATTCTAATATGCAAATGATGCCCTACATACATACCCAGAAACAATACCGGCAATAAAATCAATACCAGCCATAACACCTGTAATGTATACAGTCCGGAGATAGCATAACCGATGATACGCACACCCCCATCAACAAGAAATATCATCGCAATGGTGGCACGAAAGCGGCTTTTATCCAGTTGTCGCAATTTTAAATAGACAACATAAAACGGGCCACCGGTACCAAACAGTGCCCCGACCAGTCCGCCAAAACTGCCAGCTGCTATTGCCCAGCGACGACCACCGGAATAATCAGGTATAGGCAACAAGGAATAAATGGAATAGAACAGAATAAAAATCGCCAGCCACATCACCAGCAGGTTAGCGTCCAGATTGACCAGTAACCAGATGGCAATAAAAATACCCAGCAAGGAAAATGGTAAAAGCGGCAAAAGATCCCTCCATGATACCTGTTGCCGTAGCTGGATACTTTGCATGACTGTTCCGCTATAACTCAATAACCCTAGCACTGGCACAATAAACGCGAGTGGAAACATAAATGCTAACAAAGGTATAGCGATCAGACCCGAACCAAATCCGGATAATCCCTTAACCGTATAGGCAACAAAGATAATAACAATGGAAAGTATGATTTGCGCAGGAGTTAACTGCAGTAACTCGACAAGCATGTATTTATAACTTAAGCACCGGGACGGTAATTATACTACTGATCCTGAACGATAAAAACTAATTAGTGACACTCACCCGCGAAACGATCGGTACGGTTAGCCAGAAACGGCTACCACTGCCTGGCTGACTATCAACACCAATATGACAATTCATCAGCTCTGCGTATTTTTTAACCAGGGCCAGCCCAACACCTGTTCCTTCTATTTCATCATGCGGGGAAACGACCCTGTTAAAGGGTTCAAAAATGGCATGCATATTTTTCTTTTCAATTCCAACTCCGGTATCGATAACATCAATTCTCACGTAATCTTCTGAATCACATCTTACCTGCAAGGTTAAGGAACCATTCTCTTTATTATATTTAATACCATTCGATAATAGATTAATTAAAATCTCTTTGAAACGAAGTTCATCAACCATGACATCCGGTAAATTATCCAATGCTCCCAGTACATAATTTATACCTGCATCTTTGGCCAGTTTTGAAACCATAGAACTGATATCACGCAACATCACATCCAGAGCGACTGGACGTAAATAAATATCCATATTGCCTGATTCAATTCTGGAAAGATCAAGAACCTCATTAATTAACTGCAGCAAATGTTTACCGCCTTTTACTATTTGATCAACGGCTTCATTCTGATCGCTATTTAATGAGCTGTTATCCATTTGTAATAACTGACTAAAGCCTAATACTGCATTTAACGGGGTACGTAACTCATGACTCATTCGCGTTAGAAATTCCGATTTTGCACGACACGCCTGCTCTGCCTGATTTTTTATTTTTTCTATCTCGGTTGTCCGTATGCTAACTCTGCTTTCCAGATCTTTATTTAGAAACTCAAGATTTTTCTGCGCCGTGATTACTTCAGTGAACATAACAATACCCGACATTTCACCACGCTCATTATGCCAGGGACGAATTTCCCAGCGCACCCACTCAATACCGCCATCTTCACGGGGAAATGGATCCGCTTCACAACTCATTATTTCACCGGTTAGGCAACGCTGATGAATCTTCTTCCATCTTTCGGGTATATCAGGAAAAACTTCATAATGACATCGGCCAATTACCTCAACTCCATTCAGGTTAAAGTCATTGATCCAGCGATCAGATACAGCCAGATAGCACATATCCATATCAACTATAGCGATAGCTGCAGGAGCATACTGTAGACACAGTTTACTTATACTATTTCCCATAATATCCATGCTCGTAGTTTCTCCGTAACCTTGCGCATAAACTAATCCTAGCACAGCAAAAATATATTAAACCCTATGATAATCATGCTTTTACACACCTTCGAATGAAGCATACTGCGGCAGGTCAGATAACCTTTAATTTTAATTTCTTGCTATTTATCAATACCCTTTGTTTTCTCATCCTTTAGGCTAAAAACACACCAATAGTCGGTTATCACACTATGCACAAGAGGTCTTTTAATGAGTCGTCCCCACCAGGAACTACAGCCAGTAGCCAGCCCCTTTTCCCTCGACGAAAATGATTTATTTCACCGCTGGCGTGATCAGAAACTCACCAATTACCCTGAAAATCTGGCTGACCTGATAGTCGAGATAGATGACCCTCGAACACTCAGCCTGACTGAATTTAACGCGTTACAACATCGCTGTAAAAAAGCCAACATGGCAATTTATGTCAGCAAAACCGGTACAGATCCGAATCCTGAAATTCCTCTGGCAATGGGGCGCGCTTTTGGCCTGGAAAGCATGAATAAAAACTGGCTCGCAGATGAAACAGGGTTAACCTCATTAAAAGTCATTGATGAGGGTATACGTCAACACTATATCCCTTATACAAATAAGGCTATCAACTGGCATACAGATGGCTATTACAATACAGTCGATAAGCAGATACATGCACTCAATTTACACGTTGTACAACAGGCTGCAGAAGGTGGCGAAAATGCACTCATGGATCACGAGATAGCCTACCTTCTATTACGTGAAAGAAATCCGGAATATATTTACGCTCTGATGCAAAATAATGCACTCACCATACCTGCACGTATCGATGAAGGCGGCTCAGTGGTACGCAAAGAAGAATCAGGACCTGTATTCAGCATCACACCCGAAGGCAATTTACATATGCGTTATACTATTCGAGTCAATAATGTCATCTGGGCAGAAGACCCTGTAACACAGGAAGCCCTGAGTTATCTCGGGCAAATACTTTATAAAAATACACAATACGTTTATAGAGGCCGACTTGAAGCTGGCATGGGCCTGGTAAGTAACAATGTCCTTCATGACCGTGCAGCCTTCACCGATGATGCCACCCATCAACGACACTATTATCGTGCAAGATATTTTGATCGACTGGTTGGAACAAATGTCACTGTTAAAGATTAGCTAACTCCGGGTTGTTTCAAAAAACAGGTTTATTGCAATATATAATCATTGAGAATACAACCCGGAATGATCTATATCCCAGTTAAATACACGTGTCACAACACAAGTATAAAACCACGATCTATTTAATAATCTCACTGTTTAATGTGGCGTAGCGCCAGTACAAACCACCCGCTACAGTCGCGATCAGGGCAACAAACAGTACAATCAGTCCTGTAATGGTAATTTCAGAATATGATAATGCCGATAGCATACTAAGACTCATGGTAATCATCGCGACCAGTAAACAGTTGCGGATAATATTTTCAGGCGCAAAATCAGCAGTGACATAGCCGCCGGCAAACATTAACAAAAAGAAAACCGGGAATCCGATTAAATATTTAAAATAAATTCCGATATCATTAAGAAGCGGGTAACTTTTGGCGAGATACACATGAATCACAGCAAAAAATATGTAAGCAAGTTGAAGGAGTAATCCGGCTACAACAATAAATATACAACCAGCTGCAATGGCTTTTAAACTTTTCATCCGATTTTCCTGTTAATTAAATACAGTGTATGCAGTGAAACCGGTTGATTCTTTGACCTAGGACAAAAGCTTGGAAGCTCATCAATTACTTTATCATCTAATAATCAGAATAAAGACAAAGAGACTAATAATGTAAATATGCAGGGATGCGAACCCAGGGTTATTAAATACATCTCAGTTTATAACCCTGTCGAGCGTACAGATGCCGTTAATTACATGACAAACACAATCCGTACGCACTTTAGTTAGATCAATAAACAAAAAAACACGCCATTAAGAAAACAATATCAATCTTCTGGCACATAAAATTCTGTTTGCGCACCGATGTCTGCTTGATCATCAAATATTTTGAATTCATGATTACCAATTCGAATGGAATCGTCATGCTTAATTTTCTGCTCCTTGATCATGGCATTATTTACATAAGTACCATTAGTACTATCCAGATCCCTGATAGTCATATCAAACATTTCAGGCAAATAATCATTAGGTTTAAACATTAAAACTGCATGCTGCCCACTAACCACCGCGTCATTCAGCTGTAAATCATTACTACTGTTACGACCGATGGTGAAAGTACCTTCATGCATTTCAATTTCATTAATAACAACATCATTGTTAATATGTTTCAGTTTTACCAAAATTCACTCCCAACATACAAAAAAACAGTTGATTATCACATTTATAAATCAATCACTGCGGATTAACCGAAATCTAATTAGAATAGCATAGTCTAACTTTTCAGGACTTTTAAAGCATAGAAGTTTATCTCACTTTTGAGCAAAGCAATAAAACTATGACATTATTTAGCCTGGCGTTATTATATACAGACATGAAAAAACCACCCATTTAATACCATGAAAACTAGCCTCTATATTATACCCCTGCTGCTTACCATAGCTTTACCCGCCCTGGCTGCGGATGATGACCGACTGTTACGACGCGCCAGCCGTTATTTTGAGCCTCTACCCGAGACTATGCCAGGGGCTGAAAACGACAATGACAGCAAAATTGCACTGGGTAAAAAACTCTATTTTGACGCTCGCCTGTCCATTAACGACAGCCAGTCCTGTGCCAGCTGCCATCGACTTGAAAACGGTGGTGCGGGTGTAGATAACCTGCCCACATCACCCGGTGCAAAAGGCCAGTCAGGCACCCGTAACAGCCCAACGGTATTAAACGCGGGCTGGCAACGATTACAATTCTGGGATGGCCGGGCCAAAGATCTTGTCGAGCAGGCCAAAGGCCCTATTTTAAACCCCATCGAAATGGGCATGCCTGACGAACAAAGCGTCGAAACCAAGATTCGAGGCATTACCGATTACCAGAGCGCTTTTAACACTGCTTACCCTGATGCCAGACCAGCCATTACCTACCAGAACATTGCCGAAGCCATCGCTGCTTTTGAACGCACACTGAGAACACCCAGTCGATTCGATGACTATCTGAATGGCGATAATCAGGCGTTAACTGAAAATGAACGTCAGGGCCTGGCAACCTTTATCAAGGCTGACTGTGTTTCCTGTCATGATGGTAAATTGATCGGCGGTGAAGCACTTGAAAAACTGGGCAAGAAAAACCCTTATGACAACCAGTCTGATCAGGGACTATATACTCTTACCAGAGAAGAAAGTGATCGCATGGTATTTAAAGTACCCTCATTACGCAATGCCAGCTTAACGGCACCCTACTTCCATGATGGCAAAATTAACACCTTAGAAGAAGCTGTCAGACTCATGGGTAAACTGCAGCTGGATATAACACTCAGTGAAAATGAAATAAACGATATTGTTAGTTTTATAAACGCACTGACCGATAAAAAAAGAGAAAAATAACATCACAATAGTAATACACTGGAACAAACAATCATGACTACCGCTCTATTTTCTCCTTTTATGCTAGGCGATATCGAATTATCTAACCGCATAGTTATGGCACCTATGACCCGCAATCGTGCGGATAAAGATAATGCGCCACATAGTCTCAATACAAAATATTATCAACAACGCGCCTCTGCCGGATTAATCATTGCTGAAGCCTCACAAATTTCACCTGAGGGCGTGGGTTACCCGGCAACACCCGGCATATACAGTGAAAAACAGATTGCCGGCTGGCGTGACATTACTGACGCCGTGCATAATGAAGGTGGTCATATTTTCATACAACTCTGGTACTGCGGACGTATATCCCATCCAGTCCTGCTACCCGATCATCAGACACCCGTTGCCCCTTCTGCCATACGCCCCGAAGGTGATGCCATCACTTTTGAAGGCCCCAAACCTTATGTCGAACCACGAGCATTAAGCAGCACTGAAATCACTACCATCGTGTCGCAGTATAAACAGGCTGCCAAGATGGCCAAAAACGCCGGCTTTGATGGTATAGAAGTTCACGCTGCCAATGGCTATCTCATCGATCAATTTTTACGCGATGGCACAAACCAGCGCACTGATGAATACGGTGGCACTGTTGAAAAACGCATGCGTTTTCTAAATGAAGTACTTGATGCTGTCTGTGAAATCTGGCCAGGCAATCGTGTTGGCATACGGCTATCACCTGAAAACAGTTTCAATTCGATGTCAGATTCCAGCCCTGAGGAACACTTCGCCTACTTCATCGCCCAGCTTAATCCTCGACATCTCGCCTATTTACATATTCTTGAAGGTGACATGGTAACAAAACAACGAAAAGTTAATTATCGTAGTCTCCGTGACATTTATAACGGCACTTATATTGCTAATAATAATTATGACAAAAATCGTGCAGAAACGGCATTAGACAAAGGTGATAGCGATCTAATAGCGATTGGGGTGCCGTTCATAGCCAATCCGGATTTAGTCTATCGTTATAAAAACAATCTGGAATTAAATATCGCCGATCAAAATACCTTTTATGGCGGCGATGAACACGGCTACACAGATTACCCTTTCGCGAATTGATATCACATATTGAAATGACCATAAAACACCCAGAATAATAATGTAATTAGCAACTCAAAAAGTCAGGAGAAAAATTATGTTAAAAACAATAACTCATCTATTACTAATGGCTATTCTCCTGATAGCCAGTCCCACAATCAATGCACAGGAACCAGACCCGCGAGTACTTGTCTCTATTCCTGAAGACTCACTACAGTTGATGCGCAAAGA
The DNA here is from genome assembly GCA_029881275.1 of Gammaproteobacteria bacterium. GTDB lineage: Bacteria > Pseudomonadota > Gammaproteobacteria > SZUA-229 > SZUA-229 > JAPHQX01. The sequence goes on along the minus strand of JAOUMX010000031.1, from coordinate 11,603 downwards.
TATGATAGATCTTTTATCCGCATTAAATGAAATAATGCAGAGTCTTTCATCAGGTGATTTTAAAATGGCAGCAGATATTGCAGAAAACCGCATGGGAAAGAGCGCCATGGGCAAGCATCGACAAACAGGCAAGGGACCTGGCAGGCACATGCCTTTGCCAATGAAGAATATAGCCTGGGGATTACATGATGCTGCCAGTGAGTTTTCAATCATTGCTAATAAAGGTGATCTAAAACAGGCATACATAGCACTAAATACAGTAATAAGTCATTGCACAGCCTGTCATAGCACCTATAGAACAAAATAAATATTAACCCGGCACTATAAAATAGCAGACAATTAACAAACGAATTATGCAAATAATGCCGAATTAGCTAAACTTCAATAGGTATATATAACAATACATAACCATTATGCACAAAAAAATTAAAGTTTCTGATTTACGTATCGGCATGCACCTTGAGAAACTTGACGGAAGCTGGTTGAAACATCCTTTCTGGAAAACATCATTTATTCTGAATAACCCAAAAGATTTGAAAGCCATAAAAGATTCAGGTATCACCCATGTATGGATAGATACCAACAAAGGCGATGATGTTAAGACAGAACATAATGTTCAGACTGAAGTCATTACCAGCACAAACAAAATAGACAATACAAGTATAAAAACCACACTGGAAGATGAGCTGGAAACTGCCCGTGAAGTTCTTGCAAAAGCAAAGCAGGCAACCATCAACATGTTTCAGGAAGCACGCATGGGTAACTCAATCAGCATTAAGGATGCAGCCCCGCTGGTTGATGAAATTGCACAATCAGTGTCACGTAATGCCTCTGCCATGCTCAGTATTAGTCGCATGAAAAACAAGGATGATTATACCTACCTGCATTCAGTGGCGGTTTGCGCCCTGATGATTGCCCTTGGTAAGCAACTGGGTTACCAGGGTGATATACATTCATTAGGCATGGCTGGACTTTTGCATGATGTTGGAAAAATGGCGATTGCCGATGAAATTCTTAACAAACCCGGAAAACTCACTGACGAAGAATTTAAAGCCATTCAGGAACATCCTTTACGTGGCTGGGAAATACTCAACCAGACAGCCGATGTAGATGAAATTGCACTTGATGTTTGTCTACATCACCATGAACGCGTTGATGGACATGGCTACCCGGATAAAATATCTGGCGACAAATTATCACTGGTAGCCCGTATGGGCGCAGTGTGTGATGTTTATGATGCCATCACTTCCAATCGTTGCTATAAAAAAGGCTGGGAACCCGCTGATGCATTAAAAAAAATGGCCGAATGGAAAGAAGGTCACTTTGATGATGCGATTTTCAAAGCCTTTGTTAAGACTGTCGGTATTTATCCTTGCGGGTCTTTAGTAAAACTACAGTCTGGACGTTTAGGTATAGTTACAGAGCAATCTGAAAGCACGTTACTTAAACCTAAAATAAAAATATTTTACTCAAGCACTGCCAGAGCACCGATTGCTCATAAAATTATCGATCTAACACGCTCACAGGAAATCATAGAAAGCGTTGAAGAACCTGAAGACTGGGGATTTGATCAGCAACGCATTATGGACATACTGGTTGAATCTTGATCAGGATTGTTTCACCATGTTAATCCACCAGTGATAAATCCTGTCTGCTACTCTGTGTAAATTTTCAAGACGTACAGTTAACTGCGCTGTGATTTGCTCAGGACTTTGTACATAATCAGAAGGCTCAGGCATACAACCATGATAACGCTGTAACCATTCATAAATCATGTCTTCATTCATTTCCAGATGAAACTGCATGGTCAGTATATTGCCGTATAAATAACCCTGATTATCGAAATTCAGCCCCTTAAATAAAGGTACAGCTTTCTCGGGCAGCGCAAAAGTATCTTCATGCCATTCAAACACCTCTAAATATTCATTCGTTTCAAATGGATGATTACCAACGAGACCGGAGATATCAACAGTAATTTGATGCCAGCCGGTTTCCATATTCTCGGCTGTTATTACTTCAGCACCCAGTGCCTTGCTAATTAGTTGTGCACCAAGACAAACACCCATCATCGGGATGTTTTTGTCTATCGCTTGTTGAATTAAATTAATTTCATCACTCAACCAGGGTAAATCATCATTAACACTGTGTGGACCACCCATAAAAACAAGACTCGAAACCAGATTCAAATCCAGATTACCCAGCTGATACTGAATTGCATTTACTTTCTTGTAGGCAATATTATTTCTTTCAAAATAATCACAAAGATAACCAGCGGGCTCACAATCGGCATGACATATAATACAAACGGGTAACATCAATCTAAAAACTCTTTGTAAATAGCAATTTACTCTTTAACAAATAAAACATTGAATAAGCTATATAACTTACCTGGTTTTTTTCTTTTTGACAGCTGACTTAACAGGCGAATTATAATTCCCCCACAAACCTTCAAAAAAATGACGCGCATTAGCACCCAGGGTACGCGTTCTATAACCACCCTCCTGAACAACCAGAGTTGGCATACTTAAAGACCCAATTAAACCGCCATTTACATGAAAATCTCTGGCAGCAAGTTGCCAGGTTCCTGTAGGATCTGCTTTAGCAGTATCCAGACCCAGAGCAATAACCAGAAAATCAGGTTTAAATGCACTGATTTTTTTCAGCGCCCTGGCCAGAGTACGCTGATAACGTTCAACACTGGTATTTTCAGGCAAAGGAAAATTCAGATTATAACCTTTACCTTCGCCCTCACCTGTCTCATCCGCAAAGCCGGCAAAGTGTGGATAGGCAAAATGCGGGTCGCCATGAATTGACACAGTAAAGACATCTGCTCGATGATAAAAAATATCCTGAGTGCCATTACCATGATGAAAGTCTACATCGAGAATAGCAACCTTACCATATTCACTTAAATAGTTAGCCGCAACAGCAGTTGAATTGAAATAACAAAATCCTCCAAATGCTCTACGCTCAGCATGATGTCCGGGAGGTCGCACCAGAGCATAAGCAATGTTATAACCTTCCAGAATGGCTGCTGCACCTGTCATCGCACAATCAACAGCACCCCGGGCCGCAAGATATGCATTATGATTTAACGGTGTAAAGGTATCCATACAGTAATAACCAACCTGCAACTCAAAATCCTTTGGCGGCCGGGTAATATTTCTGATTGGGAATATGATCGGATAAATAGACTTACCCATGGGCAATCGAGAACAGGCGCGTCGCAGATAATGCACAAAATTCGTATCATGCACTGCTTTAATATATTTATCCGCCGTTCGCCTGGGATTTATTCGTACAAATAAATTAGTTTTGTGTAAATGATGAAGGATAGCGGACAACCTGACAGGCGATTCGACATAACCATGATCCTTAACATGATGAATATCATGACCTTCATTAACAATTAAGGCGATACTTCGAGTAACCGGTTTATTTTGTCCGACTTTAGCTAATTTCAGGTACTGGTGTGGACGTAATTGCACCGGGTCATCACGAAATGAATTAACCACTTCAGTGATTTGCTTTTTAGGTATGATATCGCCATATTTACGTTCAAGTATGGCGCGCACCACTTTACGGGTTACCTTGCGCGATAAACTTACCCCCTGACCAATATCATCAAACATGAGGTAATAAAGATCTTTATCGCCTTCACTCACAGGTGAAGCGTAAATATTGTTAATTATCGGCCTGGCGCCATAACGCTCATAAAAACGCAAACGTGCAATATTCTGTTTCAATAAAGTAGCATCAGTTATCTGATCAGAGTCATCTACACTGCATTCAAAAAAAATACCATAAACATTAAGCGCCAGTGATTCTTCACGTACACGCTCATACAAAGCACTACCGACACCACCACCGGTTTCACCCGGCGCTGCCGAAACAAGCTCAAGATAAATGATCTCAGTATCAGGAAAGTGCAGCATCATGGCAAATCCTTTCACCATATCCATGCTGTCTTCAGCTACAAGTAACATAGATCGATACTTGTATTTGAGGGGATTAATCAACTGCCTGGGTAACTTTTCGAATTCCGCCTGCCTGGCACCAGGAAACTGTTGTCGCAGGATGTCCAGCACCTGATCAATTGCACCCCGATTACGTGGTGAAGTACTATCATAGATCTTACGAATACGAAACATAAACAGAATCACCCAATTGTAACCATCAATGGAAAATCGAACGCAAAACCTGTTAACTCGTTAATACTATAGCCTGATTAGACATGCTCAGGCTACAGCGGCTGAATATTTTTCTTTTCCAGCACTCTAACCACAACATCGACTGTCAAATCCAGTTGCTGTAAATTTTCCGCAGCTTCTCTGCCCTGTTGTGTCGCCCGATAAAAATGCGGTGTCATTAATAATAAATTATTAATCTGCTCATTATTAAGCAGGCCGGTTTTAAAATGCAGCGACTGCTTATCGAACAGGAACAGACCTTTTTCTTCTAGATAAGAAAGATCAGCGGGTTCTGATTTTTTTACTTCACTATAAATAATTTTCCTTAACTCAATTAAATGGTCAGGCCCGGGCTCAACCAGAATAATTTTGCCGCCAGATTTTAATACTTCATTAAAACCGTCAAAACTGTGAAAGCCAAAGACGCAGATAATACTATCAACACTCGCTGCCGCCACGGGTGGTTGCCTGTTGGTGCCCACAATCCAGCTGATCTGCTGATTACGTTTTGCCGCTGCCATAATGGCAGGCTTGGAAATATCCAGACCAATGAATGAGCAACGGGTCTCACCCGCAGCTGACGCCAGATAATCAAATATAACATTCAGGTAATAACCTTCTCCACAACCGGCATCCAGTATGCAGGCAGCAGAATTATTTGAAACCTGCGCACAAGTAAGCTCGGCCAGCTTGTCAGCTATGATTTTATAAACACCTGAATTGAGAAAATGGGTTCGTGCCAGCACCATCTCTTTTGAATCACCGGGATGTTTTGAACGTTTGTGTTGTACCGGTAATAAATTGACATAACCCTGTCGGGCTATATCAAACGCATGCCCCTGCGGGCACTGCATCTGTTTATTATGACAAGCCAGTGGTTCACCATCGATAGGACAGGTCAGGTTCTCTGCCTTTACTATATTCATAACTAAACGTATCTGAAAATTTTATGGATACTCGGCATAGACCGGTAAATCATCACTACAGGACCAGTCGGCACGTGAATCCCAGAAAATTCGCGCCTGCGCCGGTAAAGGTGAATCACTATCCAGTGATCCGGCAGGAATCAGCACGCCATTGAGTTCAGGCACCACCCGCGGCATAGGACCACCACACTGCCGACAGAAGCAGTTAAAAAAACGTTCTGCCTCGGGCACTTTATATTTTGTTAACAATGTCTCACCTCTGGTCCAGTTAATCGCTGTGTAAGGTGTAAATAACAAATTACTCGCATGACCTGTACCCGTAGACTTACGACAACGCCTGCAATGACAGTGATAAAAACGTTGAGCATCCCCTGTAACTTCATATTGCACTGCCCCACATAAACAGCTGCCTTTTACAGTGACCTGAGACATAACCTGCTCCCTTTTATAATTTAAATTAACCACAGTTCTTGACCGAGACAAATCATTGTACATGAAGATTTTGTCATTGCGTGGCATGGCTTTTCAGATACTGCGTTCTCATGCTAAATACCCGGGACACCAGCTATATATGCACTACCGATTCCATGGTTAAAACCTGTAAATATTAGAACATACAGATATTTACCCCTTTCGAAGCAAATTTCAGGTATACTGTGGTTCAATTTCCGGTGCACCTCGGTCTGCACCTTTATCCATAGCGGCAATCTTCAGGGGTTCACCGCTAAACACACTAGAAGTTTCCGCCTAGACCGTCCCAAACACATGTATTGGGTAGGCCGATCCCAGAGATCATCATTAATATGTCATTTGAATCCCTCGGCCTGATGGCTGAATTACTTCGTGCTGTATCCGAAAAAGGTTATAACACCCCTACACCTATACAAACACAGGCTATTCCGTTAATTCTGCAAGGCCGCGATATTATGGGTGGTGCACAGACCGGCACCGGTAAAACCGCCGGTTTTACACTACCGCTGCTACAACGATTATTTACCACCGCAAAAGAACACACGGGACGTCGCCCCCTGCGCGCCCTGGTACTGACCCCGACCCGCGAACTGGCGGCTCAGGTAGCGGAAAGCGTTGATATCTACGGCAGACACCTGCCATTAAAATCCACAGTGGTTTATGGTGGTGTCAGCATCAACCCACAGAAAATCAAACTGGTCAAAGGTGTCGATATCCTGGTAGCCACGCCCGGCAGGTTGTTAGATCATGTCAGTCAGCGCTCGGTTGATCTTTCAAAGATTGAGATACTGGTACTGGATGAAGCCGACCGTATGCTCGACATGGGCTTTATTCGTGACATTCGCAAGATTCTGGCCCTGATACCCAAACAGAAACAGACCTTGCTGTTTTCAGCTACTTTCTCCGATGAAATCAAAAAACTGTCCAGTGACCTGCTGAAATCGCCAGCACTGGTTGAAGTAGCCCAGCGCAATACAGCTTCAGAACGGGTCACCCAGGTAGTACACCCGGTAGACAAGAGCCGTAAGCGCGAATTACTGTCCTATCTGATCGGATCAAAGAACTGGAAACAGGTACTGGTTTTTAATCGCACCAAACACGGCGCCAATCGTCTGTCTGACCAGTTAAATACCGATGGCATTACTGCCGCGGCGATACACGGCAACAAAAGTCAGGGCGCTCGCACCAAAGCACTGGCCGATTTTAAAACTGGCAAGGTACGTGTACTGGTAGCCACCGATATTGCTGCCCGCGGACTGGACATTAATCAACTACCCCATGTAGTTAATTATGAGCTCCCCAATGTTGCAGAAGATTATGTTCACCGTATAGGCCGTACCGGTCGCGCCGGTAATGAAGGCGAAGCCATGTCGCTAGTCTGTGTTGATGAACTTAAATTACTTAGCGACATTGAACGCCTGATCAAACGCGATATTCCAAAAGTCATCATTAATGATTTTGAACCTGACCCGGCCATCAAGGCAGAACCCATTAATAAGGGACGCGGCAATCAGCAACAGGCCGGCCGCAAACCGAGCAGAAACAATTCAGCTGGAAAAAAATCAGCATCAGCGCGTAACGACCAGCGCAGAACATTCAAAGAACGGTCGAATAATCAGAGCCAGTCAAGACGCACCACTGGACAAAGTCACCAGAGAGGACATAGCCATGCAGGAAGTTGATTATAAAAAATTAAAGTATGAAGTTATCAGTGTTGAAAAAACCACGGCGCCAGAAGGCATGACCGGTGATAACTGGCATTTGTATATCGTTGGACATGGCAAGTCCAAAATCGAAGGCAGAAGACCCGGCACACTAAAAGATGTAACCAAACACGCTGAAATTTTTGCCGAAGATCTTAATACACGCATGAGCGGTGGCGGCTCAACCTATGCGCCACGTAAGCGAAGCTCATAGATAATATACTTTGTGCAAAATTAATTTATAACCCTTTTTATTCGGAATTAGAACATTGTTAACAACAGCAAACATCACCATGCAATTCGGCGCCAAGCCATTATTCGAAAATGTTTCGGTAAAATTTGGCAATGGCAATCGATACGGTTTGATCGGAGCCAATGGTTGTGGAAAATCAACTTTTATGAAAATCCTGGGTGGCGATCTTGAACCTTCTGCAGGCAACGTTTCAAAAGATGCACATGAACGTATCGGTAAATTAAGACAGGATCAATTTGCCTACGAAAACTGCAATGTCATTGACACTGTCATCATGGGCCATGAAGAACTCTGGGCAGTCAAAGCAGAACGTGATGCGATTTACGCCAACCCCGACATGACTGAAGAGGATGGTATACGCGTTGCACACCTGGAATCTGAATTTGCTGAAATGGATGGCTATACTGCAGAAGCTCGTGCAGGCGAACTGTTGTTAGGTGTTGGTATCCCAATAGAATTACACAATGGAACGATGAGCAAAGTTGCACCCGGCTGGAAGCTACGAGTTCTTCTGGCACAGGCTTTATTTTCAGAACCTGACATCATGTTACTCGATGAGCCAACCAATAACCTCGACATCAATACCATTCGCTGGTTAGAAGGTATATTAAACGAACGTAACTGCACCATGATTATTATTTCTCATGACCGTCACTTCCTGAATAGCGTCTGCACCCATATGGCTGACCTGGATTACGGTGAAATACGCATTTATCCCGGCTCATATGATGAATACATGATTGCCGCTACTCAGGTAACTGAGCGACTGCAATCAGAGAATGCCAAGAAAAAAGCACAAATAGCGGAATTAAGAACCTTCGTAAGTCGCTTCTCTGCCAATGCATCAAAATCAAAACAGGCAACTTCACGTGCAAAACAGATTGATAAAATACAACTGGAAGAAGTCAAACCATCCAGTCGTCAGAATCCTTTTATCCGTTTCGATGAAAATAAAAAACTTCATCGACTGGCACTGGAAGTGGAAAGTCTGTCTAAAGAATTTGACAAAGAATTATTTAGAAATCTAAACATGATGGTAGAAGTCGGCGAACGCATTGCTATTATTGGACCCAACGGTATTGGTAAATCATCGTTGTTAAAATGTCTCTATGGTGATCTTGAACCAACCACCGGTAAAGTAAAATGGTCAGAAAACGCAGATATCGGTTATTACGCGCAGGATCATGCTGCGGATTTCGAAGTCAATACAAGCCTATATGACTGGATGCGTCAATGGGGCAAAGAATCGGATGATGAGCAGGTCATTCGTGGCACGCTGGGTCGATTACTATTTTCCCAGGATGAAATTAAAAAATCCGTTAAGGTAATTTCCGGTGGTGAACAGGGACGCATGTTGTTTGGCAAATTAATGCTGCAACGCCCCAATATATTATTGATGGATGAACCCACCAACCATCTGGACATGGAATCCATAGAAGCCCTTAATCTGGCCCTTGAAAACTATCCTGGCACATTAATTTTCGTCAGCCATGACCGTGAATTTGTATCATCACTGGCAACACGCATTATTGAATTAACACCAACAGGCGTTGTTGATTTCCATGGCAGTTATGAAGATTACCTGAACAGCCAGGAGTTAAAACCCTTAAAAAGCAATGCCAGAGACTAGTACTCTAAATTAATAAAAAAACACTGTCATGTCCTGAACAATTCAGAGCATGACAGTGTTAATAACAACTGAATTCTTGCATAGCACATATAACTGGCGTACTCTGCAAGAGTTAAATCTTCTTATCAGCTGCATAACCTCCCGAAAGTTCGTTGTGTAATTGGAAAGCCTTTTCCATTAATCCCTAACAGGATACAACGTGACTCATTACCAGCTTAAACACGAAACCATTAATATCAATGACATTGATTATCTGATTCGCTCACTTAAAGACAATCAACAATTTTCCGATGATCAGCAACATGCCGAGTCACTGGGAATTTCCTCTGCAACATGGCCATTATTTGGTTTACTATGGCCTTCATCAAAAATTCTCGCCAAAACAGTTTGTTTGTATGAACTAAAAGGTAAACGGGTACTTGAAATTGGTTGCGGTCTTGCGCTATCCAGCATTGTCTTACACAAGATGGGCATAGATATTACTGCCAGTGATTATCATCCACTGGCAAAGGAATTTCTTGACGAAAACATACTCGGCAATCAGATGTCACCGATAAAATTTAAAACCGGTAACTGGGAAATCGAGAACCCTTTACTCGGAGAATATGATCTTATTATTGGTAGTGATATTTTATATGAACCTGCACACGCCGATGACGTATCTAATTTTATCAGCAAGCATTCAAATAGCGGTGTCGAAGTAATTATTGTTGACCCCAACAGAGGCAACCGGGCAAAATTCACACATAAAATGCTATCACTTGGTTATACCCATCATTTTGAACATTTTAAAGTTGAAACCACTAACAACACCACCTGCAAAGGCAGGATACTGCACTATCATCGTTAACCTGAATCAAATTTTCATTAATACAAACATATAACCCGCAGCCAGCAACTCATGTTATTCTTGTAATCATATTCAACAGGATTAACAGGCTTCATTGTGAAAAAAATTGCAATTTTTGCTGATGTGCAAAATATTTATTACACCACACGCCAGGCCTATAATCGCCAGTTCAATTACCAGCAACTCTGGAACAAGGTCAGTAACGAAGGTAAAATTGTCAGCGCCATTGCCTATGCCATACAACGCAATGATGATAAGCAGCAAAAATTTCAAAATGCACTTAAACATATCGGCTTCACAATAAAACTAAAACCCTATATCCAGCGAAGTGATGGCTCCGCCAAAGGCGACTGGGATGTCGGCATTACTATAGACATCATGGAAATCTCAAAACAGGTTGACAAAGTCATTCTACTATCAGGTGACGGTGATTTTGATTTATTACTGAATAAAATAAAAAATGATTATAAAGTTAATGCAGAAGTCTACGGCGTACCTTCGCTGACTGCCAATTCACTGATCGAGGCAGCCAGTATTTACCATAGAATTGAAGAAGATTTATTGCTCTAAACTATCATAACAATTCAGACTATACAAAAAAGTCGTAACATAGTAACTTAGTTGAGCCTTTACCTTTATAGCCACTAACCAGGTATCTCAATGAAATTAATTGAAGTCATTGCAGACACAAACATTACCGACACTATTGCCAATATTGCCAGAAATAATAACGCTCTGGATTTCAGACTCGCATTGAAAACCGAAGATGGACGTCAGGCAATACGTATCTTACTTACCGATGAAAAAGTGCAGTCCACACTTGATGACCTGCAAAATATAATCAGCGCAAATCCTGATGCACGTATAATTGTTATTCCTGTCGATGCCACCCTGCCGTTACCCGCACAAGCCACACAGGACATCAAATCCAGTACCACATCACGAGAAGCACTTTATGATTCAGTCTCAAAAAATGCCCGTCTGGATTCAAACTTTATCGTACTGGTAGTTTTATCCACACTGGTTGCGGCCATCGGCCTAATACAGAACAACGTGGCTGTGGTCATTGGTGCCATGGTTATCGCGCCCCTGTTAGGACCTAATCTGGCACTGGCACTGGGTACAGCACTGGGTGATATCGAGTTGATGAAGAAGTCATTAATAACCAATCTGGCAGGTGTATCTCTCTCCATAACACTATCCATCATACTCGGTATCATCTGGCCATTTAATATTCACAGCGCTGAACTCATGGCGCGTACCGATGTTGGTATGGATTCATTAGCACTGGCACTGGCATCAGGTGCGGCTGCCGCATTATCACTCACCACGGGACTTTCCAGCGTACTGGTTGGCGTCATGGTCGCTGTTGCCCTGCTACCACCGGCAGCAACCTTTGGTCTCATGCTGGGTCATGGTCAGTACCAGCTGGCGATGGGAGCAGCATTGTTACTTGCTGCCAATGTCGTCTGTGTTAATCTGGCCACAAAAATTGTGTTTATGGTAAAAGGCATTAGCCCGAGAACCTGGTGGCAAAAAGAAAAAGCCAGGCGTGCCATGAAAATTTACATACTGGTATG
>JAOUMX010000030.1 GCA_029881275.1 Gammaproteobacteria bacterium | reverse complement strand
ACTCGGATAGTAATGACTGGGTGTTTTTTTCGGTCATTATTTTCGTGTTTTGTTTGATGATGATGGGGGCATGGTATTTTCTGTTTGATAGTAATGATGTTCAGGTTGTCTCTAATGGGAATACACGGAGATTAGATTTAGATAAAATTGATAATCACTTTGTGCAAGAGATTGAAGTTGAAAGTATAGAAGACAAGGTGATAGCGGATGTGGCTGCGGTTGAGCAGAAAAAAGAATATCATGCGGAAATAAAGCAGGATAAAGAAATGGTTACCATTGTTGTCGAGGTTGCGAAAGATGATCGATCTACAGATATCCTGATTCAACAGGGTGATGTAATTAAAAAAGAGGAAACCGAGATTAAAGTGCTAACAGCCAGTGATGCAAATGCTGTCGCTCAGAGTACAAAGAAAAAAAACCTTGCCAAAGAAGTGATTCATATTGTTGTAAAGGGTGATACGCTCTGGCATATCGCAAAGCGTTATATAAAGAATCCCTATCGATATCCTGAGTTAGCCAGATTGAGTAAAATAAAAAACCCGGATTTAATATATCCGGGTAATAAGGTGAAAATTGTTATAAATGGCGCTGGTGATTGATGTTTCAGATTGTGCTACCAGCGTTAACTTTTTAGGGTTGAAATAATATTACGTAATCGTGAGGTGACATTGTTAAGATCATGTTCCGCTGACCTGGTGTGTTCCGAGCTCTGGGATGTTTTTTCTGCAAGTGAGCTGATTGATATAATGCTGCGACTGATTTCTTCTGAAGTTGCGCTCTGCTGTCCACTGGCAGTTGCCATTTGAGTCAGCATGTTATTAATGGTGCAGATTTCTCCGGCTATAGAGCCTAAGGCTTCAGCAACATTTTCTACCTGTTCGTTATTGATGTTGACATCTTTTATGGCGTTTTCCATAGCAGCTACTGCATTGCTTGCACCGTTTTGTAGCTTTTCAATCAGTTCACGGATCTGATCTGTTGAATCCTGGGTGCGGCTTGCCAGTGTGCGGACTTCATCGGCAACGACAGCGAATCCACGGCCCTGTTCGCCAGCGCGGGCGGCTTCTATTGCCGCATTAAGTGCGAGCAGATTGGTTTGTTCAGAAATGCCACGAATAACATCGAGTACAACACCAATATTTTCAGATTCATTTTTTAAAGTTAAAATGACATCGGATGATCTGTTTAAGTCGGATACAAGATTATTCATGCCACCCATGGCTTCTGTTGATGCCAGTGCGCCATTGCGTGCCTCAGCGTCTGCCTGTTTGGCAGAATTAGCTGCCGCTGCTGCATTGTTGGCTACTTCCTGTGCAGTAGCCGCCATTTCTTCAACGGCTGTGGCGACCTGTTCAGTTTCCTGATGTTGTTGCTCAATATAAGAAGATGTTTCATTAGTAGCGATGGACATTTCTGAGGATGCATGTTCGAGATCCTGAATCGCAGACTGCATTGCAGACACCATGGTGAGTAACTGTGAGGAAAAGGCGTTTAAATTACCGGCCATTTTACCCACTTCACCAAAGCGATTTTCATTGAGGGTTACATTGAAATCACCGGATGACATTTTTGCTATGCTGGTGTTGATATCGGCAACAAGACTGCAGACCTGCCTGGCATTAGTGATGGCTGCAATCAATCCAGTTACCAGTGTAATGCCCAGTAGAATGATTAATGTCAGTGAGATTTGCTGTATGTTTTCAGTGCTTGTGTCACTGGCATAATTGAGCTGATATAAGGCGGTGATAGTAATGATCAGGCTGAACAGAAAAATACTGGCGTAGCCGGCCAGAATTTGATGTTTGATGGCTAGATTATTCAAAAGCTTCATTAAGATATACCTTTAAAGGTGTTTCTTGATTTGTTGTATTTATGAGTCTCCTTACTGTATCGTCATTATTCCTGTGTTCTTTAAGTAGGAGAGTAGTAAAGAACCGTCTGTTTTGCAGTATTTTTTTCGGGCAGGATAATTACGGGCTAATTTTCACCTATAGGTGTGGTCTAGCCCTGTGATAACAATGTGCGTAAATCAATCACTGCTGCATTGGCTCGGGAGATGTAGTTTGCCATGACCAGCGAGTGATTGGCGAAGAAGCCAAAGCCGCCACCATTGAGGATCATCGGGCTCCACACGGTGGCCTGAGTCGCGTCCAGTTCTCGTATAATCTGGCGTACACTGACCAGCGCATTTTTCTTTTCAAGGATGCTTTGGAAATCGGTTTCTATGGCTTTGAAAAAGTGGCTCAGTGCCCAGGCGCTGCCACGTGCCTCATAAAAGACATCGTCAATTTCAGTCCAGGGGGTTTTGATTTCAATGACTTTATCTGTCGGCGTGGATTGCCGGCCTTCGGGTTCACCGGCCATATCGGTATTGATACGGACCTGGCCAACACTGGCGCTGAGACGTTGAGACAGGCTGCCGAGTCTTTTTTCGATCTGCTCCAGCCAGGCGCTGAGGTTGTCGGCACGGGCATAAAATTGGCCATCCTGCTGGTCGGCATCGGCCAGTCGGTGTAGATAGCGTGTCAGGGCTTTCAGGCCTTTACGGTATTCAGTTTCCGTTGCCGGTAGCATCCATGAACTGGAGTCAAAATTAAACTGTGGCTCAGCAATAATCAGATCCTTGTCTTCAACCGACTGTGACTGCGAGCGGCTGATATCGTTTCTCATGGCCCTGGACAGGTCGCGGATCTGGACCAGTACGCCAAATTCCCAGTTAGGTATGTTGTCCATGAACAGGCCCGGTGGCATGACGTCATTGCTCAGGTAACCACCGGTTTTATCGAGCAATGTTTCTCCGGCTTTAATCAGTGTGGCGACGGTAATATAACCGGTAACCATGTTTTCAGTATGCCCTGCGGATAACGTAGCTGCATTTTCAATGACATCAAACTGCTCGGGTTCATTGTTCCAGATAAAACCAAGAACCAGTTGAAGTAACATGACGGCAATGATCAGTGTTGACAATAATCCGGCAAGCCAGTGATGACTCTGGGTGGAAAATTTTTTAGGCATAGTGATTTTCTGTTGTAGCCTGGTGTAGACGCTGTGTAACTGATCAAGTAAGGTCATTTGTCGGCTCCAATTCTATTTTTTATATTGTAACGTGTCAGTGTCAGGAATGAAGTCATTAATTGTGTCTTAACAGTATTTTGTTACGAGGTTTGAGTTTAATGAAGGGTGATAGTTTCGCACGGGCAATATTAGACTGGTACAGGCTTCATGGTCGCCATGATTTGCCCTGGCAGGTCGAGCGCAGTGCTTATCGGGTCTGGATTGCTGAAATTATGTTGCAGCAGACCCAGGTGGTAACGGTGATCCCCTACTTTAAAAAATTTATACATCACTTTCCCGATGTAAATGCGCTGGCGAATGCAGCGCAGGATGAAGTCCTGCATCACTGGTCAGGGTTGGGGTATTATGCCAGAGCGCGTAATTTACATGCAGCCGCAAAACAGATCGCTGGTCAATACGCGGGTATTTTCCCCGATGATTTTCAGCAGGTGCTGGCATTGCCCGGCATCGGTCGCTCAACTGCGGGGGCAATTCTGGCACAGGCCTGTGGACAACGTCATGCCATTCTTGACGGTAATGTAAAACGGGTACTGGCCCGTTATCATGGTGTAGACGGCTGGACGGGAAAGGTCGATGTTCAGCATCAGTTATGGGCCTATGCCGAGCAACATACGCCAGAGCATGATCTGGCGGATTATACCCAGGCGATGATGGATCTGGGGGCTACCTTGTGCAAGCGCAGTAAGCCAGTGTGTGAAGTCTGTCCGGTGCAGAGGGGGTGTGTGGCCTTCGAGCAGAATCGTGTCGCTGAATTGCCCACATCAAGGCCACGAAAGGAAATGCCAGTTAAGTCGGCGCGGATGCTGATTTTGCTGGATGAGCACAATCAGGTGTTACTGGAAAAACGGCCGCCAAGCGGTATCTGGGGCGGGCTCTGGAGTTTTCCAGAAGTCTCCCTCGATGAGGATCTGCATGCCTTCTGTGAACAGCAGTGGCAATTTAAAGTCAGCGATATCCGGGTAGGGGATATTTTCCGTCATACCTTTAGTCATTACCATTTTGATATAATCCCCTGTCAGTTACGGGTCAAAAACCCTGAGCAAAGTGTGATGGAAGCCGATGGCATAGTCTGGTATAACACCAGCCATCCTGATCAGCGTGGCCTGGCTGCGCCGGTTAAAACCCTTTTGAATCGATTGAGTGAGGAATAGTTATGGCACGTACGGTGCAATGTGTAAAACTCGGTAAAGAGGCTGATGGCCTTGATCTGCCGCCGTATCCGGGTGATCTGGGTGCACGAATTTATAATAATGTTTCTAAAGAGGCCTGGGCTGGCTGGTTAAAGCACCAGACCATGCTGATTAATGAGTATCGTTTGACGCCGATCGAGCCTAAAGCACGTAAGTTTCTCGAAGAGCAAATGGAAAAATTCTTTTTCAGTGATGAAGGTAGCGATGCCCCTAAGGAATTTGTGCCGCCCTCAAATTAGCCCTGCTTCGGTTAACAGGCTTAAAAGCCCATGTAAGCATGGGCTTTTTTATGCTTATTACTTGACTCAGAGGCGACTTGTCGCTTTAATACGCGCTCCTGATTTGCGGCAACCCTGTTGCAGGTTCAGGTAGCTCAGTAGAATGGCAATCGTGTCCTTTCTTACGGGGCCGGGTAGCTCAGTTGGTAGAGCAGCGGATTGAAAATCCGCGTGTCGGCAGTTCAATTCTGCCCCCGGCCACCATTTCTATATTTCCGCTTCAAATACTAGATTTTCATAAACAGATCTTATCGGCTTCTTGTTGATGTGAATAAATTTCTATAAGCTGCTTATTTTTTCCAGGATGGGGTTGGCAGCATGAATTATATAGATGTGTTTAATGGTGATGCTGATGGTATTTGTGCATTGCACCAGTTAAGACTGGCCAATCCGGTTGCGAGTCAGCTGGTCACCGGCGTTAAACGCGATATCAGTTTGCTCAAGCAGGTTGAAGTCAAAGTCGGTGATTATGTCACTGTGCTGGATATTTCACTGGATAAAAATCGTGATGATCTTGTAAGGGTCATTGAGCAGGGTGCTAAAGCGATTTATTTTGATCATCATTTTGCCGGCGATATACCTGAGAATGATAATCTGGAAGTGCATATCAATACTGATGCCAATGTCTGCACCAGTCTGTTAGTTAACGAGTATCTGCAGGGAAAATATTTACCCTGGGCAGTCACGGCGGCATTTGGTGATAATTTATTTGCTTCGGCTGAACAGGCCGCAGTGCCGTTGAATTTATCGGCTGACGAGATGGAGCAACTTAAATTGCTCGGTACCTGCATTAATTACAATGGTTATGGCTCATCACTGGATGATCTGATTTATCACCCCGATGCGCTGTATCAATTAATCAGTGGTTATGAAAATCCTTTTGATTTTATTCGTAATGAAAAGGGTTATGAAAAACTGTTAAACGGTTATCTGGGTGATCTGGATAATGCAAAAAAGTTACCGGCAGATTATGCGGATAAAAGTCATGCCATGTTTGTATTGCCGAATGAAAAGTGGGCAAGGCGGGTGAGTGGCGTTTATGCCAATGATCTGGCGCAGGATTTTCCCGATCGAGCCCATGCCATGTTAACTCACAAGAGCGAAGGTGGTTATCTGGTCAGTGTGCGTGCGCCGATGAACAATAAAACAGGTGCTGATGATTTATGCCGTCAGTTTGAAACTGGAGGGGGGCGAAAAGCGGCAGCGGGTATTAATCATTTGCCCGAGAGTGACTATGATCGATTTTTATCTGCATTTAAAGCGTCATTTTTATAAATAAGCAGACCAGTTGATGCTGCTGTCCCCGAACACAAAAAAATCCGGGTTCTGTAAACTGTCTTTTGTATTGTAGCGTAATGGCTGCATATCGGTTTGGGTGACGAAGCCACCGGCTTGTTCAACAATGCATTGAGCGGCAGCAGTATCCCATTCTGAAGTTGGGCCAAGGCGTGGATAAATGTCGATACTGCCTTCGGCAACCAGGCAGGACTTTAATGAGCTGCCCATGGTAATCACCTCAGCATCACCAAGCTGATCAATATAGGTTTGTAAACGACTGCAAGCGTGGGAGCGACTGCCGGCTACCGTTATTTTATCATCGGGTAACGGCCGTACATTAATGGCCTGCGGTTGACTGTTTTTATCAGCTTTAAATGCACCGCCATTTAGATAGGCATAGTAGCGGGTGTCTGGAACCGGCGCATAAATGACACCCAGAATACTTTTATGCTGATCAATGAGTGCTATATTGACCGTGAATTCCCCGTTGCGTTTTATAAATTCCCGTGTGCCATCAAGAGGGTCAACCAGCCAGTAGATGGGCCAAGAGCGGCGGGTGGTATAAGGAATTTTCTCCGATTCTTCGGATAAGACAGGTATATCCGGTGTGAGCCTGGATAATTGTTCGACAATAATATTATGGGCCGCAAGATCGGCTGTGGTTAATGGGGTGTTGTCATTCTTGTGTTCAATGGTGTAACTGTCGTTATAAATTTGAAGAATTTTTTCCCCGGCCTGAATGGCAATCTCCAGCGAATAGTTGCAGAGCTGACTTAAATCCAGATCAGTCATTCGCATTTCTTTTATGTATGATATCCCTGGCCATATATAAGGCTGCAATGGAACGTGATTCGGTCAGGTCGGTGCGTTGTAGTAGTGTATCGATTTGATTAAGATGACATTCAACTGTTTGCAGTGGTTCGGGTTCATCACCGGGTAATTCTTGTTTGTATAAATCTTCTGCCAGAACGATATGGGTTTGAAAGCCAAGATAGCCAGGAGCGATGGACATGCTTTTTAAATGTGTAAGTTTTCTGGCGGCATAGCCAACTTCTTCCATCAGTTCGCGATTCGCGGCATCGTGTATGGATTCATTATTATCAATAAGGCCTTTAGGGAATAGCAGTTCATATTGCTCGGTGCCGACAGAGTATTCTTTTATCATCAGTACAGTTTCGTTAGAAAGCAGTGGTACAATAAGTACGGCACCATTAGAGGCAGCAATAATGCGTTCATAATAACACTGAGTGCCGTTGCTGAATTCGAGCTGTAGCTTCTCGATTTGAAATAATCGAGTCTTGGTCAGTGACTGTATATCCAGTATTTTAGGTTTTTCAGGCATGTGTATATCAAAATATGAAATTATCACTATTCTACTCGAATTTGGAGAGGAAGTGCGATGGTAAACTGGTTAACCATAAATAGCGTTTTTCTTGATCTCGATGGCACGTTGCTGGATTTGCATTTTGATAATCATTTCTGGTTGGAGCATGTGCCTGTCTGTTATGCAGAGCGTCATGGCCTGGATCATGCAGAAGCGCGGTCAGTGTTGAATGATAAATATGCCGCAGTGATGGGTAGTCTCGACTGGTATTGTGTTGAATACTGGTCAAAAGAGCTGGAGCTGGATATTCCACAGTTGAAGAAGGATGTGTCTCATAAAATCGCCGTGCGCCCCAGTGTCGAAGAGTTTCTTGAGTTTTTGCATATGCAGGGTAAACGTGTGGTGCTGGTTACCAATGCGCATCCAGCCAGTGTTTCCATAAAAATGAAAAAAACCAGTCTCGATCGTTATTTTAATCGTATTATTTCATCTCATGAACTGAGGCTTGCAAAAGAAGAGCAGGGCTTCTGGGAAAAACTACAGCAAACGGAACCGTTTGACGCAGAGAAAACATTATTCATTGACGATAACTTCGGCGTACTTGATGCCGCTAAAGACTACGGTATAAAAAATTTGCTGGCAATTAAAAAACCGGATAGCAGGGGTGATGAAAAGAAACATCACGAATATGTTTTACTGGATTCGTTTGAGCAGATTACAAAATAAATAATATTTTTTTTAATTTTTTTTGATGCTATGTGAGGATGCGTTGAATATTATGTTTTTTGTTAATTTTTTCTTACGTTGTCCTGTCTTTAGTTTATGTTATTCGCTTTTATAGACTTTATAATAGTCAAATATCTCTTTAACTTAACATGTGTGGGTTTTGATTTAGATATATCAATATGTGTTAATCAGTTTTGTTTATATGAATATTTAAATTGACCAGGAAACAAAGGTTAAGGTTTTAAAATTATGAGTTAATATGTGTTTTGATAAAACAGGGTGTTGTTAAGAGTGTCTTGCATTTGGTTGTCATTTTTCTAGATATAAAATACAAATCGTTTTTTAATTAATGAAATCACTTATCCCAGCTTTTGAATCGGCTTTTACAGTAGTTGCGTAAAGAATCGTAGTCAGGAAAATAAAGTTCGAAGCCGTCTTCGGAAGGCGCATCGAATTCACAGTAATCATTGGTATGTTCGCGGCAAATGCCAGGTCTTTGATGGTAGATGCCACAATCGCCATTTATCTGCAGGTGCTTGCATTTGGTTTCTACCAGTAAGGTCCAGCCATCTTCATCCTTGTAGAACTTGATGTGATCATGTGATATTTGCCAGAGCAAATGTTCGAAATCTGATTTGGATCTGGGTGTGTCTATGTGCTGGGTTATATAGGTGCAGCAGATCGATCCGGTACAAAATGAGCATTTTGTTTCAGGGGTGATGGCGTCAGTTTCGGGTTTGATCTTTATGCGTTTATAAGGTTTCGATGTGTTCATAACTGCTAGAAGCCGAGACTTCGTAAATTACCATTCTGTTTCAGTAAATAAGTTCCGTTAGTTTGGCGTCGTGCAAACATGGCAAGACTTTGCTTAATATTGTTATTGGCGCTTTCCTGTGGCTTGAATGTCAGGTCCAGGGTATAGGCTTTATTATCTGCCAAAGTAGCTTTGCCCTCTATGCTAATGTCGCCACCTTTATTTTTGATGCTGGCGGTGAGTGTTTTTGTATCTGATGGTTTTAATGTGATTTCGATGTTGCCAAGATTAACTGTATCAGCAAGGGTGAAGGTTGCCTTGTTCCATAGAATCATGCCGGTAATTAGTGGCAGCGAAGGATTAAATTCTGCAGAGTCAATATCAAGAGTGATATCACCACCCATTTCACCCAGGGGTAACTTTATTAATTGCTGAACAGTTGAGCCCTTGAGTGTGGTTTTAATATCTGAGGCGTAAATGTTGCCGCTGCTCTTAATAGTGATATTGCCGGTAATTTTATTTTTTAAAATATCAGTTTCGATATTTGCACTGATCTGGGCCAGTAACAAGCTAAACGGATTTAATGACCAGCTGAGATTTTCAATTGGTGGCGCAGAAGGTGCGATCACACGTGTTGCGTGTCCATTCCATATTGAGCCGCCTATGCCCTGCAGGCTAAATGGCAGTTTGCTGTTGTCTTTAAGTAACGAAAAGGCGGTGGCTGCAGGTATGCTGGCTATAGTAAAAAGAAGGTAAGAGAAAATTGCGATTAAAACATAATATTTAATTTTCATGCCGGGTCTCTTTCCAGTGAGATTCGCGCATTGACGGTGCCGGGATCTTTTTGTTTTTCGATGTGCAGGCTGGTTACCTGAATGCTGTATTTTTGTGACATATCGGATAGCCATAAAATTAACTGGTCAAAGCTGACCTGATCCAGTTCTACTTTTACGCCCTTGCTATCGGAATCCAGTTTCTTAATATTTTGTTTAATGCCAGTACTTTGTGCGCTTAGTTCAGCTAAAGATGAGATCGACTGGTTTTTAAAGCGGTTGGTTAATCTGGTGCCAGTTGATTGCAGCGTTTGTAATTCGGCGGCGGCATCTTTCATCCAGTAGTATAACTGACGTTCGGATTCAAATTTTTGCTGTTCAATATGAAGATTATTAAAAACAGGTTCCCAGATGGCCAGGTAAAACAGGCTAATGACCAGGAAAACGGCAGCAGCAATAATGCTGTTGCGCTCCCGTGTGTTCAGGCTGTTTAGCCAGTGTCTAAGCGGATCAAAATATCTTTGAATATCCATTAACCCTGCGTCTCCAGTCTTAATCGGCCTTTTACTTTGTCTTTTTCCACTGATGTGGAGATAACGGTTTTAAGTCCGGGGATGGTGGTGAGTTTTGTTTTAACGGCTTCAAGGGTTTGTAATGAATCGGCCTGCAGGTCGATATCTATAAATTTATTGCGAAATACCATGCCGTTGATGGTTATTTTCTGGTTGTTAATAAAGGCAGGGGTTGCATCGGATAATAACTGTAAAAATAACTGATCATCTTTGTTGTCACCACCACCGCGTGCTTCTTTGAGTTTGTTTTCCATGCGCTTACGCATGTTGTTATATTTGTTTGCTTCAGGGTTGGCTTTTTTAAATTCTTTTTGAATAAGACCGGCCAGTTCACGATTTTGATTTTCAAGTTGATAGCTTTCAAAACCGGCATAAATTAATTGCAGTACAAGCCAGGCGACAAAAATAGCGGCTACTGATTTCCAGGGTTTGATCAGGCCGGAGCTTTCACGCTTTGGTGTATATGTGCCCTGCAAAATGTTCAGCTGTCTTGCGCTGGACAGGTTGCGGGCAAAAATACTGAATACGGATTCTTTGAGAATCTCTATATTTATTTCTAGATCAGTAATTTTGAGTGACTCAACTTCTGATGCAAGATGTTCAGGCACATAGATATGCAGTAATTCAGGTGATGATTCCTGCTGATTAATTAATGCCTGAAGGAAAACGGGTACGATATTCAGATCACAGTAAAAACCGGTAAAGTGACCGGTTCTGATCAAAGCACGTTGATTATCAATCAGCAGGGTCCATTGATTATTATTGAACGGCAGTGCCAGGACATCGGCAGACAGTGTGTCAATAAATACACCGGCATTTTTGAAGTCCAGTATGAGATGGTCCAGTAATGCGCGATTGATGGTGATGACCGGAATGTTGTCATCGGCCTGTTTTTTGCCCGCCGCAAAATGCAGATCATCTATATCATCAGCCAGTTGATCTTCA
This sequence comes from Gammaproteobacteria bacterium, assembly GCA_029881275.1. Lineage (GTDB taxonomy): Bacteria > Pseudomonadota > Gammaproteobacteria > SZUA-229 > SZUA-229 > JAPHQX01. The sequence goes on along the minus strand of JAOUMX010000030.1, from coordinate 11,485 downwards.
AGGGCATAGGGAATAGCCTGCAACTGGCGTTGTCTGTTCTGACTGGGTATTTTGACCTGGGTAAGATTGACATGTGATGAGTTCAGTAACAGTGTAGCTCTGTAACCTCTGGCAATATTACTTAGTTCTGTAATTGATCCATAAGTTAATTTATCAGGCGTACCCTGATCATTAACAAAACCCCATTGAAGCTGATCTTTGTTATCCGGGTTATAGAGAATAAGCAGCGTATCAGCCATTACCAGGCTCCCTGTGATCGGCTAACAATACTGGAATCCCCTTTGTCATTGCGTTGAATAATGCTATACAGCTGGACCTTGCCACGACCAATTTCAGCATAGGATGTTAGCAGAAAAAAGTCTGTTGCTGTGGTCATTCCATCAGTAGAAAAATTATTTTTGTTTAACGTTGTCTGCATGTATTCTTTAAATTTGTCCAGCTCTTCAAATGAGCTACCTTCAATTCCCTTTTCGGTATCACCATCACGATAAGCAATAATAGTCTGTGCATCACTGGCGGTTATATCAGCATTTAGCGATTGTAACATTTCAGTTCTGGCTGTGTTTATATTGATGGAGGTTACCACGGGCAGCGTGCAGATATAAGGTTCAATGGTGGCGTAGGTATCTTCTTCATTAAATCCTTTTACCGCTCTTAATTCACTTGGGCTGCTCATCAGGCCATTGGCTGTGCGGTAGGGTATGAGCAGACCCATGTAGTAATCGTCTTCGGCACCCGCCGGGATCGTGGTAATCAGATCATCATCCAGCCAGTCAATAACCGCATCGGCGAGTTGCGGATCAATTTTCAGCGCCGTGAGCAGGCGCCTGAAACGTTCCAGATCCTGCTGGTAATTAGTATTCAGGCCCGGTGAGAGGTTGTTGAGATTGAAGCGCCCCTGTAAATCTTCTAACACGGCGGCAATATGACCACCTTCCAGCGGGTAGGGTGGTGTGGGTTGTGCCCAGAGTTCATTCAGGCTATCGAATTTATTATTTTGCCTATCAAGCCTGAGACCGGCTCTGGCAATCACTTCTGCACCCAGGCCATATAAATAGGCCTGTTCATTATTGATAATGTTATAGGTTCTTTGCCTGTCCAGATGCAGTTCATCCAGCAGTGAACTGGCGAGCATCACGGCGATAGCCACTACCATCAGGGCGGTAATCAGGGCAACCCCCGTTTGTGTTTTGAAACCTGTCATCACCCCGTGGTTCTCACGATGCGCACAACATCACCCCAGTCATTCATTTGCAGGGTAAATTCAATGGCGACGGGTAAGTCTGTGCCGGGTGCAGGTGAAGTTGTATTCAAGGCCGGCCAGGAATCGTGCCATTCATTATTACTGTCGAGAAAACGCAGGCTGGCATTTTTTATATTATCAATGAGTACTGTTTCAACCGCCTGACCATCCAGTGCGCGATCAATATAGGGCCAGGTGATGCGTATCAGTTTGTCTTCATCGAGTCGATAAGCGACACGCTGTAGATGACTGCGACTGATTTTTGCCGGATTACGCCAGCCGTTGCGTGTTAATTGTAAGAGTAATTCATTGCCCTGGGCGGCACTTAAACCGGGTAACGGGCTGCCCATTTCATCGCGACCATTGCGTAATGATAATTGTGTCAGGTCACGCTGAACCTTGGTCATGGTCATTTGTACATCTCTTAATCGGTGTAGTGATTCAGTGGTCTGTTCCTTATTTCTGATCACCTGCTCAAGGCCACCGTAGGCGAGTACGGCCAGTATGGCAAAAACGGCCATGGCAATTAATACTTCTACCAGCGTAAAGCCGCAAGCCTGTCGCTGTGAAATTAAAAATCTGGCGGTAGAATATTTCAGCTTCATTAAGGTTTTTCCAGAAAGCCGATGAGTTTTGTCAGATTATGTTCTCGGTTTTCGTCAGCAAACACAGTGAATATAATTTGTCTGGCCTGTTGCGATGGTTCACCGGTGACAGGGTCGGGCAGTTCCCGCGTTTCTCGAGTCCAGAACCATTGATGATTGGCCATCTCGGTGGATTTTTTTTCTGTGCCCAGGTCGGGCCATTGTTTACCGGTTTGTAATAAGGTCAGTTCATTCATCGCCACCCAGTGGGCAAGGGTTTTCTGTTTTAAAAAACCGGCCGTATTGGTGTGATCCCCGGAGGCTTTTATCAGAGCACCTAAGGCAATTGCAATAATGGCCAGTGCAACCAGAATTTCTATCAGTGTAAAACCTGTTGAGGAATTTTTATTCTGATTTATTGAGTGCATATTTGCCATCGATCGTGCCATGAACTTCATAGGAGGTATCTATGCCGGGAATTCCAATGCGGGCAATAAAGTCAGGTGTTGTTTCGCCGCTGGATAATAAAAATATCTGTGGTTTAATTTTATCTTCAGGCTGGTCTATATCGGTTGCTACAGGTGCATCATCAAGAACAATTTCAACCTGTTCTATTGATAACGCCAGTTCCATGTCATTGGCCAGTTGTTTTGTAGTCAGTACCTTGTCATCAAGTTCTGTCCAGTTGTCTGCCTCGGCTTCATATTGCATAAAACTATAACTGTGTGGTGAGAAACGTACGCCATATTCTTCTGCTCTGATGACCGATTGTTCATGGGCAAAAGATAATAATAGATGCAACCGGTTTGCTTCTTTGCGGATATTGTCTTCTGGGACACCAAATGAAAAATTGATGGTTAGAAAGACTGCAAATGACACGCTGATGATGGCAATAACCACCAGCAATTCAAATAGTGTAAAGCCACTATGTGTTCTGGGTGTTATCAATCGCGAGGTGTGTTTTGCCATCCTGGTAGATTAATTTTAATGGGCTTGACGATTATGGATTGTCCCAGTTACCGATATCGGCATTCGCGTCTTCACCGCCTTCAACGCCATCAGCACCCAGAGTATAAATATCAATGGCACCGTGTTCGCCCGGATTCAGATAAAGATAATCCCTCTGCCACGCGTCTTTGCGCAGTTTTTTGATGTAACCATCTTTCCAGTTGGCGGGAACCGGGTCAGATGTGGGCTTTTCTACCAGTGCTTCCAGTCCCTGGTCAGTGGTTGGATAAGCGTAGTTGTCGAGCTTGTAGAGATCGAGAGCGCTTTCCAGTGCCTGAATATCAGTTTTCGCTTTGGTGATACGGGCTTCATCGGTGCGGCCTAAAAATTTAGGTGCAATAAATGTTGCCAGGATGCCGATGATGACGACAACCACAATAATTTCGATAAGTGTAAATCCCTGTTGTTTCGTTATATTTTTTTGAATCACTGATGACTCCATACAGATTAACGGTTACATTCTTGATCATGAATCATAACAGATGCTTATTCTCAAGCCTATGAACAGAATGTTAACTGGCTGGATTAAACAACATGTTTTCTGGTTAACATTGTTGCTGGCCTGTCTGCTATTTCAGACTATGGGGCTTATCGAACAGTTTCGTTTTGATCGTGCTCTGATTCAGCAGGGGGATTACTGGCTGATGTTGAGCGGCCATTTTGTTCATCTTAACTGGCATCATTTATGGTTGAATCTGGCGGGCCTGGCCCTGGTGATGGTATTTTTTGGCCGTTACTGTTCTATGCTGGCCTGGTCGATAATCATTCTGCTGTCTGCAATCTCCGTATCTCTGGGGCTGTACTGGTTTAATCAGGACATGTTCTGGTATGTCGGTTTATCCGGTGTTCTGCACGGTCTGTTCGTGGTCGGTGCCTGGCGTGAATATGCAGTCTTTGCAAAAAGCGGTCTGGTGTTAATGCTGTTGATTGCAGGCAAGTTGCTCTGGGAGCAGCTGGCCGGTCCATTACCCGGTTCAGAATCCATGACCGGTGGTCATGTGGCGGTGGATGCGCATCTTTATGGCGCCATAGGCGGGCTGATCTTTCTGTTATTGCATCAGGTCATTCATATTGATGATTGGCAACAGAATAGAAAGCACAATCATCAGCACGATGATGCCCATGAAAACAATCAATAAGGGTTCGAATAAACCCATAAAGGTGGCAATCAGGGTTTCCAGTTCCCGTTCCTGCTGGACCGCGGCCCGGTCCAGCATTTCTTCCAGTCGGCCACTGCTTTCACCACTGGCAATGAGGTGCAGGGTCATGGGTGGAAACAGTTTACTGCGTTCCAGTGCGGTATGAATATTGGAGCCTTCGCGTACCCTGTCGGCGGCTTCAACTACTGCATCACGCATGGGCAGGTTGGCAATGACCGGTGCCGATAATCTCAGGGCATCCAGTACCGGTACACCACTGGAATTGAGAATGCTCAGGGTGCGTGAGAATCGAGCGGTATTGAGTCCCCGGACCAGACGACCAATTACCGGAAGTCGTAACAGTGTGCGATGAAACTGTTTTTTATTGGCCGGGATATTTAAAAACTTTTTGATGCCGATAAAAGTCAGCCCCAGCCCGATGATTAATAACAGGATGTAATCGCGTAGAAAATCACTGATACCAATCATGATACGGGTAAGCGTCGGCAGTTCCTGTCCGGTGTTATCAAACACTTCGACAATTTGTGGTACCACATAAGTGAGCAGGCCAATCACCACGATCAGGGCTACCACGGTTAAAATCGCCGGGTAAATAGTGGCTTGTGCAATTTTCTGGCTCATGTGCTGGCGGCTTTCTGCATAGTCTGCGAGTCGATCCAGTACTGTATCCAGATGCCCTGATTGTTCACCGGCTTCGACGGTGGCGCGATAAAGATCGGGAAAGACTTTTGGGTAATCGGCGAAACCTTTGGCTAATGAATGCCCTTCCAGGACTTTGCTACGGATGGCAAAGATCATGCTTTTGATGCGTTGTTTTTCGGTTTGCTGGCCAACCGCTGACAGTGCTTCATCCAGTGGCAGTGCTGCACGTACCAGGGTGGCCAGCTGGCGGGTAAACAGAGCCAGGTCGGTGGCGCTAATGCCTCTATGATGTCTGATTTTGCCAGGGGATTCGGCATTGCGTTTTTTATTTTGCGCCAGGGTGGCTTCGATATGTAAAGGCATAAAGCCCTTGTCTCGGAGAAGCTGGCGTACCTGACGAGCAGTATCACCTTCGATGACACCTTTTTTTTCACGACCTTTGTCATCAAGTGCGATGTATTCGTAAGCAGCCATTCAGTGTAAAGACCCGATTAAACTAATCTTCTCTTGAGACACGTAAAATTTCTTCCAGTGAGGTGATGCCTTCCAGCACCAGTCTTTGGCCATCCTGACGCAAGCTGGCCGAGAAAGTACGGGCGTATTTTTCCATCGCCTGTTCGCCGGAACCGTCATGAATCATTTGTTGTAATTTATCGTCTACCGGTACCAGTTCGTAAATACCGGTACGTCCAATGTAGCCAAGCTGATTACATTCATTGCAGCCCTTGGCGGTGTAAATTTCAGGTGGATGATCATGATCGAGGCCAAGGTAATCGCACTCAATGGCGGTTGCACTGTGAGGCTGTTTGCACTGTGGGCAGAGTTTGCGTACCAGGCGTTGCGCAATGACCCCAATTAAGCTGGAGGCCAGGAGAAAAGGTTCGACGCCCATATCTCTTAATCGGGTAACAGCGCCGATAGCGGTATTGGTATGTAAGGTGGAGAGTACCAGGTGTCCAGTCAAACTGGCCTGTACCGCAATAGAAGCGGTTTCCAGATCGCGGATTTCACCGATCATCACCACATCCGGATCCTGACGCAGTATGGCTCTGAGACCCCGTGCAAAGGTCATTTCAACTTTAGTGTTGACCTGTGTCTGACCAATACCATCAAGATAATATTCAATAGGGTCTTCAACGGTCAGGATGTTTCGGCTTTTTTCGTTGAGTCGGGTCAGACCGGCATAGAGGGTTGTTGTTTTGCCCGAGCCGGTGGGGCCGGTGACCAGAATAATGCCGTGGGGTCTGTGTAACAGATGATCCACTGTGTCACGGGCTTTATCGGCCATGCCCAGATGCTGTAAATCGAGCCGGCCGGCTTTTTTATCCAGTAGACGTAATACGATCCTTTCTCCGTGTCCCGAGGGCAGGGTAGAAACACGCACATCAACTGAGCGACCGGCGACTTTAAGTGAAATACGCCCATCCTGGGGCAGACGTTTTTCCGCTATGTCCAGTTTCGCCATGACCTTGATACGGGAAATCACCAGGGGTGCAATATTGCGCGGCGGCTGGAGGATTTCACGTAAAACACCATCCACACGAAAGCGGATACGCATGCGATTTTCAAAGGCTTCGATGTGCACATCCGAGGCATTAATTTTGATTGCTTCGGATAGAACCGCATTGATCAGTTTGATGATCGGTGCATCGTCTTCCGCTTCCAGTAAATCTTCGGGCTCAATGGTTTCTGCCAGCTGATCAAGATCCAGTTCATCACTGACATCTTCCATCATGGCCATGGCCTGGTCACTGTCCTGTTCATAGGTTTGTGCCAGCAGGGCATCGAACTGGTCACTGGTGGTTTCGTTAAGCTGAATAGGAAGCCCTGCGATACGACGAACTTCTGTTAAGGCATGGGGATCGATTTCGTTACGATAGAGAATCTGAATTTTATCGTTATCAACCTGGCCAATTAAAACCCCGTGACGTTTGGCAAACGCATAGGGTAATTTGGGCAGGGGTGTCTGCGTACTGGTTGAATCAGAGGAAGTCTTTATCATCTTCTTCAATCATATTGGCTTTGGGTTTAACCTCGGTTTCAGGTTTTTCTTCCGGGGTTTTCAGTTCGGGTAGTAAAGGGGCTTGTTCGTCACTTAACAGACCAAAACCAAATTCACCTGCCTGTATTTGTTGAGCACGTAAATAATTATATTTTTCATTCGTCTGTTGTTGTGCAGAATATTTATCACGCAAAATGCTGGGGCGCATAAACACCATTAAATTCTGTTTGTCTTTTGTTGTGGTATGGGATCTGAACAGCCAGCCCAGTATGGGAATGTCTCCCAGTATGGGAACTCTTTGTTCTGAATCCAGCATAGTGTCATCAATCAGGCCGCCCAGTATGAGGATTTCACCATCTTCCACCAGTACGGAGGTGTTGAGCGTCCGCTTATTGGTAGTGGGACCGGATGATGTGTCTGCGCCTGCAGCCAGACTTGAAACTTCCTGTTCAATATCCAGTTTGATGGTGTCGCCTTCGTTGATTTGCGGAGTGACCTTTAATGTTATGCCGACATCCTGACGTTCAATAGTCTGAAACGGATTGACTGTACCTGTTGCTGCACCGGTATTGGTAAACTGGCCTGTAACAAAGGGCACGTTTTTACCGACAACGATTTTGGCTTCCTGGTTATCCAGCGTCACAATGCTGGGTGTGGATAGAATATTGGTAGCGCCATCACCGGCCAGTGCTTTTAATAGAAAGGCAAAACGAGTGCCTTTATCGCTGCCGGCACCCAATGTTATACCGTCGCCAATAACACTGGCTGCACTGGCGGGATTGGTTCTTGCTGCCAGCAAACCAAGGATGCCTGAATTGCCACCAAAATTACTCACTCCTATCGGTGTTGAGCCGGTTGCATTGACATCGCCGCCAATGGCAAATTGGGAACCGTATTGTTTGGATTTATTATTGGAGATTTCAGCAATGATGGATTCCACCAGTACCTGTGCACGGCGAATATCCAGCTGACGAATAATCGATTTCAGGCGCCGGACTACGTCTGGGCTGGCAGTAATGATAATGGCATTGGTCGCTTCATCGGCCTGAATATCTGCCGGGATATTGCTGCTCACCGGTGCGGCTACCTTGCCTTTGGCAGCCTGGGTCTGGGTTTTCTCAACACCGGTGAGAATTTTCACCATGTCTTCGGCCTTGGCATAATTCAGGTAGATGACGTGGGTATTGCCGTCATTTTCTAACGGCGTGTCCAGGTGGGCAATGGTCGCTCTTATTTTCAGGCGCTCTGCACGTTCGCCACTCATTAATATGCTATTGGTACGCTCATCCGCTGCCAGGGTAATCTGTTGGGTCTGAGGGGTGGTACCGGCTGTTTTTCCCTGCAGTGAATTTAAGATTCGTACCAGCTCATTGGCTGAAGCATGTTTGAGTGGAATGATTTCCAGTTCATCGCTTTCCGGTTTATCGATACTGCGAATAATATCGGTGAGGCGTTTTATATTGGCGCCATGATCGGTAATGATCAGTGTATTGGTCGGATTATAGGCAGCCAGATGGCCTTGCTGGGGTACCAGCGGACGTAAGATAGGAACCAGCTGGGCGGCCGGTACATAATCCAGCGTCAGTACCCGGGTAACCAGCTCATCACCGGATGACCGGTTATGTGTGACAGTGGGTACGGGGCCCTGTTTGGCATTGACCTCGGGTATGATTTTAATCACATTGCCCACAGGTACAGCTGCAAACCCATGCACCTGTAGTATGGAAAGAAACACCTCGTAGACTTCACTTTCAGACATGGTTTTTGCAGACACGACAGTGACTTTTGCTTTTATGCGCGGATCCACAATAAAATTTTTGCCGGTGAAACGTGAAACTGTACTGATCAGGGCTCGAATATCTGCTTCTTTTAAATTTAGCGTGATTTGCTCAGCCGATGCCTGATGCTGAGCAAGCAAACAGACAATGCAGATAAGAATGAAGCGTTTGCTGAATTCAGTTATCTGTTTGTGTAATTTCAATAGCATCCGTTGATAGCCCTGGTAAATAATTTAAGGTGTTTATATTACGGTATTTCGAAGTGTAAGGGTATTTCAGCCCCGTCACGTAATACAGTTATATCAACCTGTTTGGCCTGTTGAAGCTCACGTAAGGCTTTTAGGCCTTTTGCCGGATCGTTTAAATCGACCCCGTTAATCTGTATTACTACATCATTGGCATCAAGGCCTACCTGGTCAAATAACGCTCTGTCTCCCTGTGGCTGAAGTCGGTAGCCTTTTAATTTGCCATTTTCGTTATAGGGTACAGGAATAGCGTATTCACCAAATGAGGTTGGGTTTTTTATAATTTTATTACGAATATTGCCCAATATGGCACCGGGTGTGGTGGCATTGTTATCATCGGACAGGTCAGGTTCCGTCATTTGTATGAGTGTATTGTCACTGAATTCTTTTGGTAAGCGCAGTGTTTCAAAACGACCGCTTCTTTCCAGAATGACTCTGTCAGGGTAAATTTCCCTGATAATGGCACTTGCAACGTTGTCACCAATACCATAAATGTCTTCTGCTCCATTTTTACCCTTGGCAATGATAGCGCTGGCGCTTTTCATCGGGTCTGAAGCCAGAACACCCTTTAATACCAGATTCAGTTTTGTTTCCGGTGCATCCTGTTGAACCGGCGCATCTGCTTTTTGCTGATAGATACCAAATAGATGTGCATCGGGTATCGATTTTATTTTTTGCTGTAGCGCATTTTGTTCAATAACAGCAGTTTTTACCGATTGTTGAACAGGAACTATCGTCGAGTTATCTTCGACGGGAATTAATAGCCAGGTTAACTGTGCCAGTGTGTAGCTGCCGGCTATTAGTAACAAAATGTTAATAGCAGGAGGCAGATATTTATTAATGCGTTTCAGATCTAAAGATGCAGGTAAGTTATCGGCCAGTGATTTCATTGAATTATTTTAAGACGCATCATGCGTTTATTGTGGCTGAGTATAGAGGATTTTTCATCCCTGAGGTTGAAGAATTTTGGAGAATAGAAATAACAAATAGTCATGCACAGGCAAAAACGGCCTGGATTGAGCCAGGCCGTTGCTGGTTTAAACCATGTCTTTTAAGCCTTTCAATGGTAATACTTTTACTGCTTTACGTGCCGGTTTGGCTTTAAAAACAGTTTCTTCACCAGTGAATGGATTAATACCTTTACGGGCTTTGGTTGCTGGTTTCTTAATGACCTTGATCTTTAACAGGCCAGGCAGGTTAAATAAACCAGGTCCGCGAGATTTGATGTTTTTCTCGATTAAACCCGCCAGGCTATCCAGAACAGCAGATACCTGTTTGCGATTTAATTCTGTTTCAGCTGAAATATGATTCAGAATTTCGCTTTTGGTAGGTGGCTTTTTATCCGCTGCAACCGCAACTTTCTTTGGGGCTGCTTTTTTCTTTGCAACTTTTTTCTTCACCGCCATCTGGATGCTCCTCTATATTTATTATTTCAATTTAAACGGTAGATAATGAATAATGGTTACTGGTTTAACACCTCATCATTCCCTGAGAGGATTGTTAGTGCTTTTGTACTGTATTTCAAGGGTTTTTTTAAAAAAAACTGATTAATGATCGAAGAATTTACTTATTTTAGTGCTTTTGTGATTGGATTAATGTCCGGTGTGCATTGTATTGGTATGTGTGGCGGGATTGTTGGTGCATTAAGTTTTGGAATTAATAAACAGCTTAATCAGTCTGGCCATTCATATTTCAGTATGCTTTTAGGTTATAACCTGGGTCGTTTAACCAGTTATACATTAGCCGGTGCTTTTATGGGTGGCTTAGGCTGGCTGGTATCCTACTGGCTGGCGATACGAAATTTGCAGCTTGGATTGCAGTTGCTGGCCGCCATTATCATGATCTTATTGGGCTTGTATTTGTCAGGCTGGTGGACTGTTTTAAAACATATTGAGAATGCCGGTGGTTTGGTATGGAAGCATATAGAACCGGCCAGTAAAAAATTATTGCCGGTTAAACGATTTTCTCAGGCGCTTATTCTGGGTGTTCTTTGGGGCTGGTTGCCCTGTGGGCTTGTCTATAGTGTGCTGGTCTGGTCGGTTTCGACCGGTGATTTTCAGCAGGGTGCTTTATTAATGTTGAGTTTTGGTCTGGGAACTTTGCCCAATTTACTCGCTATGGGATTGTTTGCCAGACGTTTAAATGACTGGGCAGGTAAACGCTGGATAAGACAGTTGGCAGGCAGTTTGATTATCTGTTTTGGTTTGTGGAGTCTTTATAGAGTGGTTGTGTTCTGACAGGTTGGTTTGTGGACTGAATAAACTCGGGAAGTATTTTGGGTGATTTTATTTTTAGTCGTTTAATACGGCTGTTTTGACCGGAAATAATTTCAATTTGTGACCTGGCAATACCGAATGTTTTTCCCAGAAAAGCAATCAGGTGATTGTTGGCTTTTCCATCAATGGGTGGTGCTGTGATTCTAATTTTGATGACATCTCCCAGTTGTTCTGCAAATTCATCTTTCGATGCCTTGGGTTGTACCCGGATATTTAATAATAAATCACCATTTTGCCATTGGTAAAACGTGGTCACGGTCAGAGCAGATAGAGAATGGATTGTTTGATAAACATAATGGCGATAATGGCAAAAATAGGAGACAGATCAAAGCCACTGATGGGGGGTAACAGTTTTCTGAAATGTTTAAGTACTGGCCAGGTTATGTAATTCAGCAGGCTGACAATGGGGTTGTAGGGATCCGGATTTATCCAGCTAAGTACCGCCTGAATAATGATGGCAAACAGGAAAATATCCAGTGTCAGTATAATAGTTTCGATGACTGTTTTTATAATAACGCCGGCAAAGGAAATATCGATTCCAGAAAGG
>JAOUMX010000154.1 GCA_029881275.1 Gammaproteobacteria bacterium | reverse complement strand
CCGCGAACAGGAACACCAGCTCAACCAGTTTGTCCGTCGTGATCGCATTTTCTGGTTACCCGAAGATCATCCACCGGCACAACACTATTTACACTGGGCCGAGCAATTACGCCTGCGTCTGAATCGTGAGTTATTTCTTGGCCTGTTCGATTACGAATGTCTTTACGCCCATTACCAGCAGGGCGGCTTTTATAAAAAACACCTGGATGCCTTTGCCGGCTCATCCAATCGTCGGCTGACAACTATTCTTTATCTCAACCCGGAATGGTCACCGCAGGATGGTGGCGAACTATTACTGTATGCCAGCGACGGCGAAACCCTGTTAGAAACGGTTATACCCACCTTCGGCACCATGGTTATTTTTCTAAGTGACGAGTTTCCCCATGAAGTACGGGTCGCCAATCGATCACGTTACAGCCTGACAGGCTGGTTCCGTATCAACAATCTGAACCTGGACCCGCCAGCCTGACAATAGCGCAAGATATTTGAAGTCCCGCTTTTTATATTCAAATAAACAGGAATCAAACTAAAAAGAACTTTAAGATATTTAAATAAGAAATTTAATATTTCGAGCGTGCTTTTAGTCTTTATTATCTTATAGGGTTTTCAATCGAGTCTGACTCACTGCTGTCCCCATTGACTGCAACCCCATTTTGTAAAACATGAATGGACCTTAATGTGCCGTGGCCGGATTTGTTTCGACCCCATGTGGAACTTTCATGTGGACAACCCCAATTGGGACTATCCGAAAATTCCGGGGCCGCACCGGCGAATCGTGCTTTTGTAATACCCCTGGTACTACGACACGGGCTTCCTGTCTAGCCTACACGGCACATTAAGGTCCACTCAATAGTCCTTAATGCTATTTTATTCCCGGCTTTCCTTTGCCAGGTTATGCAACCGATTAAACATCAGCTGAATTCATTTTACCCCGCCAAACTTCTCGGCATAATCCAGACGCGGGGTATTTTGACTGTTTCGGGTAACCAGCTGCTATTCGTTGCAACTGATTTTACTCTTGAACTGTAATAGTCCTGCAGGGCTCTTTTCATTGCCAGACGCTCTGCTCTGGGTACGGGTGAATTTTTATCTTTCAAAAGTTTAGTTGCCTGACGAGCCCGTTTCTGTGCAGCGTGGGTTATCTCATAATGTATGCCATGTGTCGCAAATATCGTGGTGCTAAGAATAGCCCGCGCTAATGGCTGAGATTCACCCCGTCCACTGTCAAGATTGTATATCTGACCTAATAGTAAATTGAGATTACTGCTAACGCTTTGTTTTCCTTTTTTCAGAACGCCGGGGGTACGTTGTAATTCATAGGTGGCAACTGTTGCCTGTTGCAGCAGATTTCCATAACTTTTATTACCCAGGTAATTAATGTTATCAGCCAGTCGTTTAGCAATCTTGTTACTTTTTTCCATGCCGCCAACTCTAAAACCAAGCACCTGCCCTAATAAATTCTTCGGTAATTTTTTACCTGATTGTGCATGCTCAGGTTTCACAGCGTAAGCAACATTAAATACTGATGAACACGCAGTGGTATAAAACATACCCATAAATGTATTTACTAAAAATTTTCTGCGAGTTAAAGATTTAATTTCCATAACTTTTATGTTGCAGTTCCTGTGCCAATAAAAATTATTCACCGGTAATCATTGAGTTACATAAATCATGCTTTTGACTGATTTAGGAAGTGTAAAAAACACCATAAAATTAATTGTTTCGGTCTAGTTCGTTTGAGGGGTTTTTGTCGAATTGCTTAACAGTTGTTTCAAGCAACAGAAATCGAAGTGAATATTTTAAAATCCGGGCGTTACATTTTGTTATTTTTGAAGCGCGTTAATTCGATTTTTTAATTTCGTCGACTGTGATAGCGTTACTTACCATGAGCTTGATCATATCCATGTTCACAACCTCATGACAGACGCATAGATTTTATTTACAGGAATTCAGGACAATTAAAAGAATCGGTGACAAATACTGACGCCAGTAATTCTCAGTTGTCACCAACCCTCTTTAATTTAATAGTGTTCAATTATTATTTTTAATTCACCCTTTGAACTCAGTTTATGGCGTGCGTTTGCACCGGTCAAATTAAGTGATTTGTTAGCGTACTTTATGGCAATGATGCCGGATCAGTAAAAACCCAATCACGGTCTTTAACCGGTGTGTGGCATGTAGTACAAACTTGCGCTCCTTTTTCAAATGGCGCTTGCTCCAGGCCTACCCAGCGTGCCCAGCCCCAATTGTAAGTGCTAGCGTATTTTTTTGAATCTTTAAACATGAACTCAGCATGCACGAATTGACCTGGAGCAATCGCTGTTTTCCAGTCTTTAAGTTCCGTATCTTTCCACACAACCTTGCCGAGTATGGTGCCTTCTGGCCAGGGATTGTTTTTTCCTGAGCGTGCGGCATTAACTGCAACCTCATTACCTAAAATGACTCTTATAGTGTTGTTATCAGTTCTATGTGAGACAGCAATTGTTGACCAGTTTTGCCATCCTGCCGGATAGGCAATACCATGCGATGAGCCGGGAACCGTGTCAGCGCCAAAGGCATTAAACGATGTCACAGTGAAAAATAAAGATACTAATCTAACTATATATTTCATATCTATTTCCTTTATTTAATATACAACCAGGAGGGTTCGGAGACACATCATAGCGCTAATGATTCTCAAATGTCACCGTTCCATTTATGTGCACTTTTCCACCTGACAATATAACGCAGGCACCGGCAAACAGCCCATCCTATCAAGGCGGCCGCCCAGAACTCGAGCCAATACCGGGCAGACTGTAAGGATAAGAGAACACCACGTAACCGCGACTGTTTGAATATTAATCTTGACGCCGTTCAGGCAGGTAAAAATAAAACAGCCCACTGTTACCGCTGACAGATAAAATCAGGAGCGCTAGCGAGTCATTTTGTTCTTGTGCAGGATTGTCAGGTGTATTAGCGCTGCTTATTCTTCATGGTTGATTTAATCAGCTTTCCAAAATCCCTGTCCTTCTTTCTTTTTTCTAAATAGGACATTTGATTGAATTCGGACTCTTTTTTCATCTTCAGGTAGTTTTGATAGCGTTGTTCGGATAGGTCACCAGCCTTTATAGCAGCCAATATCGCACAGCCTTTTTCATTGCTATGGGTACAGTTAACAAACTTGCAGGTTTGAGATAGTTCCAGTATTTCCGAGAAAGTTTCATCCAGGCCATCATCTACGGACATACTACCAAGCTCTCTCATGCCCGGCGTATCTATTATCATTGCCCCGTTTGCCAGGCGAACCAATTGACGGCTGGTGGTGGTATGCCGACCCTTACTTTGTATTTTACTGACGGATCGGGTTTCAAATTGATCATTGCCTATGATGCTGTTAAGCAAGGTGGTTTTACCAACGCCTGATGAGCCTAACAGACAATAGGTCAACTCGCACTTCAATAAGCTGATAATTGAATCAATATTGTCTCGATTTAAATTGCTGAATTCCATCACGGTAGTTTGAGGTGCAATAGCCAGAACTTGTTGCTTGATTTCGTTAACTTCATTCCTGGGTATCAGGTCGCACTTGCTCAGTAGAATAACAGGTTCAATTCCGCTTTCATTGACCATAACTAAATAGCGCTCCAGTCTTCGTAGATTAAAATTATCATTCAAAGATTGAATAATGAAAGCGACGTCAATATTTGCAGCTATCAACTGGAAATCAACCCGCTTTCCGGCTGTCTTTCTCTTCAGCAAAGTCTTTCTTGGGAAGACGCCATATATAATGGCATGAGTATCATCATCGTAAAAATCGGCATACACCCAGTCACCCGTAGTAGGAAGATCACTGGCAGACTCGGTAGTGTAAAGAAGGTTTCCTGACAACTCGGCAAAGATATCCTCGCCACCTTTTGTGACTGTGTAGCTATCTTTATGCACAGACCCGACCCGAGCAACAGCATGAGCAGCAATTTTTTCATCATCCACCCGGCTGTTAAACCAGTCGCTATAACCGATGCTTTTAAGATCACTCATAATACACTTTATCTCTCACTCGCCTTATTGCAGCTGGCACCAGACGAGGGGCGCATCTTGTTCAGTATATCCCGGGAATCAACCGAGAGCGCACGCGTCGAGCATAGTCTCGATAGCCCGGTAACTCTTCCTGTAAAGTCCGGTCTTCAAGTACGGTTCTAATCACCGCGATGATGGATGCCACCACCGCAGGAATTAGTGTCCATACCGAGCTCAGGGCAAGAACAATACCGAACAGCGCCAGAATATTTCCAGCATAACCCGGATGCCGCACAAACCGGTACGGGCCAGTGTCGCACACCACATGCCCTCGATCAGTCTGAATGCGCACCACGCTGGAGAAAAAGCGGTTCTCCGCCAGTGCCCATGCAGCGAATGCGTATCCTAGCGAAATTAATACGAAGCCAGTCACGATGAGCCATAGTGGAAATTCGAAGGCACCGTTATAGCGGTGCTCCAGCCCTGCGACTATGACCATAGGAAACCCGATACTCAGTGCCATCAGTGGCGCAAGTACTTTGTCCCAGGCTTTTGCATTTTGCATGTTTTCAACGTTTTGTCTTTCGGCGGTTAATCCGGGATGCCGTTGTTCCGCCCACAGGCGCCCACCAATACCCGCGGCCAGGATCAGCAGGGAATAGAACCACGCCTGCCACCAGCCGAGGTCGCCAGCGCATATAAATAAAATCAGCGGGATCAGGAGATAGGCAATAACGAGTCTGATCCACTGGCGAGGGGATGCCGTTTGAACAGTCTCTTCATTTACCGTGTTTGTGGACATGTCATTCCTCAAAATAAAATGGATTTAAGTGTGTGACTAACATAAAAATAAAAGGGAGGCAGCCACATTTTTTTCCAGTTATATCTAATTAAACGTGGTCTACCCCCTTTTGTCCTCGGCCCGCGTTGTTTGTGGGCAACTTGACCCGCTTGTTAGAGCTTTTGTTCTTTTGGATTTAAAGTAACCCCAAGTTAAGCCTAAAGCGCCATATGCTGCTCCCCAAAAAACTGCATTTATTAATGCAATTGATATGTGTCCAGAGACTGTTACAACAGTATGCGATGGAATTAAATTAAACATTATTGCCAGATTGTAGCCTGGTGGTTGATGAAGCAGTGTTAAGACCAAGCCTAGCATGCCAAAAATTGCAGATATTGGGCCGATGAAATACAAAGCGTATAACCCCATAGAGGCAGGAGAAACAATTAAGCCGAATGAAATGCCTCTGGTTGTGCTTTTCATAATTTGTGATTTTTCACGAGTTGCAAGCCACGTGAATATTGGAATGAGCCATAGTAAATTTAAATAAATTGATAATTCCATTTCTTTTTATTTAGCTCTAACGTTATAAATAAGTGGTGTGGCGACTTTTGCCGCGTCCAAGCCTGTGCTTTTTACAGGCGAACTTGATTGTCTTGTTAGGCTTTTCGTTCATTATATTTTTTACCTAAGTTTATGGCTAGCTTGCATATAAGGCCTATGCTACCCCAATAAAGAAGAATAAGCATTAGCTCTACAGGTAAGAGCTGACCCCAGCCAGGCATATAAATAAGACCAATAGTATAGTTTGACATGAGCATGATAATTATTAACTGCCACGGTACGAATTGCTGCTTTAAAGAGAAGATTAATGCCACAACAATAAATAAGATTAATAAATAATAATAAGCTTCATCGCCAAAGAGATGAATAATGAAAATAGAAGATGAGCCTATTAACAATGCTCCAATGTTAAAAACAAAATTTCTATTCCCTGAATTCATTTTTATAAGCCTAACGCTCAGCTAAGGGTGATGATCTAGCACCACTTTAGTGGACCATTTACGCACATAGTTTTTCATAATTCATCGGAGAATGATAGCCTATACCTGAATGCAGTCGCTCACGATTGTAGAATTCAATGTA
>JAOUMX010000153.1 GCA_029881275.1 Gammaproteobacteria bacterium | reverse complement strand
GAGCTGGCGCGACGCTGGGCTCCTGATGTCTATAATGGATTTTCCAAGGCATCATCACATCTGGCGATGGATGATATTAAGGATTCAATTGCGGAACTGGTGTATTACCGTGAGCATGCGTTGAAGATATAAACGTTTTTAGTCCGCAAATAAACACACATGTTTTGTTTGTGCACCTGTAGCGCATTGAGCATTTATGAGTGCTTTTGTTTTTATTTGCGGACATGTATTTTTTGTTTCTCTATGTTTCAATCAAGCCTCAATCGGTGTATCCATCCTGTTGCCCCATTCTGACCATGAGCCGGGGTAACCTCTGACCTTGTCATAACCCAGGTGTTTTAACATTAAATATGAAAGTGCAGACCGGTGATGTGTCTGGCAGTAAACAATAATTTCTTTATTGTCTGTAAATCCAAGAGTATTTAATTTTGATTTTAATGCATCATCAGGCAATAGACGGTAATTACGTTGTCTGTCCATGCCGTCTGTCCATTCAAAACGAACGGCACCCGGAATATGGCCACCGCGTTCAGCAAATCGTTTACTGCCGTCATATTCAGGCTGGCTACGAGCATCCAGTAATGCAATATCTTTATGCTGAAGATTTTTTAAAATGTAATCGGTATCGGCAACCACATTCATATTAGAATAATTGACTTCATAATGGCTGGCTGTTGTGTGTACGGGTTCATTACTTAACGGATGTTCTTCATTGGCCCAGCTAATCAGGCCACCATTAAGTAATGATGTTTTAGAGTGTCCTGCGGCATGCAGTGTCCAGATCAGGCGCGCTGCTTTGCCACCCCCTTCTTCATCGTAGGCAATGACATGAGTTTCAGCTGTCATGCCCAGTGTGGATAAAATATGACTGAGCTGACTTTCATCAGGTAACAGGCCCATGGTGGGTTTGTTCATGCCAGTAATATGGCCATAGTCCAGAAATACTGCACCCGGTATGTGTGCCTGCAGATATTGACTGTGTTTGCAAAGATCAATAATTAATAAATGATCATCATTTAAATGTTGTTCCAGTTCATCGGGTTCAATAATTAAGGGTAATACAGACATGGTTAGTTACCTGGGGTTTATTTAAGGTTTTAATACAGTATTTGCAGCAGGCTTTGAATCATCTGTTTCAGGATAATCCAGTGTGTAATGCAGGCCACGGCTTTCTTTTCGTTCCATGGCGCAGCGAATAATAAGATCGGCGACCACGGCAAGATTACGTAATTCTAACAGGTCACCGGTAATTCTAAAGTTGCCATAATAGTCATTGATTTCAGAGAGTAATAAATCGACTCGACGTTTAGCTCTTTGCAGGCGCTTATCCGTGCGTACTATGCCCACATAATCCCACATGAAGCGGCGTAGTTCATCCCAGTTATGGGAGACAACAACTTCTTCATCCGAATCGGTGACACGACTTTCATCCCATTTTTGTATTTTGTCCCACTGATATTTTTCAGTCAGTTTTGTTTTGATATCGTTTGCGGCTGATTCGGCAAATACCAGACACTCAAGTAACGAGTTGCTGGCCATGCGATTCGCGCCGTGTAATCCGGTGAAAGAGGTCTCTCCGATGGCATACAGGTTTTCAATATCGGTATGACCATTCAGATCTGTCATGACGCCGCCACAGGTGTAATGGGCTGCGGGTACGACAGGTACCGGTTCTTTGGTGATGTCGAAACCATATTCCTTGCATTTTTCATAGATCATCGGGAAATGCGAGGTAATAAACGCAGCGGATTTATGGCTGATATCCAGATACACGCATTCAGCACCCAGGCGTTTCATTTCATGATCGATGGCGCGGGCGACAATGTCACGGGGAGCTAGTTCGCCCCGCGGATCAAACTGATCCATAAAGCGCTTGCCATTGGGTAGTAATAATTTACCCCCTTCGCCACGCAGAGCCTCGGTGAGGAGAAAAGTTTTTGCTTTAGGGTGATAGAGACAGGTGGGATGAAACTGCATGAACTCCATATTGGCCACGCGACAACCTGCACGCCAGGCCATGGCAATGCCGTCACCGGTCGAACTATCTGGATTACTGGTGTAGAGATAAACTTTATTGGCGCCACCGGTAGCCAGTATGACGCACCTGGCCTGAAATGTTTCAACCCGGCCTTTGGCTTTATTTAGTACATAGGCACCAATGCAGCGGTTATGTTCAAGGCCCTGTTTGTTGCCGGTAATGAGATCAATAGCCAGGTGATGATCAAATAATTCAATGTCTTTATTGTGTTTGGCATGATTAATGAGCGTGGTTTCCAGCGCACGCCCAGTGGAATCGGCTGCATGGATGACTCGGCGATGGCTGTGGCCGCCTTCTCGAGTGAGATGGTAGCTTTTACTGCCATCTTTATGGGTATCGGTGGTAAAGGGAACACCGAGATCAGCCAGCCAATGAATATTCTCCGGACCATGTTCAACGGTAAATTGCACGGCTTTTTTATCACACAGGCCATTACCGGCGTTCATGGTATCGGCAATATGGGATTCAAAGGAGTCGTCAGGACGTAATACAGCGGATATGCCGCCCTGAGCATAATAGGTGCTACCTGTGTTTTCACGGCCTTTGGCGATAACGGCAATTTTAATATTGGGGCCTAATCGTAGCGCCAGGCTTAAACCCGCGGCTCCGCCGCCAATAATGAGAACGTCGTGGCGAAATGATTGTCTATTGTTGTTAAGTTCAATCATGAAACAGGCTGGCTCTTTATGTCATTATGTGAATCAGGTATTGTTTGCGCTTTCGGGGTGGATGTTACACCAGACAGGTTAAACAGAACCCTTAAAACCAAACGAACTATTGTAGACCAAGTAAGTCTTAACAAACAGACACAGGACGTGTCGATCGGAGGGCAGGCCCGGATGGGCGAAAGAGATGTCGATCAGGCTCTGGTAGAGCGAGTACAGCAAGGTGATAAACGGGCCTTTGACCTTCTGGTATTAAAGTATCAGCATCGGGTAATGAAACTTATCGCCCGACTGGTGCGCAATGCTGATGATGTTCAGGATGTGGCACAGGAAGCGTTTATTAAGGCCTATCGGGCATTAAAAAACTTCCGTGGTGATAGTGCTTTTTATACCTGGTTGTATCGTATCGCCATCAATACGGCAAAAAATCATCTGGTAGCGTCAGGTCGGCGAGCGACTGATTCTGCGGTGGATGCTCAGGATGCCGAACAATATGAGAGTGGTGACTGGCTAAGGGAATATGGCACACCTGAGAAAGAACTTCTGGCTAATGAAATTAATGATGTTATTAAAAACTGCATCAGTGAATTACCGGATGATCTGAAAGAGGCGATTACATTGCGCGAAATGGAAGGTTTAAGTTATGAGGATATTGCCGCTGTCATGGACTGTCCAATAGGAACAGTCAGGTCACGGATTTTCCGGGCGCGTGAAGCAATTGATGCTCAGCTTAAACCCCTGCTTGATTGAAGATTATCGAGTGATAAGAGGTAATGGTGATGAATAAAAGATACGAACAATTATCAGGTTTCCATGACGATGCCCTGAGTGATAATGAGTTAAGTGATTTTTTGCGTGATCTGAAGCAGGATCCGGTGGCTGATGCGGAAACCGTATTTCGTTATAACCTGATCGGTGACGTGTTGCGTGATGATGTTGATGTGACTTCATTTATGGATATATCTGCATCGGTGCATCGTGCAATTGCGGTAGACGATAGTATTGAATCAGAAATTGAAAATGTCAGTCGCAGTATAAATAAACAATCGATTTTTGCTTCCTGGTTGCGCCCCTTGTCGGGAATGGCTATCGCAGCATCTGTGGCCATGATCACGGTCGTTGCATTCCGAACCATTGATACTGAGTCGGGCGTTCCTGCGAATCTACTGACGGCAGAAACGCAAACCCGGCAGGATTATATTCAGGTGACAGATGTTACGCCCGTTAATGCTGATCTGGCGCAACAGGTACGTGTTGTCTCTGTTAACAGTGACCAACAGGATGCAGCTTTACGTACACAGCAGTTAAACGAATACATGCTGGAACATTATGCAGGTCAAAGTACAGTACAGGGCATGATACCTTATGTGCGTGTTGCCAGTTATGGATCACAAGTAAATCGCTAAAATGAATCTGAGTCGTTTATTTCTATTGTTGAGTTTAATGTTTGCCAGTCTGACCTATGCTGATGATGTGGATGTATGGCTGGAAAAAATGACCACGGCAATGGAGGTTAATAATTATCAGGGAACATTGATTATTCGTCAGGCAGACAAGGTTGATGCTTTATTCGTTCAGCATGGCATTGATAAAAAAGGCGTCTGGGAAAGTCTGGAATTTCTAAATGGTGAATCACGTAAAGTGATTCGAAAACAAGATACTGTAAAAACTATTTTCCCTGAACGTGAACTGGTAACCATTAGTCATGAAATAGAACAGAATCCTTTTCACCCCCAGTTGCCGAAAAATATTTCCAGTCTCAAGCAGTATTATAATATTCAGTTAGCAGGACAGCAGCGTGTAGCAAGAAAGAATGCGCAGATGCTGGAAATTAAACCTAAAGATCAATTTCGTTACGGGTTTAAATTCTGGCTGGATATTGATACTGGGTTATTGTTGAAATGTGATGTAATGGATAGTAACAATAAAGTTGTAGAGCAATTAATGTTTAGTGAATTGACATTATTAAATAAATCGCCTGAGTCTATGCTGGAAGACGAATATAAAAGTTTTCAGTCGGTTGATCTGGATGCAGGAAAAAATCAGCAGGCTACGAGTGTCTGGCAAACACAACAGTTGCCCGATGGTTTTATGTTAGTACGTAGCAGCTCTAAACCCAGTTCATCAGGAAATGGTGAAGTACATCAAATGGTGTATAGCGATGGCATAGCTTCGGTTTCTGTGTTTGTTGAAAATCAGATGTCTGCACAAAGGGCGCTTCAGGGCGTGTCTAAAATGGGTGCGGTCAATGCTTTTGGAATACATGTTAATGGCCATCAGGTCACGGTTATTGGTGAGGTTCCTGTGGATACTGTAAGGCTTATGGGTCAATCCGTGAGGCATAATCAATAGCATGATAGAAGAACAGGCTACCGTGGTTGCGCTTGAAGGTAAGGATGCGTTATTGCAGACGCAGCGCAAGTCTGCCTGTCAGTCATGTTCAGTTAAAAAAGGCTGTGGTACATCTGTGATTTCAAAAGTGGTTGGTAAACGCAGTAGCCAGATCCGGGTTGCAAATGTATTGGATGCAAAATTAGGTGATACCGTTTTGTTAGGTGTGCATGAGGATGCCCTGGTTCAGGGGTCATTGCTGATTTATGCTATGCCATTGTTGGCGATGTTGTTATTAGCGGTTGCCGGCGAGTTCTGGGCCAAGGTTAATGGTTATAATTCAGAGCTGGTAGCCATTATTTCAGCAATACTGGGTTTTTCCGGTGCAATGCTAATGACTCGATTTGTAATTACCAGAGCCAGTCTAAAAAAACGTCTGCAGCCTGAAATGTTACGCATAGTACACCATCAATTGGCGTCTCGTGATACTATGTTGGCCTCATAAAAGTCGTTAATTACACCTGATTATTGAATTATTGATTCCTGAATGGAGTTTTGAATGTCCTTAAATGCAAGTCGTCTGACTGCTTTTGTTATCCTTTGTTTATTTTCCCTGTTATCAGTTGCCCAGTCATTGCCTGATTTTGTCGAGCTGGTGGAACAAAATAGCCCTGCTGTAGTGAATATCAGTACGGTACAGAAAAAATCCCCTGATCAATGGGAGCACCTGGATATTCCTGAACATTCACCTTTTGGTGATTTTTTTAAAAAATTCTTTGGTGAAGATGGTATGCCACAGATGCCTGAGGATTCTCAATCCCTGGGCTCAGGTTTTATTCTTTCCAAAGATGGTTATGTGATTACCAATCATCATGTGGTTGCCGATGCCGATGAGATTTTTGTTCGTCTGAGTGATAAGCGTGAATTAATA
>JAOUMX010000152.1 GCA_029881275.1 Gammaproteobacteria bacterium | reverse complement strand
TGGTGCTGGCAGCCAGTCGTTTACCATTGATGTGGCGAAAAGAGTTAAAAGCTTTATTAGACAGAGCGATCTTAAATGATAAGATGATTATGGCTAGCTTAGTAAACAGTGGTGATAAACAGGGCACCTGGCGTCTGAGGACAGGGTATATTGATTAACGGGGAGTCTACGAAATATGACTGAACATCGCTTTACCTGGAAAAGTTTCTGGTTACGGCTTGGTTTTGCGCTGATACTGGTTTACGCAACCTATAATCCCAGCGGCTACAGTTTTTTTCACTGGGCAGAGGATGTCATCTTTGGTGAAAATACGGATCTTACGCCTGCCTTTGCCATGTTCGGGGTTGTACTGCTGATTGGCTGGACTGTTTATATTCGTGCGACCTTGCGTTCGCTGGGTCCATTTGGGCTGTTTCTGGCGTTTGCTTTTTTTGCCACCCTGGTCTGGTGGCTGGTCTATATTGGATTACTGGGTATAGATAATATTTCTATATTTACCTACCTTGTCCTGTTTATACTGGCGGCGATTCTGGCTACAGGTATGTCCTGGTCTCATATTCGTCGCAGAATGTCAGGGCAGGCCGATGTGGATGAAATTGAGGGTTAGGTCATTTACGCTGTTTTTTAGACAGGTAATATAAAGACGATTGCACCATAAAGAAGGAAGGATAAAATGAAGTTGCTTAAAGGTATTGTTTACGGCCTGATGATAGGTGTTCTTATAGGACTCTGGTTTGGTGTTAATCTTGGCAAAGATCGATCAATATTCAGTAACCCATTTGCGGATGATACTATTCAGGACAAAATTAAGAAATCGGGTGAGAAAATCATTGAAAAGAGTGGTGAGGCTCTTGAACAGGGCGGTAAAGCATTGAGAGAGAAAGCCAGGGATAGCGAAACTAAACTACCCTGAGAATTCTATGTCACATTCCAGTTTCAAGGGTTTGTCTTTGCCAGACCCTTGAAACTGAACAGATTGATTAAAAGCCTATTCTATATAGGGGAAGAGTTTTTTCTGTTCCAGATTGATACGTTCTGTTACCAGATGAAATATGTTTTTGGTTTCATCAATAAATGCTTCATTGGTTTTAAAATCATGGGGTGCCTTGCACCAATGTTTAGCATAATCATTCATGATTTTATGTAACTGGTTGGTGTTGTTCATAAACTGGTTTGCAATTTCATGAGCACCATTATCTTTATGGGGTAAAAGCTCTTTGTAGGCTGACCGGCCTTCATGTCTTAAATGATCGTTTATGGTTTCTGTCAGCTGTTTTAATAAACCACAAAAGACAGGGTTGTCCCGTAATTTATCATAAGCGATTAAATGTTCCAGCACTTCAATATTATCCAGGATATGCTGATTTTCTTTTTCGAGTTTGTTTTTTAGTGTCATTTTCTTAGTCCTTTTTATTCTTTGTCATAAGATATTTGCCACATTTGTAAAACAGTATAGATAGGTTACCTCAATAGTTGTTGTTATGGGTCAAGTGCAAAAAATATTAGCACTTGAGAATATTTTTGAATGTTAATGATGATTAGATTAAGCGTTATTTTGTAAGCGGTGATTTTAGCCTGTCGCTAATTATGTTCTTATTATGAAAAGAATTGAAGTCTATTTTCACGTTTTATAGACATGCACTATTTTCGTTCTAACGTAAGGTAATCAGTGCCTGAGGGTATGAGTGGCCGGTTATTATTATTTTTTAATTTAAGCTGGCCAGTGTAATGAGTTCTTCAGGTTTTATGAGTGTTATATTCCGGTTGTTGTTTACTATTAGGCCTTTTTTTTCAAATGTCTTGAATGTTCTGGCCACTGTTTCGGCAGCCATGCCCAGATAGTTGGCAATATTCTTACGTGAAACAGGCAGCCTGAACTGGTTTGCAGGCAGGCCATGCAGTTGAAAACGACTGGATAATGCAGTTAAAAAAACAGCTAAACGTTGTTCAGCGGTTTTGGTGCTAATGAGTAATGCCTGGTATTGGTCCAGTCTGACTTTTCTAGTCAATGCCTGTATAAGACTGCTCTGGAAGTCGTTATATTTACCATTCATTTTTTTCATGGCTTCCAGATCCATTTCGCAAATGCTGCTATTTTCCGAGGCAATGACTCTGTGTAAATATGCGGGTGAATCTATGGCGTCCATGCCAACTAATTCTCCGGGAATATGAAAATCAATAATCTGTTCTGAGTTATTGCTTAATTCCCTTGTGGTTTTTAGCGCTCCGGATTTAACCGCAAAAATGCCTCTGAATTTTTCACCGGCATCAAATAGAACGTGATCTTTTGGAATTTGTTGTCTGCGTTTTAGCGTAGAATCGAGTCTCTGTGTATCGGCATCACCCAGTCCTGCAAGTTGACATAAGTTGTATAAGTCACAGCAAATGCATTCGACATCTGCGTTATTTTGTTCGTTACTGTTAATCACTTATCTAACACCATTATCCCGTATTAAGCTAAATATGCTTTTATAATGCTAATCGGCGCTGTCAAACTTGATACAAAGCAAGTTTAAATAGAAATTGTCGATCCTTCAGGTTATCAAACTGGCGTGTGATGACCGCTGGCAGTAAACTTTTATGGATCTGATTACTTTCAGATCAGGAAAAAATGATTATGGAAACGTTAGTAACCACCGAATGGTTGAGGCAGCACCTTTATGATCCTGATCTGGTGCTACTCGACTGCACAGTGTGCACTATACCGGATGATGAGATTGGCTTACGTAATGTCAGCGGCCGTGCGGATTATGATTGTGGCCATATTCCGAACGCCGGTTTTGCGGATCTCAAGGGTGATCTTTCTGATCTTAATAGTCCAGTTGAATTTGCGGTGCCGACACCTGAGGCATTTTGTACTGCCATGGGCGCTCTGGGTGTTGGTGATGATTCCCGTGTAGTGCTCTATGATACAAATTATACGGCCTGGGCAGCACGGGTCTGGTGGATGTTGCGTTGGGCAGGATTCGATAATGCGGCGATTCTCAATGGTGGTATGACTGCCTGGACTGCTGCAGGCCGCCCACTTTCTCTCGAGCCGGTTATACCATCGGTAAAAAAGCTTACCCCGGCACCACGGCCGGAATTGATTGCTGATCGGGATGAGGTGCTCGCCAGTATTGATGACACTTCTGTCTGTCTCATTGATACCATGCCAGAGGAATTCTACCGGGGTGAACATACGCTCTATGCACGAGCCGGTCACATTCCCGGTGCGTTGAACATCAATGGCCTTAATTTACTCGATCAGTCAGGTTTTTTTCGGCCCATCGATGAACTGGCTGCGATGCACCCACTGGAGCGTAATGTACGTATTATTACTTACTGTGGGGGTGGCATCATGGCAGCTTCCAGTGCCTTCATCTTGACACGACTCGGCTATACCAATGTCGCGGTATATGCCGCTTCACTTCAGGAGTGGGCTGCGGACCCTGCCAATCCGATGGTTGTTGAAGCCTGAACGGAGTGTCTGTTGTCATTCATATTAATGACTAAAAGCAGCTAAATGCATTATTGAAATCATGCTTCATTTCTGCCCGGTAAGTTATGCATGCATAACTTACCGGGATTTATCAGCCTCAATATTGGTTACTGGCCTTGATTTTGTCATCCAATATCAGTGAGCTCACCGGCACGGGCCTGCCAATGCCATATCCCTGTACGTAATCGACGTTTAATTTTTTTAGTTCTCTGAGAATGTCGTCATTTTCGACGAATTCCGCTACGGTTTTTATGCCCATCTCTTTGCCAATCTGGTTAATGGATTTCACCATGGCATAATCCTTTTTATCTTCCAGCATGGTTTTTACAAAACTGCCGTCAATTTTAAGATAATTAACATCCAGCTTTTTCAGATAACCAAATGAACTTAAACCACTACCAAAGTCATCCAGAGAAAAACTGCAGCCTATGCCTTTTAGAACTTCCAGTAGTCGTTCTGCATGAAAGAAGTTTTCAACGGCTGCTGTTTCTGTTATTTCAAAACAGACTGATGAGGGTGGAACTTTTATTTCCGTAAATTTCTCGATGACATAGTTAAGAAATAATTTATCGCAGACTGATTGACCCGATAGATTAATAGTGCAAAGAACGGCATCAGGGAATTGTTGTTCAAGTTGTTTTATAAATATAAATGCCTCATTGACAACCCACTTATCAATGTCTGTCATCAGGTGATAGCGTTCTGCAGCCGGAATAAACTGATCAGGCAATATTAGATTGCCTTCTTCATTGATCATACGTATTAGTAATTCACCGTGCCATTTATTAGTGTCTTTATTAATGGCACGAATCTCCTGGGCATAAAGCATAAAGCGGTTATCTGCGAGGGACTTCTGTACGGCCTGAGCGCTATACATGTAATCTAGACGTTCGGTCAGCTTTAAATCATCTTCTTCATAAATGTGTATTCGATTTTTACCGAGATCTTTTGCTATATAGCACGCTGAATCGACGGCCTTGAGAATATCGGTCAGGTTGCCTGTGTTTTCATTGATTTCTACCAGCCCAATACTGACGCCTATATCAAATATGTTGTTTTCCCAGGTGAATCTGAACTGTTTTATTGCTTCACGTAGCTTGTCTGCAATTTCAAAAGCCTTTTCTATATTGCATGAAGGGAGTAGTAAGCCAAATTCATCACCCCCTAATCTGGCCAGAGTATCGTTGCTTCTGATGTTGTGCATCAGGTGATCAGCCAGTTTTTTCAATAAGGCGTCGCCAGCTATATGTCCACAGGTGTCGTTAACAATTTTGAACTCGTCAAGATCCATATAGCATAAGACATGGTTTTTCTCGGAATATTTAATTTCGCTGATGGTTTTCTTTAGTCGTAATTCGAATTCTCGTCGATTAATGAGTCCGGTTAGCATGTCATGTGTTGCCTGATATGACATTTCGCTGGCCAGGTCTTCAATTTCGACTATTTTATTTGTTAGATCATTTATCAGAGTATCGTTTTTTAGACCCAAAAGAATGCTTTTACTGGTTACGCCATGCATTAGTTTGTTGGAAAAAAACATCACCGTGCTATAGATGAGCACCAGTGTGCCCATGTAGAAATACTCATTACCTTGTTGCTGAAAAAAGAAAACGCTTAATGGTAACAGTGCGGGAATGTTGAATGCTGTACCCAGTGTTTTGCTGGGTGCGTAGGTTACCGAAGCAGCGGCTACCAGGCCACCCACAGTGAGTACAATAACAGCCTGTAATAATGGATTGTTGGCGGGCATCATAAAATAACTGCCTAGACCCCATAGAAGACCCGTCAGAAATGTTCCCAATAGAGCTGTTTTTTCCCAGTGGAAACTATTGGTTCTTTTGAGTGGTAACACATGGTGATTAATCAAAAAGCGTACGCCATAGACAAGACTGATGACTGCGAGCCAGGTAAACAGAATGGAATTATTGACATGGTCATAAAGAATGTAGGTATAGACCATGATTGTAAATAAGGCCCCCAATATGGACATACTGGTTTCTTTATCAATGAGAGCCATGTGCTCGGTATGAAGATGAGCCTGATCAGTCTGAGACAAGATTAATACCCTTTATTATTTATTATTTATTATTTATTACCGTATGACAGCATGAATATGGGGATAGAATATTGGCTTGCACTAATATAATTCATCTGGAGGCATAGTAAAACTTTAATTGGCATGAAGAAATCGATATAAAAGATTAAATAGATTGAATCAATATTCAATTCAATCTCAAATTAACCCGTTTGAGTTAGTGAACTTTGTGTACAGGGTTTAAATGTCGTGCGTTAGATATTAATGATTTCTGATACGGTTAAACAATGGGTGTGGCCAGGCGTTATTTTATATTAGACGGTGCTTATGTATGTCACATGTTATGGGGGGTGTTTAAAACAAGTGTGTGGTGACAGCCGGTATATACATAACCCCTGCTGTCACCAACATTAACCGGATTACACCTGTACAATTGCCGGGCGCATGCTGTAGAGAACAAACA
>JAOUMX010000029.1 GCA_029881275.1 Gammaproteobacteria bacterium | reverse complement strand
TACCACTGAAATAATACAACCACATATTTTATTTAAAGAAACGAAAGGTGACTGGTCAATATCAGCTCAACGCGCTCACATTCTAACTAACAACAATATTGTTCATCTTTACAACAATGTTAATATCACGCGTCAACCAACTGACCAGCAGGACGCACTATCCATCACCACGGAATATTTAAAAGTTAACACTGACAATAAAACAGCTGAAACAGATAAGCTGGCTCATATCGCAACACGACAACTGGAACTGGACACAACAGGCATGGTCTTTGATAACAACAAAGGTATACTAAAGTTGTTATCAGAGGTTAAGGGCACCTATGAAACAGAACGCTAAATTTCTTATTTTATTATTTTGTTTATCCCTTCAGGCACAGGCAAAAACATCGGACTCGAATGAAACACTGAATATTCAGGCTGGTTCAGTAGAAATTCGCGAAAAAGAAGGTATCAGCATCTATAAAAATCAAGTTCATATCACTCGCGGCAGCATGATTATCGAGGGCGAACTGATCCAGGTTCATACCATCAATAACGAAATAAAAACCATCCGTATCGAAGGTAAACCCGCAAAATTCAGACAACTCAATGATCAGGATGAAGAAATCAGTGCTCAAAGTCAGCAAATGGAATATCAGGCCAGTGACAATAAACTGATCTTAAAAAAAGAAGCCATTCTGGTTCAGGGACAAAATCGCTTTACCAGTGAACATATTATTTATGATACTCGACAGGATATAGTACAGGCCGGTGATCTATCTAACACAAACAGCACCTCAGAGTCAGAACGTGTCACCATTACCATACAACCCGCCAAAAATAAAAATAATGAATAAGGCATGAATATATTACGCGCTGAAAACCTGATAAAAACCTTTCGTCGCCGCAAAGTCGTTAACCAGGTTTCGATTACCGTTAAAAGCGGTGAAGTTATTGGCCTGCTTGGCCCTAATGGTGCCGGTAAAACCACCAGCTTTTACATGATGGTCGGCCTGATTCCCGTTGATAAAGGTCATATCTTTTTAAACGAAAAAAACATTACTCACATGCCTATGCATCATCGAGCGCGTCTTGGTATTGGCTATTTACCCCAGGAAGCCTCTGTATTTAGAAAACTCAGTGTTACTGATAACATCATGGCAATACTGGAAACCCGTAATGATCTCAATCGTAGTGAGCGCAAACAGCGCCTGCAGGAATTACTGGATGATTTCCAGATTGATCACATCCGCGACAATACCGGTATTAGCCTGTCAGGCGGTGAAAGGCGGCGCGTTGAAATTGCCAGGGCACTGGCGGCAGAACCCGGTTTCATTCTTCTGGATGAGCCCTTTGCCGGCGTTGATCCCCTCTCGGTTCTGGAAATTCAACGCATCATTCGACAACTCACCGAAAGAAACATCGGCGTACTGATTACCGATCATAATGTCAGGGAAACCCTGGGCATCTGCCAGCGCGCCTATATCCTGAGTGCCGGCCAGGTTATCTCGGAAGGCAGCCCGGAAACTGTACTGAATGACAAGCAGGTAAAAGACGTCTATTTGGGGCACAACTTCCATTTATAACCCGGCCGAAATGACCCTATATCCACCTGACCAAAACCCTGATTTATAACCTGAGTCAAAACTTCTGCAGATAAATCATGATAATTTGCAATCAGATGAATAAAAAATGGCACAACCTCTGCATGTTGCTCCATTTTGAAGTAAAATCCTAAGTAACAGAGACATAGAATTCCGCTATAACAAGAATGAAGCAGTCCTTACAGTTACGTATCGGTCAACAACTCACCATGACCCCCCAGCTCCAGCAGGCTATCAAGCTGCTGCAGCTATCATCATTAGAATTACAGGCTGAAATTCAGGAAGTCCTGGAGTCCAATCCCATGCTGGAAATTGAGGATGACAGCCAGTCAGACTCTTCTGTCGACAATAGCCAAAACCAGAATACCCAGTCCCAGGAGAGCCAGAACAGTGAACTGGAAGCCAGTGAACCATCAGATACTGGTAATCTGGATATCAATGAAAATCAGGAAATCCCTGAAGATCTACCTGTCGACAGTGCCTGGGATGATATTTATGACATGACCACAACCAGTAGTGGCGGCACCATTACCGATGATGACAAAGCCAGAGAATTTCTGGAAAATCAGAGTGATGATAATAATTCTCTAATCGACCATCTATTATGGCAACTTCAGGTCACCAACCTGAGTGAAGCTGATCGCGCCATTGCAACCATGATTATCGATGCTATTGATGATGATGGCTACTTAAAAGAAAACCTCGAAGACATTCACACCGCCATCCTGAAGGATTTTGAAGACATCGAGATGGATGAAGTAGAAGCTGTCCTTCATCTGGTTCAACATTTTGACCCCGTTGGTGTTGCTGCCAGAAATTTACAGGAATGTCTGCTATTACAACTGGAACAGTTTGCCAGTACAGCAGAATTGATTAATGCAAAGGAAATTATTACCGAGCATCTGGATTTACTCGGCAATCACGATTATGCCAAATTAAAACGTTATACCCGCATGTCTGAACAGGAGCTGGCTGCTGCCATTAGTTTTATTCAAACACTGAATCCAAAACCCGGTGCCGGCATTACAACCACGTCCACCCAGTATGTGGTTCCCGATGTTTTTGTACGCAAGGAGAAAGGCCGCTGGCTGGTTGAACTTAATCCTGACACCGCACCTAAATTAAGGGTAAATCCTTTATATGCCAGCTTTATAGATCGCAGTAATCGCAGCGAAGACAACGCCTATATGAAAAACAATTTGCAGGAAGCCAAATGGTTCTTAAAAAGCCTGCTAAGCCGCAATGAAACCCTGATGCGAGTTGCCACCGCCATTGTCGAACACCAGAGAACATTTCTGGAATATGGTGAAGAAGGCATGAAACCGCTGGTACTCAGGGAAATCGCGGAAGAACTTGAATTACATGAATCAACCATTTCACGTGTTACGACACAAAAATACATGCACACACCCAATGGTTTATTCGAATTTAAATATTTCTTCTCCAGCCATGTCGGTACTGCCGATGGCGGAGAATGCTCAGCCACGGCCATCCGAGCCATGATCAAAAAGCTGATTGACAACGAGGATTCCCGAAAACCTATGAGCGACAATAAACTTGCCAGCTTATTGGTTGATCAGGGTATAAACGTGGCGCGTAGAACTGTGGCAAAATATAGAGAAGCCATGATGATAGCGCCATCAAACGAGCGCAAACGCCTTTCATAAAAAGGCTCACAATAAACAAATTAAGGAGTCCTTATGCAAATCAACCTAACTGGACACCATGTTGATATTACTGATTCACTTCGTAACTATGTTGACGAAAAAATGGAAAAGCTGGAAAGACATTTTGACAAAGTCACCAACACGCACGTTATTCTTTCAGTTGAAAGTGTACGTCATAAAGCAGAGGCGACAGTCAGCATGAGCGGCAACAACATCTTTGCTGAAAGCACTGAAGATGATATGTATGCAGCCATTGATAACCTGGTAGATAAACTGGATCGTCAAGTCAAGAAACATAAGGAAAAACTAACAAATCACCTGCACCATAAACCGCAGCCTGATTTAACCTAAGTAACAATGCAATGAAAATCAATCAGCTAATTGCACCCGATCGAGTTATTTGCCTGGATGGAATCAGCAGTAAAAAACGTGTGCTGGAAAAATTAAGCCAGATTCTGGCACTGGGTGCAATTGGCTATGATTCTGCAGAAATTTTCAATCGTTTAATCGAAAGAGAACGCCTTGGTTCAACCGGATTGGGCCATGGTGTTGCACTACCCCATGGTCGCTATGGAGAAAACACCATTACTATTGGTGCATTTGTGAAACTTAACGAAGGCATCGATTTTGATAGTCCGGATGGTGAACCAACTGATTTACTCTTTGCCCTGCTGGTTCCCGAACACCATACAGATGAACATCTACAGGTTCTTGCAACGCTGGCAGGCATGTTTAGCGATAAAGACTTTTGTGCCAAACTACGGCAATGCAGCACGGACGAAGAGTTATACCAACACCTCTCTGGCTGGGCAATCACCAGCGCAGCTTCTTGAGTCAGATCACCACTGATGATAAACGGCATAACAGCACAGGATCTATTTAAGCATTTACGCAATCATATAGATCTTCACTGGATTGCCGGCACTGCAGATGCGAATCGCATCATAAAACGTAAACTGCACTGGGCTAATCATGCCACCATGGTTGGACACCTGAATCTCATTCATCCCAATAGCATCCAGGTGATTGGCAAGACTGAATGGAATTACCTGGAAAAACTCAAAAAAAATTCTCGCCAGGATACACTCGAGCAAATTTTTGTTCGCCGCACATCGGCAATCATTATCAGTGACAGCATTAATATTCCTGATTATATGATTCAATTAGCCGATAAAAAACGAACTCCCCTGCTTAAAAGCTGCCTGCCCAGCAATGATTTAATTGACTCCATACGTTATTACCTGTCCGGCTTTCTGGCCGATAAGATTGTTTTACACGGTGTATTAATGGAGGTCATGGGAACAGGCGTGCTGATTACCGGTGAAAGCAGTGTTGGCAAAAGTGAACTGGCACTGGAACTGATTACCCGTGGACACAGGCTTATTGCGGATGACGCTCCAGAATTTACACGCGTGGGTCCCAATATTTTAAATGGCTCGTGCCCCGATGTCCTTAAAGATTTCATGGAAGTCAGAGGACTTGGAGTACTTAATATCAGAGCCATGTACGGTGAAAACGCAATCAAACAGAACAAATATCTGCGCCTGATTATTCATATGGAGCGTATGCCCATTGAAGAACAACAACAACTTGATAGACTCTATGGCAACCGCACGGTACGGACTATACTGGACGTCGACATTCCACAGGTTATGTTACCGGTTGCCTC
Source organism: Gammaproteobacteria bacterium (assembly GCA_029881275.1). GTDB lineage: Bacteria > Pseudomonadota > Gammaproteobacteria > SZUA-229 > SZUA-229 > JAPHQX01. The sequence continues at coordinate 17,791 of JAOUMX010000029.1, read as the reverse complement.
GGGTAGAAACCTGGCCGTTATGGTTGAAGCCGCTGTACGTAATCACATTCTCCTTGAACATGGACATGATGCCAGTGAGGAGTTTATTAACCGACAAAGTCAATTTATTAAATAACTTTTTAAAAACATAAAATGAAACTTGTTATTATCAGTGGACTCTCCGGCTCGGGAAAAACCGTTGCACTTCACACGCTTGAAGATGAAGGCTTTTATTGTGTTGATAATCTACCTCTAGGTTTATTACCCAGTTTCACAGAACAGATTATTTCTAACCAGATAAAAATCTATGATGAAATTGCTGTTGGTATCGATGCTAGAAGTGGCGTAAATGATCTACGACGTTACAGAGAAATCATTGATAAAGTAAAAAAAACCGGTATTCAACAGGAAACTATTTTCTTTCAAACAGATATTAATACATTAATAAAAAGATTCAGCGATACTCGCAGACGTCACCCACTGGCAAAAAAAGGCATTCCTTTATCAGAAGCCATCGATATAGAACGTAATCTACTGGCACCCATTGCCGTTGCAGCTGATTTATGCCTGGACACCACACACACCAACGTACATCAATTACGCGCTTTATTAAAAGAACGGGTGTTATTAAGAAAGAACACTCAATTATCGCTTCTATTCCAGTCATTTGGTTTTAAACATAGCGTACCCACAGATTCTGATTTTGTTTTTGATGTACGCTGCTTACCTAATCCTCACTGGGAGCCTTTATTACGACCGCTTACTGGTCAGGACCCGGAAGTCATTGAGTTTCTGAAAGACCGGGAAGAAGTCATTGACATGCTCAATCATATCCGTAATTTTCTTGAATTCTGGATACCAAAATTTTCAGACCAGAATCGCTACTATCTAACAGTATCCATTGGTTGCACAGGAGGACAACATCGTTCAGTCTATATAACTGAACAACTGTGCAAATATTTTCAGGATAAACTACCTACCGTATCACTTCGTCACAGGGAAATGGAATGAGCGTTGGTCTGCTACTCATCACCCATACCGGCATAGCCAAAAGCCTGCTTGATACAGCAGACAAAATGCTTGGCACTTACTCAACAAAAATAAAAGCACTTGAAGTTCCTCTGGATGCATCAACAGAAAGTATTAAAATACTGGCTCAGAATCATATAAAAGACATCGACCAGGGAGATGGCATTCTCATCCTCACTGATTTATATGGCAGTACGCCCAGCAATATTGGCTGCAGCCTGCTTGAAAGACCTGACATACATTTGATAGCCGGTGTTAATTTACCTATGCTAGTCAGAGTATTGAATTATTCCGATTTAAATCTTGATGAACTAACCGTAAAAGCTGAAACTGGTGGCAAAGACGGTATCATACAATGTGACTGTGAAAATAAAAAACAATGCCAGAAATAAGTCGTACTATCGAAATCATAAACAAACTTGGGATGCATGCACGTGCTGCAGCAAAATTTGTTAATTTAGCCTCATCTTTTCATAGCCTGGTACAGGTTGAGAAAAACGGACAGAAGGTTGACGGCAAAAGCATTATGGGGGTGATGATGTTAGCAGCTGCAAAAGGCAGCGAAATTACACTACACATTGATGGCAACGATGCTGAGACATGTATAACAGCACTGGAAAAGCTGGTTAACAACCGCTTTGATGAAAACGAGTAAATATGAGCGTATTACTAAACGGTATCGGCGTATCAAAAGGCATAGCCATTGGCCAGGCCTACGTACTTTATCGTGAACAACCTGAAATACGCGAATACAACATCCCGAAAAAACGCATCAACCACGAAATCAAGCGATTTCATACTGCACGTAAGCAGGCACAAAAACAATTACATGATATAAAACAGAAGATCGCCAACGATGTTCCTCAGGATATATCTCAATTTATTGAAACCAGTTTATTAATGCTGGAAGATCCCGTGCTTTGCGACGGCACAATCAAACAAATTGAACAACGAATCTGTAATGCTGAATGGGCATTACAATCACAATGTGATCGTCTCGTTAAAGTATTTGATGATATGGACGATGCCTATCTGAAAACTCGCAAAGACGACATTATTCATGTCGTACAACGCATACAACGTTGTTTAATTGCTAACGATCAGGCCGAACAATCCAATGATGAAACAGATTACCTCAAAGGAAAAATTATAATTGCTGATGATCTCACTCCCGCCGATACCATACTCATGCAACATCAGAGAATTTCAGGCTTTTTAACTGAATATGGCGGCCCTCTTTCACATACCGCGATTTTAGCTGGCAACCTTGGTATACCGGCCGTCACAGGGGTACGTAATGCAAAGCAGCTAATTCTTGCCAATGACTGGCTCATTATCGACGGCAACAATGGCATGATTATTGTTGACCCTGACAGAAAGACGCTCAAACATTTTAAATCTCTGCAAAAAGATGAGAAACAACGCAAACGAAATCTTTTTGAATTAAAAAACAAACCGGCAAGAACACTGGATGGTCATGAAATTATTTTAAATGGCAATATTGATAGACCGAATGATATTAAAACACTGAGGCAGTTCGATCATACCGGTGTTGGTCTCTATCGAACTGAAATGTTATTTATTGATCGTGATGAAAACCCCAGCGAAGAGGAACAGTTTGAAACCTATCGCCGTGCTTTGCGCGCACTCAAAGGAAAACAACTCACCATCAGAACAGTTGATCTGGGTGCCGACAAAGAGATGAATAGCACATTACAACATGGCCCGCTGGCGCATAACCCTGCCATGGGACTAAGAGCGATACGACGATGCCTGAAAGAACCTGATCAATTTCTCAAACAATTACGCGCTATTTTACGCACTGGTGCATACGGACCCGTACAAATGATGATTCCAATGATGACCTGTATTAGCGAACTTGATCAAACGCTGATATTAATTGAACAGGCAAAAGAACAATTAAAAAAGAACAAACAGAAATATGATGCCAGACTGCCTGTCGGCGCCATGATCGAAGTACCGTCAGCCGCCTTATCATCACACACCTTTGCTGAGAAACTGGACTTTCTATCCATTGGTACCAATGATCTGATTCAATACACACTGGCACTGGATCGCATTGATGACGAAGTCAGCCATTTATATAAACCACTACATCCATCGGTATTGAAACTAATTGATATCACATTACAGGCTGGTGCCAATCAGGGCATCAACGTGTCACTCTGTGGAGAAATGGCCAGTGATCCAAAATATACCTGTTTATTATTAGGAATGGGACTTAAAAACTTTAGTGTTCAGGCAAATAGCCTGCTTGAAATTAAACACATTATCAATAATAGTCGCATTGAAAAACTCGCCCCCAAAGTAAGAAAATTATTATCACTCTCATATCCAGATGAAATAGAACTGGGCTTAGATGATCTAAACAAGCAATTTAATTATCAGCAATAAAGACCCTTAATTTCCGGATTAAGAAGCACATAGATAATTTAAAATATTAAATTTACCTGCTACTTGAACCTGATAACATCCGAGCATAGACTTGCCCGCCAGCTTTACTGCTAAACTAAGAATTATTAATCACGTACTAAATCGGGTCACGTAAGATGGTTGAAATAACAGATACTGTAGAGAAACAGGAACAGAACATTGAAGCCCTGTCTGCTGCTCTTGAATCTGGAACCAAACACACTGCCAGTGGCATGATCAATGCGCTACATCCCGCCGAAATTGCCAACCTGCTCGAATCATTACCACCCCGCGAACGTACACTAATATGGGAACTGGTGGACAAGGAAAGTGGTGGTGAAGTGCTTATCCACCTCGGTGATGATTTACGAAATCATTTAATTAAAGATATGTCACCCGAGGAACTTGTGACTGTCGCCGAAGGCCTGGAGGTCGATGACTCAGCAGACTTTGTCCAGTCTCTACCAAGTGCGGTCATAGATAAAGTTCTGCATTCCCTGAACAGCCAGCACCGCGAGCTACTTGAATCCGTCCTCTCCTTTCCCGAGGACAGTGCCGGCGGCCTGATGAACACAGATGCCGTCACAGTGCGACCTGAAGTCACACTGGACGTAGTATTACGCTATCTAAGATTACTGGGCGAAATTCCGGATTTAACCGACAACCTGATTGTTGTCGACCGTGATAATCACTATCTCGGCAGTCTGCCGCTGTCTGAATTATTGATCAATGATCCCAGTCACACTGTTGACGAAATCATGGATAAACAATGTGAACCCATTCCCTCGGACATGTCTGACAGTGATGTCGCCAAACTGTTTGAAAATCGTGACCTGATTTCTGCACCCGTGGTAGATGGAAACAATATTCTGCTCGGTCGCATCACTATCGATGACGTGGTCGATGTTATTCGAGAAGAAGCTGATCACTCGGTTTTGAGCATGGCCGGTTTGAACGATGAAGAAGATCTGTTTGCACCGGCATTTCCCAGTAGTCGACGTCGCGCTATCTGGCTGGGTATAAACCTGATTACCGCTTTCATGGCTTCCTGGGTTGTGAGTAATTTTGAAACCACACTGGAAAAAGTTGTCACCGTTGCCATTTTAATGAATGTGGTTGCCAGCATGGGCGGTATTGCGGGTAGCCAGACAATCACCCTGGTTATCAGAGGCCTGGCACTGGGCCAGGTCAGCCGAAGCAATCGCAAGTGGATACTGAACAAAGAAGTCATTGTTAGCCTGCTCAATGGCACCCTATGGTCTCTCGTCGTCGCAGCCATTGCCATTATCTGGTTTAACGATATTGGTATCGGTATCATTATTGCCGTTGCCCTGATGATTAACCTGATTTTTGCTGCGTCATCAGGTGTCATCATTCCACTCATTCTACGCAAATACGGCATTGATCCCGCCATTGCTGGTAGCGTCATACTCACCACAATTACCGATATCGTTGGCTTACTTGCCTTTCTGGGACTGGCCACCATTTTCCTGCTCTAGCACTCTCACCCGGTCAAGCCATAACAAAAGCACATATCTCTATACTTAAACGAAATGGTTTTCAATATCATGAATGAGCGGATAGCAATGGTTACCCGCAAGATCTGAAGCAGAATCAGATTGGTAACGACGCCCGCATCATTGCCATTGCTGACACTTTCGACGCCCTGACTCACAAAAGAATTCACCGCCAGGAAATCAAAATGCCGATGCAGGCGATGATAGAAATAAACAGTCATTCAGGCACGCAGTTTGATTGCACGTGGGCAGAACATTTCAATCAGATAATAAGAAATAAATCAGCCTGGTGAGCTGATTATTTTTGAACACCTACATCCCTGTAGATAACTCAGAAAAAACCTTTGTATTACACGTTATCGTTTTCGACCAGCAGCAATTCTCAGGCGCAAGGCATTCAATTTAATAAATCCTTCCGCATCTTTCTGATTATAAGCACCAGCATCATCTTCAAAAGTAGCAATTTTTTCATCAAACAGTGAATCCGTTTCTGAACGGCGACCCACTGCGGAAACAGCACCCTTATATAATTTGACGCGTACATCACCATTCACATGTTGCTGTGAAGCATCAATCATTTGCTGCATCATTTTGCGCTCCGGACTCCACCAGTAACCGTTATAAATCAATGAGGCATATTTCGGCATCAACTCATCTTTCAAATGAGCAACTTCACGATCCAGCGTCAGAGATTCAATAGCACGGTGAGCTTTAAGCATAATGGTGCCACCGGGTGTTTCATAACAACCCCGTGATTTCATGCCCACATAACGATTTTCAACAATATCGAGACGACCGATGCCGTTAGCACCACCCAGTTTATTTAATTTTGTTAATACTTCCGCAGGCGACAGCCGTTCACCATCAATAGCCACGATATCACCCTTCTCATAACTCAGCTCAACATAGGTAGGTTTATCTGGTGCTGACTCGGGCGAAACCGACCAGCGCCACATATCCTCTTCGGCTTCAGCCCAGGGATCCTCCAGAATACCGCCTTCATAGGAAATATGCAGTAAATTAGCATCCATTGAATAAGGAGATTTCTTTTTATTTTTGGCAAAATCAACTGGAATGTTATGCTGCTCTGCATAGGCCATGAGTTTTTCACGTGAATTCAGATCCCACTCACGCCAGGGCGCAATCACCTGAACACCGGGTTTCAGCGCATAAGCACCCAGTTCAAAACGCACCTGATCATTACCCTTACCAGTCGCACCATGGGAAATCGCATCCGCACCGGTTTCATTGGCAATCTCAACCAGTCGTTTGGCTATCAAAGGACGGGCAATCGAGGTTCCCAGCAGATATTCACCTTCATAAATGGTATTGGCACGGAACATAGGAAAAACATAATCACGGACAAACTCCTCGCGTAAATCTTCAATGTAGATTTCCTTGATACCCATTGCCTGAGCTTTGGCACGTGCAGGCTCAACTTCTTCACCCTGGCCAATATCAGCGGTAAAAGTCACCACCTCACAACCATAAGTGTCTTCGAGCCATTTGAGGATTATCGAAGTATCCAGGCCACCAGAATAGGCCAGTACGACTTTTTTGACGTTGGACATACACGTGCTCCGTTAATTCTTAAGGGCGCACATTATACCCAAGCGGAAAGCCTTATGCAGAAAAAACCTCGTTTAGAAGTATAAAATAGCGACATGAAGGCTTATTGCAGGAAAAACTTACTCAACCATATAAAAGAAGCCTTATGCAGGAAAAACCTGGTTTAAAGACATAAAGGAGTGACGTGAGGCCTTAGGCAAAAAAGCTTATTTCACCACATTCAGGGTTACGTTTACACGACGATTAACCGCACGACCCTCCTCTGTCCGATTGCTGGCCACAGGTTTTCTTTCCCCAAATCCTTTCAGAATAACCCGTTTTGCCGGCACGCCTTTATCGAGCAGAAACTTCTTCACCGACAGAGCCCTTTGTCGTGATAATTGCTGATTGTAATAACGGCTGCCAATATTGTCAGTATGCCCCTCTATGATCATATTGACGTTTTTATACTCTTTGGCAAACAGAGAGAGATTCTCCAGAATTTGTTTGGCTTCTACCGTTAATGTCGATTTATTCAGATTAAACAGGACAGTAGACTCTTTTAGATCATCAAAACTATAGGGCAATAACTGGCTGATACACTGCTGGAATGCTGGTAGCACATCACGAAAATTAACCGGAGAGAGCGCAACGCTTACCGCATCCCGCTGATCTGCCCAGTCCTTATACTGTAAAACCGGAAACATACCGGCATCCAGCTCGTACAGAATTCTTAAAGCAATCTTATGAGGCGCATAAATAGGTGTTTTACCCGCGGATATGGAAAACTCCCCTATGCTCTTACCCTCTGAGCCCGCCTTCCAGAAAGAAGGGACCGATGCCATGCTTGCCACACCATCCTGAACCGGAGGCTGTAACACGTCCAGGCTAAAGGCAAGCTCACCATTCGACGAATAGACAAAGTTGCCCCGGCCATAGCGTGGTATAGGATGGGTCAACTCACAGCGAATTGGCGATGCTTTCAACATCCATTTAGATTCTTCAAAATTAGCCTGATACTTCTGACTAGCCAGGAGTTGAGCGGAGTAAACAAGAAGCAGAAGTGTAAAAAGTGTTTTTTGCATGGCCTGTGAGAATAATAAAGTATCTCCACAGGTTAGCGGTCTATTTTCCAGAAACTTTAATCAAATAACGTATAACGAACTTCTAATATAGTATACAGGGATTTACCTTTTGGGCTTTCCACCTCAACTTCATCTCCTGCATATTTTCTAAACAGTGATTTAGCCAATGGAGAGTCCATACTGATATATGCTTTATCCGCATCAAATTCATCAGGGCCAACAATACGATAGTGAAAAATATCACCCGATTCATTTTCCAGCTCGACCCATGCGCCAAAAAATACCTGACTTTGATTATCCGGCTTTCGATCAACAACTATTAATTCATCTAGTCGCCTGGATAAATAACGAACACGACGATCAATTTCACGTAATTCTTTTTTTCGATAAATGTATTCAGCATTTTCTGATCGATCACCCTCTGCCGCAGCTTCAGACAATGCCCGGGTAACATCTGGACGTTTCTTACGCCACAGATAATCTAACTCCGCAGCAAGCTTCTGTTTGCCTTCAGGTGTTATGTAATGTGAACTTTTAGGAGAAGGAGGTCTGTATCGTCCCATAAAACAAAAGGGCGCCTTAGCGCCCCAGAAAAACAAATGAAGTTATTATTATTATCCGAATTAACTAATATCATTAAAGATGATATTAGTTATATTCGTAACGATCAATAATATCTCTTACCAGACCGCTACGAACTATATCTTCACGACTGAACTCGTGAACGTATACTCCCTCAACTCCCCCCAGTCTGTCAATAGCATCTTGCAATCCCGATTTGTGACCTATATCAGATTGTCGAATATCACCATTAACAACCACTCTACAATTCTCTCCTATCCGAGTTAAAAACATTTTTAACTGCGCCTTCGTACAATTTTGCGCCTCATCCAGCACAACGAAAGCATCATTAAATGTTTTTCCTCTAAGATACGCCAAAGGCGAAACAACAATGCGTCCGTTTTTAATACCGCATTCGACAACACCTTTACCCAGTCTATCAATTAAACAATCCCTGAAAGCATCAAAATAAGGATCAAATTTTTCTTCTAGATTACCCGGCAAAAACCCTAAATTCTCACCTGCTTCAACCGCTGGCCGACTAATGATAATACGCTCTATACGCCGACTTTCCAGCTCTTCCGCAGCTATGGCACCTGCACAATAACTTTTACCAGTACCTGCCGGACCTGTTCCAAATGTTAATTTATTGGATTTTATTGCTGCTATGTATTGAGCCTGTGATTTTGTTTTTGCCTGGAGAGGCCTGGATCGAGAGGGAGGAGTTAGCTGCGCATTAATGAATGCGTTGTGAGAATGTATATCAACGACGACTGAATTACTCGATCCCCGTTTCCTTGATGTTCGCATCGCCTTTTTCTTGGCCACGGATTTTTTAGCCATATAAATTCACCTTTTATTGAAATCTTCTTTCAAAAATGAATCAGTATTTATGATATATATAAAAAATTAAGCCACTCTCTATACTAAATATCACTTTACTGTCTCCATTCTCACGATTCTGCTATTGAACAGCCGATCTGATTTCTGGATTACTTATGACTTAAACCACCTCCTTTTTATCATTTAGAACTACTAAAACTTATAGAAGATAGTGACTGAAGGGTCAAGAAAAAATAATTATATTTACGAATATACAGAAAAACTATTTACTTAACATATTGATGATGTTAATTTTAAAGGCCGTCCCAAGATAAAATGTCATTTTTTAGCTGAAAAATTCATTATTTAGACCTGAAAATTATTTTTACCTCGGCTTCTTTCTACGATCTTCAAATAATTCAATTCTAAGATATAAACCCAATATTCCCAGCACACTTAATAACGTACCAATAATTAACGCTATCAACATCATCACAAATAATAAACGAATATCATTCATGACATATCGCTTTACATGATTGGATGCTGTTAACTCAAGTTCCTTTTCTTTTTTATGCAACAGCAAATTGGCCTGTTCTGAACGTAGCCGCTCAATTTCATAAGATGAATAAGTAACACCATCTGCTGTAATTAATTCATTTGAATTTCCAACCTGACCCACTGCCTGAAGCACTTTCTCTATATGACTCAGCTCTTCATTAATGCCATCAACTTCTAGCGATGTCCTGACAGTCCCTTCAAATGCATCAACAACTGTAAGCTCAAAACGATTAATTTTCACCCATGCAAAAAGAACTGATAACATAATAATAATCAGCCCCACAATAAAACAAAGTTTATAAAATCGCATTGCATTTGGCATTAATAACGCCATATTCCTTACCCCCGAAAGAGTCTAATTATCATTTTTTACTTACATGCGTGGTATGCTAACTTACACCAATGCTTCATATCCTCTACAGAATACTTCTCTCTATTTTCTTCTGGCCAGAAAGGATTAAAATTTACCCAGTCTTCGCTAATATCACTCATGACTTCACCACCTTTAACCAATGCTCCAGACATGGCTTTTTTGGGCAATTTAAACATCAGGCCACTTAGTCCAATCGCTGCTGCAAACATAATGCCATCAGAAGTATGCGCAATATAATAAGCATGATTATCGGTATCTGGGCAGTAAAAACTCACATCCGGCAAACCTTCTACTGACTTGATCAATAAATCAACTATATCGGTATGGGCTGATGGCTGATGCTGCTTGAGAAACCTTATCATGTCCTTGTTTTCAGACTTATCTAATAAGCCTTCAAACTCTTTAACAGGATCAGATAAACTCATAAGAATCTCTCCTTGCTCAAAATTCATTAATAGCTATATGATTATGGGCACAGAATAAACAAACATCAATTGCTATAACAGAAACGAGTTCAACTATTAGAAAATTAGATGAATTTATTTTGATAGTTTAGAAAATAACTGGTTAGCGACATCAATAGCTTTAGATATATTATCGGCAAGCACATTAAAATGCCCCATTTTACGGCCAGGACGCGCTTCTTTTTTACCATACAAGTGTAATTTAACATTCGTTTCGGACAGCAAAACAGACCAATCAGGATCCCACAAATCACCCAGCATATTAACCATTACCACTGGTGATATCAGTCGTGTATCACCCGGTGGCAACCCACAGATAACGCGGACCTGCTGCTCAAACTGGGAAGTCACACAAGCATCTTTTGTATAATGACCACTGTTATGTGGTCGTGGTGCCATTTCGTTAAAGATCAACTGGCCATCATCTGTTATAAAAAACTCAACCGCCAGTACACCAACATAATTCATTGCTTCAGCCAGCTTGATGGCTTTTTGCTTTGCTTCACCCGCAATCTCATCTGCAACCCTGGCTGGCACAATCGATTGATGCAAAATACCATTACGATGTTCATTTTCTGCCGGTGAATAACACTGGACATCACCCTGTGCATTTCTAGCCAGCAACACTGATATTTCTTTTTTCAGTACCAGCTTTTTCTCCAGCACTGATTCGACACCATTCATGTTTCTAAAGGCTTTGATTGCCTGATCTAGATCGTCAACAACAAATTGCCCCTTACCGTCATAACCCAAGGTGGAAGATTTCAAAATAGCCGGAAAACCAATAATATCAGCTGCCTGAACCAGATCTGTTTCTGCATAAATCGCCACAAAAGGCGCTGGTGCTATACCGGTTTCCCTGGCAAAATTCTTTTCCTTAATACGATTCTGCGCAATTTCAACAGCCTGTGGCGCGGGATAAACCGGTTTTTTACTTAACAGATACTTAAGACTCTCCGCAGGCACATTCTCAAATTCTGTCGTAATCACATCGCAACAACCTGCCAGCTTATCCAGTGCAGCAGGGTCGGTATAATCAGCCTGAATATGATCGTCAGCAATGCGCCCCGCAGGACTGCCAGGGTCCGGATCAAGCACCACGGTACGATAACCCATAGTTCGTGCCGCCACACAGAACATACGTCCTAGCTGACCGCCACCTAAAACACCTAATGTAGAACCTGGAAATATCATTCTTCGATCGGAGGCAATTCCATAGCCAACACAGCATCCTGCTGATCAGCCCGGAAATCAGCCAGCTTCTCAGCCAGTTCTTGATTATTATTAGCCAACAAGGAAATCGCGTACAGACCCGCATTGGCCGCACCCGCTTCACCAATAGCAAATGTTGCCACGGGAATACCCTTGGGCATTTGGACAATAGATAACAATGAATCCATACCCTTTAAATAACGAGAAGGCACTGGCACTCCCAGCACCGGTATAGTCGTTTTAGCCGCCAGCATACCCGGCAGATGCGCAGCCCCCCCCGCACCGGCAATAATACAGGCCAAACCCCTGTCACGCGCTGTTGCCGCATATTCGAATAATAGCTCAGGTGTTCTATGAGCCGAAACCACACGAGCCTCGTATTCAACACCAAATGCTTCCAGCTGTTTTACAGCATGCTGCATAACGGGCCAGTCACTATTACTGCCCATTACAACACCCACTTTAATATTTGCCATCTCATAAACCCATGTGGCGGCCGAAACCAGAGAAAACGGCATATTTTATATGAATCTGTGTTTTTTTACGAACCAAATTCGACTACCCTTATGATCCACATAGATTAATCATGTTAAATAAAAAACAAGAGGGTTAAATGGAAAAGGTTTTAATCACCGGTGGCGCCGGGTTTATAGGATCACACACTGCCGATTTACTCATGGAACAGGGCATTCCCGTTCGAGTGCTGGATAACCTTTCATCGGGCCATCGACATAACTTACCTGACCAGCACCCTTTACTCGAGTTTATCGAAGGCGACATATGCGATACCAATGATGTCAAACACGCCATGAATGGTGTCAGCCACTGCCTGCATCTGGCCGCACAGGTATCCGTAGTGGCTTCACTGGAAGACCCTGAATTCTCGGCCAGACAAAATATCCTTGGCTTTGTCAATGTCCTGGATGCCGCCCGTACTCATAATCTTAAACGCCTGGTCTATGCCTCGTCAGCTGCCATCTACGGGGAACCTCCCAAATTACCTCTGGATGAAGACCTCGCCGTAAAGCAATTATCACCCTATGGTCTGGAAAAACAGATTAACGAACAATACTGCGATCTCTACCATCGCCTTTATGGTTTTTCATCCCTGGGCATGCGTTTTTTCAATGTATATGGCCCAAGACAGGACCCCAAATCACCTTATGCCGGTGTAATCGCTTTATTTGTTGACCGTATAATGGCCAAGCAACCGGTTACTGTTTTTGGTAATGGCGAACAAACCCGTGATTTTATTTTTGTACGCGATGTTGCACGCGCCAATGTTGCCGCATTACAAAGCGATTATCAGGGAGCCTGCAATGTAGCTACCGGCCAGAAAACATCTCTACTTGATCTCATCCACGCACTCTCGGCAATCACTGGTAATCAGACAGATATAAGCTTTACAGAACCTCGCACAGGTGACATTGTACATTCACTGGCTAACCCGACGCGCATGAACAAAGAACTCAACATCATTGCTGAATCCTCTTTACAAGAGGGTCTGACAAAGTTAATTACATCTATAAAACCGTAATCAACTCTTTATTTATGCTCCTGATCTCCAGGAGCATTTCATTGCCATAAACGACATATTAATACAATAAAACCAATATCATAACCCTATATCACACTATAAATATGGTTATAAAACCGATATATCATGATTAATTAAAATAAACATCACACAAACACAAATAACAACATTAATAACATATAAATCATATAGTTAATTAATTTATTTAAAATATAAATAAACAATTCAAGACTTATAACAACCTGAAAAACATATATTTATACAAATTTACACTATTTGTTATTTATTTATACTAAAAAAACGAGTTATACTATTCAGCCTGCATAATCCAAGCGCTTACCTGACAAGCAACACCTGATTAACAATCACCCCCCAGGAGGTTACTGCAATTATGGACACCAACTCGATAACCAGACATGCAGAAGCAATAAAAGTACTCCAGAATGCACGCCATGCTGCACGTAACACGCGCTTCCCAGCAAATGGTTTATCCTCATTACAAAAATCTACAATGTCACTCATGACATATGGTAATAAAACATGGGGCTTCTCAAACTCGCCCTTCACAGTGAAACGACAAAAAATTCATCATGACATATGGAAATTAACGGTTGAAAACCCCAAAACCCGTGAAAAAATTCTTGAAGTAGAAGGCACAGGTGACAGTTTATTCGCCAATGAAGATCATTTTGCCCGAATGGCAGAAGCCATCACCCAGCAAGGCCTTAAAATAACAACCAATTTTGATTAAAGATGGTTATTGAAAATAATCGGTGTAAGGCTTTTCCTACATGCTTTTCAGCATTTCAAGATAGTTTATTTGATAATTCATTTATACAATTACCGACCTGATAAATGAATTATTTAGCGAACTTCAGACCATGCAGGAACTTGATACACTACTCCAGGAAGTCATTGACTTTGGCAATGTCATAGCCAACGCTGACGACCCAACAGACATCAACTTACAACACGCCTGCCATTTATTTAGTGATTATCTCAACTGGAAGATCGAAGAATTTAAAGAAAATTTAAAAATTCACGGCTCTACTCTTGAAATTCAATTAACAGTTAATGAATTAACCAAATTCAGCAACCTGCTTGAACAAACTGAACAATCACCCAGCACACAAACACACTGGCTCTCCAGCCTGCTCCAGCAATGCGCCGACATACAACAGGGTAAAATAGCCGCTGCCTGATAGATAACTTATTATTCAAACATCTACCAGCCCAGGCAACAAAATTAGACCTGTCAGGTGCTATCACTTTATAATGCAATTTTCCCGCTGAATAAGTGAATAACCGACATGTCTATACAAGCTCAAAAAGTCGTAACCATTAATTACACCCTTAAAAATGATGCCGGCGAAACCATTGACGCATCAAATGATGGCAGTTTCTGCTATTTGCATGGTGCACATAATATTATCCCAGGTCTTGAAAATGCATTAACTGGCAAAACGAAAGATGAACAATTCAGTATTGTCATACCGCCCTCTGAGGCTTATGGAGAACACAATCCCGCCATCACACAGGTGGTTGACAAAGCCATGTTCGGTGAAGAGCAAGTTGAAGCCGGCATGCAATTTCATGCTCAGGCTGAAGATGGCGGCCTGGTAATGATCACTATTGCTGAAGTCAATGGCGATCAGATTACGATTGATGGCAATCATCCACTGGCAGGAGTTACTTTACATTATGATGTGCATATCGTTGATGTACGTGATGCCACTGAAGAAGAAATTAACCATGGTCACATTCATTCTCACGGAGAATCTTGCGGTCACTAATGTTAAACACCGGGCTGAAGCCCGGTGTTTTTTCATGCGCCACTTAATTACAAATGCAGACTATGGGAGCCCGAAACAATCCCGATTTGTAAAAGAGTTACATAAAAAAAGCCGAATGCATCAAACTCATAAAATAAGATTCAACAAGACCTCCAGGCTTATTAAACCTTAACGTAAACCCATCCCTGACCCAAGCGCTGCACAATTCGCTCGACGGCTGTCACTCCTGATTTTGTTTCCGCAATTAAATCTGGTTTTATGCCTAATGATTTCAATCTGTTAATAGCATTACTACAGGCAACAAAAGAAACATTATTATGCGTTTTCATTATCTCCTCAATTCTATCCTTATAGGGGGAGACATCTTTACGCAACAAATCAATACCACCTGCATTAGCAATTATTTCTAATTCAAATGGCAATTTATTTTCATTGTACTGACTTAAGATTGTTTCAATTTTACTCAATGTCTGCTTCAATTTAACCGGCTCAGAACTCGAGATATGCAGCAGAATCTTATTTGATTGCTGCATAGCTACCGGTGTTAATTTAATGCCATTTATTGATTCAGTTGCTGCAGATGAGACAACATCATTTTCAATATATCCATGGGATATCCAGCCAAAAAAAACACCTACAACCAGAAACAATACAGCCGCATAACTCAGTTGCCACAAGTTTTTATATCCTAGAGCACCATTTAACTGATTAACCTTTGCAGGCTCAGGAATAGCACTATAACTTAACTGTACAGACTGCTTTAGTTCACAAAGCAAATTCACTCTTTGCGAAAGTTCTTGATTTTCTGACATGGCATTTCTAAATTCTTCTTTTTCATTGCCATCCAGTTCACCATCAACAAATGCATTAATTAGTTCTTCTGAATACTGAGAGCTCACTTTATGCTCCTTAACCTTGCTATGGACACCTTTTTCTCTTTCCCTTCCAATTTTTCCTGTAAACTTTTACGTGCTCGACTTAAACGACTCATGACAGTTCCTACCGGTATATCAAGCACTTCTGACACGCCCGTATAAGACATTGATTCAAGATCCACCAGCGTAAGAACCTGCCTTTGACTCAACGGCAGCTCACTTATCGCATTACGAATATGGTCAATAATTTGTTGCCGATTATGCCAGTACTCCGGCGTTTGGTCATGTGACAAAACCAGCTCATCAATATCTTCACTCGGTCTTTTTTTACGTAAATATTCCCGCCATTGATTGTTTAATATCGCAAACAACCAGGCATCCAGTGCATGCTCATTCTTTAGTTGATCCAGTTTTTGCATAGCCCTGGACAGGGTTTCCTGCGTCAAATCATCTGCCAGCATAGCATCATGGCACCATGAAAAAGCAAGCCGATATAATCGGCTACGACAGGCCTTTACCTGTTTGGCAGTTTGTTTATCCTGGCATGAAAATCTGAATATCGTCATTTTAAAAGCCTGTTAGTTCAGATAGTAAGATGAACTATCCTGATACTTTATTCCAAAAAAATAATCTTTTTGGAATATTTTTCCTTTCTAGCACATCTTTTTATTAAGCAGAACTCAAAACCTGCCCCAATCAATACTGACAACATATTGATTTAAAAGAATTATTTAAATGAAAACAGGAGATTACATGAAAAAACTATTTATATGCATCGGATTGTTGATGTACCTATGCAGTACACAACAATTACTGGCCGCTTCAGGGGACAAGCCTTTTGCTGAAGAAAAGATTGTCCTGCAAATCAGTGATGCTGATCCTGATAAACAAACACTGATACTCAATGTCAGCAATAACCTGATCAAGCATTACGGACCCGATAAAGTTGATATTGAAGTTATCGCATTTGGCCCCGGCTTACGTTTGTTATTCAAAAATAACAGCAATAGCGGTCGTATTGATGACCTGAATGAAAGTGGTGTTCGTTTTTCAGCCTGTGGAAACACGCTGCAAAAGATGACTGCATTACTGGGTGAGAAACCTGCACTGAACAGCAAAGCAAGTTTAGTAACTGCCGGGGTCGTTCGCATCATCGAATTACAGAATCAGGGTTATAAATTAATCAAGCCATAAGACTTGCTGGAGGATATATTCGTGTTAAATAAAAAAATGAAAAAACTTTTAATTGTGACGGGCATTGCAAACTGTCTACTGGCTTCACCTGCCGATGCCGCCAACTGGCTAATGCTCCAGGGCACAGAACCCGAAGCCTCTGCACCGCGCATAAAAACATGGGGATTTATACAGGCCCAGTACCAGAAAGATAATAGCGATCCTAATCCCGGGGGTGCTTACATACCCAGAAAGATGATTGGCTATGATCTCACGTCTCAGGAACAGTTCAATGTGAACCGTGCACGTATTGGGGCCAGAGGTACAGGCTTCCCGCTGGATAGTAATGTTAATTATTTTTTACTGGCTGAATTTGGCAATAACGGCATTACCAATGCCAATGATGGTGGAACACATGTAACCGATGCCAGTATTACCTTCAATAATATTGAAGGTGCAAGAATCCGAGCCGGCTTATTTAAAACACCGGGCGCAGAAGAAGGTTTGCAGGCCATTCACGTATTTGATTACATCAATTTCACACAGGTGACCAATCAGGCTTTGCTGGAACGGTTTCCTAATCACGACAACTATATTAAAACCACAAGCCCAAACGCACAGGGCAATACCAATCCTCAAAATCCAGAATTAACCGGTAATCCACCGGCAGGCTTCGAACGCCCTGTTGGTGCATTTCGTGATGTCGGTATTCAGGTATTCGATAGCTTCAAAATTAATGGCTGGGATCACAGCTATGCGATCATGTACGGCAATGGTAACGGCCTGAATTTCGGTGATAATGACAACAATAAAGACCTTTATCTTTACT
>JAOUMX010000028.1 GCA_029881275.1 Gammaproteobacteria bacterium | reverse complement strand
GAGCTATTCGGCTTTGATGCATCTGAAGACTTAGAAGGCATGCCGATACTGGACATGGTTGGCATGGATGATCGTAATACCTTTAAAAATTTCCTCCGAGAAAACTTTAAAGATGACTCAATGGGAACAAACAAATTAAAAACCAGTTTAAGAAAATCCGACAGCACCGAATTTAACGGTGAAATGGAATTTTCACCAGCAACAATTGATGGCGAGCCCTGCATACAGGTTATCATTCGCAATCAGACCAACAGTGCCGAACTGGAGAAACAAATTGCCCTGATGAGCCAGAAGGACTCTATTACTGGCCTTTATAACAGACAATTCTATCTTGATTCATTAGATGAAAAAGTTTCTGCCGCTCAATCAGGCAAACTAAAAGCCTGCACCCTGCTCATTCATATTGATAACTTTGACAATATCAAAAAAGAAGCGGGGGTATCTGGAAGCGACCAGCTACTGAATGAAGTTTCTCGTGTTTTTGAGGCCAATATTAATAAAGACGATATTCTGGCCCACTTTGAAAGCAATACTTTTACCATTATTGCCATGAACGAGACCAGCAACAGTATCGAAAAGTATGCACAAAACATTATCAAAGCAACTCAGGATTATATTGGCAATATAAACAACAAATCCATTAATCCGACCTGTAGCATTGGTGTTGCCATTATTGATGAAAACGCTCCTGATAGTGGCGAGATCTTGCTACGTTCTGAACGAGCACTTGAAGAAGCAGAATCAAAAGGCATAGGACAACTCGTGGTTTACCAGCCTAAAGAAGGTGAACTTACCCAGAAAGAAATTGATGCCAAAACAGTTGAAGACATTAAAAAAGCCATCAAGGAAAATCGCTTTGTACTTCACTTCCAGCCTATTGTCAGTTTACATGGTGATACTGATGAACGATATGAGGTTTTCGTTAGACTGAAGAATGACAGGGGTGAAATTGTACCACCCAATGACTTTCTGCCTGCCGCAGAACGAACAGGCATGTCAACAACCATTGATCGTTTCGTACTCTTAAACACCATAACGACTCTAACCAAACAATGGAAAAACGGTAAGCGCACAATGTTTTTTGTGAAATTAACGCCCACCTCATTAACAGATACTCAGCTGATGACCTGGCTTAAAGAACAGCTGAAAAAATTTAATGTCCCCAAAAACAGCCTTGTCTTTGAAGTTAAAGAAAGCATGGCCATAACCAGCCTTAAATACACATCAGAGCTTGCCAAACAACTACGTGAACTAAATTGCTCATTCGCACTTGATGATTTTGGCGCTGGTAGCGACCCATTCATGCTACTTAAGCATATACCCGCTGATTATCTCAAACTTGAACGTTCATTTATGGAAAATCTTTCAGACAGTCCTGAAAATCAGGAAACTGTGAAAGCCATTACTCAGAAAGCCATGGAAATGAACAAACTGACTATTGCTCAGTGTGTAGAAGATGCAACCAGCCTTTCAGTATTATGGGGCATGGGTATTAACTTTATACAGGGTAATTTTCTGCAGGAACCTTTACCTGATTTGAATTACGATTTCACATCCATGTCCGGTTAATTCTGGCTAATATACAAGAATTCTCAGCCGAAATTAAAAAAAACAATTTAATTTCATACACTTACATAATTAAACAGGCATCCGGGCTGATGCCTGTTTATTAGCAATTATTGACATATTGAGAATATATGCTTTAACTAAAATTAATAATAAAAAATGCTCAAGTGAATGAGCGCCTAAATGAGAAAAGAAAATGCCAATTAAACGTGCCAGTCACTGCTTTAACAAAAAATCTCGTCTTATAAAAAAACCAGAAGTCAGCAGCACCAACACATCAATGCCAAATACATTCGACGGCTCTAACATCAAAAGCAAACTGGAAACGTTACTACAAAAACAGAATAACTTTTTCCCCTGTTTCGACTGGGCTTTTCCACCACCACTACTCAATAAAAAACAGCCCCCATCAACTGCAGAAGAATTATTTTCCAGACCGTCTGTTATTCCTGGGCGTTATTCCATTTATTTGCATAGCCCATTTTGCAAATCTTTATGCAGTTTTTGTTATTACGCCATTATTCCTGGCAATGGCATCGATTTCGCAGAAAAGTATACCAATTACCTGATTAAAGAAATGTCGCTTTATGCGGAAACGTTTAAAAATGCCACCTGTGAATCAATTTATTTTGGCGGAGGAACCCCCAGTTTTCTGAATGACCATCTGCTGGCAGGAATATTTAACAACCTGAATAAATATTTCAATATTAGTCATGATGCGGAAATAACCATTGAAGCCGCACCCGGCACCTTACCCAGGGAAAAAAGCGAATTTTTGAAGTCTCTCGGCGTAAATAGACTTAGCTATGGTATTCAAACACTGGACGATGCCTTATTATCCACAATGAATCGCGACTATTCAGTCAGTCATGCTATCAATGAACTTCAACATGCCATCAATATCATCGGCAATGTCAATATTGACACTATGTACGGCTTTGATGGTGAAGATGAAAACACCCTGATTAATACTTTACAGAAATTCCATGAAATTGGCTCGCCAAGCTTGTCAATCTATGCACTTGATAAACATCGTAGCAATGGAAAAGTTGTATTTGAACCACCAAAAGATGCCTATTATGAATACAAAATAAAACAATTTTCCCGAGCAGAAGAACACTTAATGTCTCTTGGCTACAAACCTGTTTTACAGAATATATTCATTGACCCGGAACGTGCATCTTACCGACACCAGCTAAGACGCTGGGACAACCTCCCACTGATAGCAATGGGCATCAATTCACAGGGCTATGCGCCTCAAAGAACGTATCAAAACACCGGTAGCATGAAATCGTACTATCAAATGCTAGATGAAGGCAGATTACCCATTGCAACCATGGATGAACTTGACGCAGAACTCGAAATTTGTAGAGAACTCACCAGTAAACTTCGATTTACATATATCAGCATTGGCGACTTTAAATATAAATATAACGTGGCCATTGATGAAATATTCAAGGATCTTATTAAAGCGCTGGTTGATATGGGTTACCTCGAACATACCGGTGACATACTACGCATGACTGATAAAGCGGCCTATTACAACAATATCATCCCGATGCTATTTGCACCGGATCATTTCAAAGAAGAACTACTCGGATTACCTGAGGAATATCTTGAGTCATTTCCAGTCCCTAACATTATGACTCAACTTGGCAAGGCGCAGAGCAAACCATTTAACTTACCTGAAAACATGCACACTATTAACATTGACCGTCGCACACAATGGAACAGACGAAAGAACAGGGGCATGATGGATCAGCTTGATAAGCGAACCAGTTATGGCCGTCGATGCGGAGATGGAATCTGGAGCTGGTCAGCAATCAGTCATTTCCACTAATTAACTATCAGTGCTTAACATGATATTTCTGTATCAGCTGTAAATGCTCTGATCGAATTCTTTCCAGGGGTATATGGTGTATATTATTAACAGCAACATTTTCATTATCGACACGGACAATCTTACCCATGCAATTAAATATATAATTATCTGAAAATCTGATGCTTACACCAAGCACATCACCGACTAAAAAACACCCGTTATTATCTACCCTGAATTTTACTCCTCCCTCAGAAATATCGATCACTTCAAATTTTTTATCCCTGGATAACAGGACAGGCCTGTCATTAATCGGATACTCAACACGATAGTATTCTCTTTTTTGTTCTATCATTTACCAGCCTCAGTTACCAGTCAATCCATCTTTCAAATATTTGAAAGTCCCCAGATCAAACGGATCAGCCATAGTCTAACAATAGAACAGGTATACTGAATCACCTTTTCGAGGCATTTTTTACCCTGAGTTGTTTATAAGAATTTAATTATAAACAAAAAAATCTAACCAATTCTGCACAGGTGGTCAAGAAACTTCCTGGCAGAAAGCATATGTTTAGTTTCATAATATTGAAACTCCACCTCTGAAGGAAAATCATTCAAAACATTTTTAGTTGCCAGCGCAATGGTATTAACACCATCCACAGGAATTTCATAAACAGTGCCCGCAAACAATGTTTTTAATTCATTTAAACAACTTAGCGCATCAATATTTCCATCCAGAATATTAATAGCCATCATGCCATTATCCCCGAGTAGTGATTTAATGGATTTAATATGCTCATCAAGCCCAATAATAATATTACCGTCTTCATCTGCACTGAACAAATCAATCAAGATTAAATCATAAAGCCGACGCTGATTATTAGCTGCTATTAAATAATTTCTAAAATCAGTTACGTGAAAAGATAAACGATAATTATTCATCGGCATATCAAAATACTCATGGGCGACATTAATAACGGCCTGCCGAAGATCAACCGCATCAATCACAGCACTATGAAAATGATGCAAAAGAAATTTAATCAAGGAACCACCACCTACACCCAGAACCAGTACACGCTCAGGCTCCTGTAGAGCGGTTACACTTAACATGGCCTGCGTATAGGGATGCAACAAACGGGTGGAATCATATAAATACATGCCCGATTGCTGGGTTTCATTGCCAAAATGAAGACTACGCAGAACTTTTTTATAATCCACAACTTCAATTACACCATGCTCATCACTCTCCTGAAAGATTAGTTCTCCACCGTATTTTTTCATTAAATAATTTTTCATACTTTATAAAAAAATATAATTATCTAAGTTACTAATTTATAACCAATATAGTGAATAACAAAATTAACCAGGAAACTCCCTAAGGAAGTTATTAGAACTGATAAAATCACAGAAACCAGATCAAGTCTGAAAAAACATTCAATTACTTTAGCTTCATCAAGATATGCGTATAACCCAATTTGATATAATCGTTAATTTGTGCCGGGCCTTCAGCCGCCACTTTAACATTCTCCGGAAACTCAGAATTTTCAATACCACGCCGTTCGGCATACGTACCGCAGACATAAACCGGAACCTGTTGCGAAACCAGGGAATCAAGCTGTGTTTTAAGCTCCGGATTTTCAGACTGATTTTTTGACGTCAGGGCAAACATCTCGCGCCCATGACTAACAACCACTATATCCAGATCAGGAAACTTTTTTCGCAGACGCTGACTCTGTTTTTCAATTTCTGGCAAGGCCCAGTTGAGAAACAGAACATCCCGATTAATAACTTCAAACACGACCCCCTCCGGAGCATCGTCAGTCTGTAACAACATATCAATCTTCGTTAAATAAGCACCCTGCTCTGCCATTGCCACGAATGAAACAGACCATGCAAAAATGAGAAAAGCGACTATCAGGTAACGATGAAACCGCATAAAATCACCTGAAAATATATTCACTGAAATATTACCTGTTTTTTTCATCTAGCATCTTCTTTAGATCGGCAAAAGGGTTATGTGTCGCAGTGGCGGTCTGGGTTTTACCATTACCATACTCTCCACCGCGAATAAAATCACTGTAACGGGAATGTTCATTATCATGACAATAAATACAGAGCAACTCCCAGTTACTGCCATCAGGGGGGTTATAATCATGATTATGATCCTTATGGTGCACGGTAAGTTCCTGTAAATTTTTACGATTAAACTCCCGTCCACAACGACCACAAATCCAGGGATAAAGTTTTAACGCCTGTTCACGATAACCTTTTTCACGCTGCTCACGATTGCGGATAGCATCAGCCACCACACGGTCAAGTTTTTCACTCATATCCTGTTTCTACTCAATTAAATAAATTATGAAACTTTAATGCGCACCACGTTCATCACTTCGACCGCCATACCCGCCACAGACTCAATGGCCGGATAATAGGTCAGATTCACTCTTTGTCCCTGCACATTTTTATACATCTTTTTACGCTTGAATTTAAACGGCACGCCGTAACCTTCTATCATAAGCGTATTAACAATCCAGTCACCCGCTTCTCTCTGCACGTGTGATTTAACTTTCATCATATCCGTATGGGTCAGTTTTTCATGTTTCTTAAGTAGCTTATCTACAGGAGACTTCATTGTTTGTAAATACCAGCTTCGATAAAATAATTGTATCTTATTTGCATAGTTATAAAGTATTTCTTATATGCCGGCAAAATAATTTTCCAGCCGGTCAAATGCCATATTAATAGTCTCGTCAGATACGCAATAAGCCATTCTCACATGGCCCTCTCCCGAGGGGCCAAATGCACTACCGGGCGTCAGTGCCACTTTTGCCTGATATAAAACATCAAGACAAAAATCATGGGCATTGTTATGCTTAACCCTTATTTTTGGAAAGACATAATAAGCTCCCTGAGGTTTTATATAGCCAAAAATATCAGGCATGTTATCCAGCCGCTGACAGATCAATGCCCTTCTCCTGGCAAATATCGCCTCAAATTCTTTAATATGATACGGCTCACCAGTTAAGGCAATCTTAGCCGCAACCTGTGAGATACGCGGTGTGCAGATCATATTCAAATCATGGATCTTAATAATTTGAGCTTTCAACCAGGCCGGTAAAATCATATAACCCAGGCGCCAGCCACTCATGGCATAGGCCTTAGAAAAACTAAACATATACACGGTGTTTTCACTGAATTCAGGAACAGAAGCAAGGTTGAAATATTTCTGCCGGTTTTCATAAAGAAAATAACTATAGGGATCATCAATCAAAATCAAAAAACCGTGCTCACGTGCCAGTTCACCAATCGCCATCAACGTCTGCTGGCCAAAAATCTTACCTGTCGGATTGGATGGCGAGACGATAACAATCGCTTTGGTGTTATTACTGACCAGGGTCGACAAAACATCCATATCCGGCACCCAGTCATTTGCTTCATCCAGCGGCCAGTAAACCGGTTTCCCACCGTATAATTTAACCTGTTGAATATGTGAGGAAAAGCAGGGGTCAGTAAGAATAATCTCATCACCGGGATTAACTATGGCATGCAGCAGACTGCTCATTGCCTGCATGTTACCTGCCGTGATCATAACCTGATCATCAGCCTCGACATCGACACCGACTGAGAGCCGATGTTGCCGCGCAACTATACTTCTTAAATCTTTTAGGCCATCAGGCAAAGCATACTTGCCTATATCCTCATCATCGGCCAATTGTTTAATAATCCCGTGCCTGATGTATTCCGGCGTCCTGAAAGACGGCAGCCCCCAGGTTAATGAAGCAACATCACCCAGCTGTGCACTGAGCATGGCCATTTCCTTAATGGCAGACATTCTGATGTCAGCAGCATAATTTGCAATCAGCCCTGTATAGGTTGAATCATAAGATTTCTCATGGGTCATTAAACTATCCTGAAGCTTAACCGGTTCAATGTCAGTTATTTTATTATGCATGATGCAAATCCATATACAGATTGATTTGCATCAGTACATTGGCTGACAGAAGGCGGTAATGTGTTTAATCGAAATATCCTTTGTTATTTTTCACCAAAGGAGGTTATCCATGTCTATTTCTAACACGCTTAATTCCTATTTATCGAATCAACATATCGATTATGATCTGCTCTCCCATCCGGTCACCTTTTCATGCCGTGATACTGCAAAAGCAGCTCATATTAATGAAGACCATATTGCTAAAGCCGTCATTGTAAAAGACAGGCAGGGCTATGCCATGGTGGTAATTCCCGGCAGTGACTGGATCAAGGTACATGCTCTGCAAAATGAGCTAAATAGAGATTTTCAACTTGCCGAAGAGTCAGAGCTGCACAACCTGTTTACTGACTGCGCGAAAGGTGCTATTCCACCGCTAGGACAGGCCTATGGTCTGGATACATTTCTGGATGAAAGCCTCAATTCCCTGGCTAATATTTACTTTGAAGCCGGTGATCACGAACACCTGATACACATTCGAGGAGATCAATTCCAGAAATTATTCAAAGGTGTCAGACACGGTCATTTTAGCCACTGACATCTGATCATAATGCAACATAATCAAATAGCCATAAAAGCTATTTTATTTGATTTCGGCGGTGTACTGGCAGAAGAAGGTTTTGCAAACGGACTCATTGCGCTTGCTAGAGAACAAAATCTTCAATTCAACGATATAATAACTGCCGGTATGCAAGCCGTTTATGATTCTGGCTTTGTTCTCGGGCATGGCACTGCAGCTGATTTCTGGAAACTGTTGCGTCAGCGTACCAGACTCAAAGGCGATGACAGCACTCTGACCGAACGCATTCTCGATGGCTTCAGGTTACGTGACTGGATGTTAGATCTGGTTGATGAGCTTCATTCCAGAGGCTATGTCACCGGTATACTCAGTGACCAGACACACTGGCTAAATCAACTGGATCAACGGGATCACTTTTATAGCAAATTTGATCATATCTACAATAGCTATAATCTTGGCAAGGGCAAACGCGACCCCTCACTCTTCAGCGATGTGGCAGGTAACTTAAATTTACCCGCAACGCAGATTTTGTTTATTGATGATAATGAAAACAATACACAACGTGCCCACAATGCGGGCATGAAAACTATCGTCTATCGAGACAGAAAAAGTTTTAGCCGGGAATTGAAGCAACTACTGGAAAAAGAATAATTTAATATGCTCAGGCAAACCTCCCATGTCACCTTCAGATTCTATGCCAGACTAAATGACTTTCTTTCAGCAGACCATCAGCAAATGGATTTTCAGCAACCATTCTGCGGCAAGGTCTCAGTTAAAGATTTAATTGAAGCCACCGGTGTTCCGCATACCGAAATCGGTTTAATCCTGCTAAATCATCACGCCATCGACTTTAACTATCATCTGCATGATAACGATCATATCAGTGTCTATCCGCCATTCTGCCAATTAGACATATCTGAATTTTCCAGGAATCAGCCACTACCGCTTTCTGATATTAAATTTGTAGTCGACACACACATGGGAAAACTGGCCAGATATTTACGCCTGCTTGGATTTGATACCCTCTATCAGAATAATTATACTGACCCGGAACTGGCAACTATCTCAGCCACTGAAAATCGCATTTTACTTACCCGGGATCGAGGCCTCCTCAAACACAGCATTATAAAGTACGCTTATTTTGTTAGAACAACGGGATCGCACAATCAATTGCAGGAAATTATTTCACAGTTTGATTTAAAGTTATTATTTAAACCCTTCAGCCGTTGTATTCACTGCAATGGAGCACTAATTAAAGTTGATAAGAAACTAATCGCCGCGCAATTACAGACTAAAACAAAAAGATTTTATCAACACTTCAAACAGTGCCGAAACTGCCAGCACATTTACTGGCAAGGCAGTCATTATTATAAAATACTGAACCTGATAACATCACTGGAAAATTAATTTTTCTTCTCCCGGAATTAACATACTGTCGCTAAAGTATAGCTTCGCCATGATAAACAGCTTTAGTTAAATAGTTATTTTCAAATTCTCATAACCCATCCGTCAACGGGTATAAAAATAGCGCAATATTCACTCCACTACTGCAAATTCATTATCTTTTTTTCGCAATACTGATAACTATTTCTGTTGATTGTCATCAATATGTGAGCTGTTTCTAAAGTTCCATCTTTAGCGTTTCTAAATTCTTGCTTTCCCACCCCACTGTGCTTGAATATATTCACCTGCTAGTTAAAAGCACATCTTCTGAAATGATAACGACTCTCCTTAAAACAATAACTTATAAGTAGAGCACTATGTTAAATCTAAAAAAACGACTCATGGAAGGAAGGACATCCAGTCGCTATATATCACCCCAGGGAACCGAAGTTACCATACTATTTTCATCAGAAAATCCCTCACTGATTGGCCAGACCATACACACCCAGGCCATCGAGATATCACCAAAAGGCATACGACTTGAGATCGATCATGAAATCAGCATTAATTCTGTGCTCGACATTGCCGTAAAAGTAAATGGCAACGAAAGGGCTTATCATCTAACCGGCAATGTTCGCTGGCGTGTTCCAACAATATGTGACAACCATTACCAGATCGGCCTGATACTACGTGAAAGAAACGATATACGATCAGACCTCAAAGCCTGGAAAGCCAACTTCAAGTACAATTTTACATATGAAGAAGCCATCTAAAATAATCAATTCATAAAAAGGGGCTTTGAGCCCCTTTGATATTACTGCCAAAACTAAGGCTTCAATTCAAATATCATCTCGGTTCGCAAGGCACCATCAAACCAGGCATCCACCTTAACCTGATTAGGGTTCTGGATGATTTTGAAACCTTCCTGAACTTCCGGCGAAATGCCTCTAAATAGCAACAAATCCCCAGGGTACGTTACCGTCATGGTGACATGATAAGGGTAATAGCCGTCAAGGAATTTTCTATAATAAGGACCATTACGTAATGTATAAGAGCCATCAAAATTATTATAAAACACCCTGACATTTGCTCTGACACATAAACTGGCACCGTGAGACACATTTTCAAGCCGTACTGACTGATCAATCACGTCTACCCTGCCAATTTTTTCATAGGAATCGACACGCAGGTTTTTCATCTGAATATAGGTATAAACA
Organism: Gammaproteobacteria bacterium; assembly: GCA_029881275.1. GTDB lineage: Bacteria > Pseudomonadota > Gammaproteobacteria > SZUA-229 > SZUA-229 > JAPHQX01. The sequence goes on along the minus strand of JAOUMX010000028.1, from coordinate 12,426 downwards.
ATATCCACCTTATTCACCGGATCTAACTGATAATGGCATTGTTTAAGCTCTACCCAGCCACTATCAGGGCTATTTTCACCGATGGTTAACTCATTCTCGGAATACAGGGTAGTATGGTCTGCGGGTGGTTTTAGAAAAACCAGGCGCCCCTCATTAACGGCCAGAGCACGAAGTTCACTGTCATCATCTAACCAGGCCTCCTGTTCTTCAGCTGTTAACACCGGGCCTGCCAATACTATTGGTCCGCATAACAATGGCAACATTATAAAAAATCGTTTCATTGGTCAGTTCTTGGCCTGTATATTAGAAAACACTAATAAGTATTTGCCCTGCATCAAACACCATAGCGCTAAACAGGGATAAAGTTACCTAACAAATATTCAGGAAATTAATGTGATGACAAAAGCAGAAAAACAGCAACTGGCTGAGCAAGCCTACCATAAAGCTGTCCAATATGAACTGGATTATGGCTGTTGCCCACAATGTGTCCTGGCCACCGTACAGGAAACCATTGGTATTATCGATGATCAGACCATCAAGGCCAGTCATGGTCTGTCTGGCGGTGGTGGTCTGTTAGGCCTGGGCGCATGTGGTGCCTTAACCGGCGGCCTGATGGCATTAAGTGCCAAACGTGGCCGTGACCGAGACAAACTGGATAAAGGCCGTTTTATTAATAATTTCTCTAAAGGCAAAGAACTGGTAGAACGATTCCAACAGGAATTTGGCGGTATTACCTGTGAAGAATTACAGAAAATGTTTACAGGTCGTACCTATGATATGTGGAACCCTGATGAATATAAACAGTTCGATAATGATCGAGGCAAACAGTGTGCCCATGCAACTGGCACAGTGACAAAATGGATTATTGAAATGCTATAAAAAAATCACTATATTACAAACGCGCCGAGTACAATTTCAATAAAAAATAATAGTAACAAATATGACTAATCATAAAGATATACAACAATGGATTAATGATTTATTTAACAGCATTGACAACAAAAATAATGAAAAATTTTCCAGTTATCTGAGTGATGATGTCCGTTTCCGTTTTGGCAATATGCCGGTCAGTACAGGCAAATCAACTGTCGAACAACAGGTCAGCCAGTTCTTTACCAGCATTAAATCACTACAACATGAAATTACAGAATTCTGGCAGCAAAATAATACTATTATCTGCCATGGCAGAGTCTGTTATACACGTCATGATAACAGCACATTAAGCGTACCCTTCTCCAATATTTTCAAACTTAACAACCAGAGGATCAGTGATTATTTAATTTTTGTTGATGTATCAGAGCTGTATTAAAAAAATCAGCATACCATTTTATCTATTTATTACAGTCGAATTTAAATTACCTGGCTCGCTTTACGGGTAAATATCCAGTGATTATCTTTGCTTAGCTTTTTATTAAAAGCATAACCTTGTTCACTAAAACTCTTAATATCTTCGGGATTAACCAGCTTATTCTGGATAATAAAACGGCTCATGGCACCACGTGCACGCTTTGCATAAACACCCAGCATCTTGTACTGACCATTCTTATAATCCTTGAATTCAGGTGTGATAATTTCAGCATGCAGATGTTTTGGTTTCACTGATTTAAAATATTCATTTGACGCCAGGTTAATCAGATACTCCGATTTCAGTTTTTTTAACTGCTGATTTAACCCTTCAGTAATTTGCGTACCCCAGAATTCATACAGATTTTTTCCATACTGATTGGTTAAACGAGTTCCCATTTCCAGACGATATGGTTGCATCAGATCCAGTGGGCGTAACAGGCCATACAAACCGGATAGCACACGTAAATGATTCTGTGAAAATTTGAAATCAGCAGCAGTAAATGTTTCGGCATCCAGCCCGGTATAAACATCACCCTTAAAAGCCAGTATTGCCTGTTTCGCATTTTCCACGGTAAACGGCTTTCGCCATGATTCATAACGATCAAAATTAAGATCGGCTATTTTAGTACTGACATTCATCAATTCGGCTATATCCCGTGATGACATCTCACGTAATCGATCAATCAATTGCTGTGAACGATCCAGATAATCTGGCTGGGTAAAATTTTTTGTTTTTGCGGGTGTGTCGTAATCAAGTGTTTTGGCGGGGGAAATAACAATTAACATAACAGGTCACATGAATTCACAGAAAGCGCTATTATACCCAATTAAGAACAACAATAGACCACAAATACTCATGGCTATTTCCCGGGTTTTACTGCTTCAAGGTTTTATGAATCTCTTCAAATGACTGATATAAAGCCTTAACCTGCTCAAAGGCCCTGGTTGAATCCTCAAGGAACTGGAAGGTAATTGAACGAAGGATTTCTTCCTGTGCATCTGTCAGCCCCAGCGAAATCATGGCATCTTCCATTTCACCGATCATGTTCTCTATAGCTTGCTCATTCTCCGCCTGAATCATTTGTAATGATGATTTCACCTCAGCAAGTGCTTCATCTGCGACTAACATACTGTGTTTTTTTTCTTCAGTTACTTCTTTTGAAGACAGTAATTTCACAAGCACTTCTACTGCATCACATAAATTACCCAGAATATCCTTGATGGCACCATAATCATCCGGATTATCAACCGGCATATTTTTTACCAGCAGGGAAAAATCCGCGTAATTAATAATGGTTCGAGCACCGAAATCAAAGAAACGCCCTTCTCGCCGGGCCAGTTCCATAACATTAGATTCCAGTGGCGTCATTTTCCCGTTTTTACGAAAAGGTAATAAATTCATTCTGATATGAAACTGAATAACCGCATTCAAACCCAAACTTTCCAGTGTTTCAAACAGGCACATAGCCAGATCATCAAAGGTGGTAATATGGGTTGCTTCTTTAAGGAATCCCAGCACCTGCCCGAGACGTCCAGAATAGGTCATGGCATGCATAGCCGTTCTAAATGATTCCTGTACCTGCTGATTCAGTGAGTCATGCTGTATTCTGTTATTGATGATATGACGGACTTTAATAATCACCTCTTCCGCATCAATCGGTTTACTAATATACTCATCGCCACCAACCGAATAACCCTTGAGTCTTTCATCAAGATCAGTATGCGCTGAGACAAAAATAAATGGCAATGACTGGAAACAATCATTGGCTCTGATAGCTTCGCAAAGCTCATAACCATTTAATTCAGGCATTTCAACATCAGAGATAATCGCCTGAATATGCTCACCGTGTACCGCCAGCGATTTCAAAGCCTGTTGTCCATTTTCGGCCAAAATGGAATTAAAGCCTTCTGACTCAAGATGAACCTGCAACATTTGCAGTATCAGAGGATCGTCATCAACCACCAGAATAGTGGCATTAGATGAATTGTTCATTAATCATTCCCATATAGCTAGAAAGCAAATATCATTAATTTTAATTAAAATGGAGCATTACATTACTATTAATTTGTAGTACATAACATCAGGTATAGCCACTTATAACATCTAGATAGCGGCTGATCAAAATCAGTCACTACCAGTTAACATAAATAAACTATTTAGGATTTTTTCAGAATTAAACTTCAGAAACAATCTGTAATTGCACCCGCAGCACTAATCACACGCTTCAGACAAGCAAGATGATATTACAACGGTTTTTATATTCTCTTACCATCAACACTGGATGCATTAGCAAAAGTTGCTGGCCTTTCCCTGCATGATGAGAAAATATCCTGCGCTTCCTGATACTGATGGGTTTCAATATCCATAACACCTAACACAGAGTGCACAAGATTATCATGTGAATACGTATTATCATGTCCATGATTACGCATACAGCTCATGTCAATAAACTTGTTTTTTACAAAGCCTTCTGACAACCACATCATCAATGGCACATGCTTCTGATCATCGGGTGCCATTACATAGGGCAGCCCATGGAGATATAAACCATTTTCACCCAACGACTCACCATGATCGGACATGTATAACATAGCGGTATCATACTGATCTGATTTCTGCTCCAGGAGATCAACTATTTTGGCGAGCACATAATCGGTATACAGAATGGTATTATCATACGCATTAATAATTTCTTCCTGAGCACAATCCTGTACTGATTTTGTTTTGCAGGCCGGTTTAAAAACTTCGAACTTATCGGGATAACGCTTATAGTAAGCTGGGCCATGACTGCCTTTCTGGTGCAACACAATCACTGCATCATGCTTTATACTGTCCAGATATTGCTCCAGACCAGATAGTAAAATCTCATCGAAACACTCCTCATCATTACAAAGAACGGCATCTGCATCGATACTAATAGTTTGTGTATTAACTCTTGAACAAACGCCCTTACAGCCACCATCATTTTCTTTCCATAACACATCTAATCCAGCGTGCACCAGCGCATCCATAAGGTTTTCACTGTGATGAGCTTCATCTTTATCAAAATGCTCATGATCGAGCAGTGAGAACATACAGGGTACGGATTCAGCTGTTGCTGTCCCACAGGAATAGACATTATTAAAATTAATTAAATTAGCCGATTTTGTTTCCATCAGGGGTGTTGTATTTCGCTGATAACCATTGAGATGAAATTCACTGGCTCGTGCAGTTTCACCCAGCATCATAATCAGAACTGTTTTTTTATCTTTTTTAACCGTACTCGCTTTTGCATCATCAAAAACAACCTTGAGCGTCTGTTTACCACTGGATAAAGAACTCCTGGCAAATTTGTACACTGAAGTAATCGGATACATCGGGTTAATAAAATAACGCATGTCCCGATGCTCTCTGACGACAAAAGCAAAATCCTGGGCATTCGACCAGACAGCACCAGCTGACACCAGCACACAGACACTGGCTAATGCGATCCTGGACATCACTTCCCTGGCTAATGGTTTATATTGTAACTCTACCCATGCGACCAGCAGGGCTGGCACAATACCAAAAATAAAGACATGCAACAGCAGACCGGGGGTTAATAAATCTGTCGCCTCAGCAATATCGGTTTCCGCTACATTATGCAGCATAGAAACACTGATCACCGTACCAAAGGTATCCATAAAATAACTGACTGCGGCTGCCACTATCAGTAAACTCATAATGACGGGCTTTAACAGGTATCGCTGACTGAGCGCGAGCATCAATAATAGAGTCAGGGTAAATAACAGAATAAAAAAAGCCATGACAAACACCACATGATTTGACATGGACAGATCCAGTGTATTCACCAGAATTGACCAGAATTTCTGATTATCGACAACAAGAATAAAAAGCAGACTTAAGACCAGCAGCCCGTTAACACTCAGCCGGGGTCTTTTCAGGAAACGAATACCTAACATTGTTTATACACTCTAACTTAACCGGGGAGAAGACAAACAGCATGGACGAAAGTTCATCTATACAGGTCAATCAGGCATCCCAGCGTTACCATCAGAGGCTCAACCATCCTTCTGGTTAAGCCCCTTGAGCATAATTAATATAATAAGCAACCGTCACTCACGGCGCTTATTCTTTCATCTGTTTACCGTGACATTCCATAAAGATACGTTTTTCACAGGTACTACAGATAGATTTATCCAGCTTCTGATAAATGCCGGTAATAGCGGCAGTTTTCGACTGAAAGATATTACGGCCACCGGTTGCTTCCAGACAGCCAAAACGATCCAGCGCATCCCATAGAGCCTGCTTAACACTAATCAGATACATACCACCATTATTGGCTCGACGTTCTTTGGCTTCAGTAGCCAGTACGTCACCACCCTGCATATCAATAAAATTAATACCCTGGCAGACAATCGCCAGATGCTTCTGTTGTGGAAACTGAGCGCGAATACGCGCAAATGTTTCCTGCACATGATTCACCGAGCCAAAAAAGATAGAACCATCAATACGAATGATTTTTAACTGGGGGCACTCTGGTAAATCCGGGTCGGTATTAAATGCACGTTTATATAAACGTGGATCTGGAGCACGCGTCAGAATTTTAGGTTTGGATACCCTTTCCAGATACAGCAGCAACGACATGATTACGCCAGCAAAAATCGCTGTTTCCAGCTCCAGAAACATCGCGCCTAATAATGTAATCGTCAGCACAATGGTTTCGCGTTTACTGCTATGGAGTATGTGAGCAATTTCCTTGAAATCAACCAGTCCCCAGGCGACCAGAAACAGTATCCCCGCCATTGCCGCATTGGGCAAATAAGCCGCCAGCGGAGCCACCATTAACACCAGGCCAATCAATAAAACACCTGCCAGCATTGCAGCCATCGGTGTTCTGGCACCGGCCTGATAATTCAACCCGGAACGGTTAAACGAACCCGTGGCCACATAGCCGGAAAAAAATGAACCGAAAATATTGGACAAGCCCTGACCAATAAACTCCTGATTACCATCAATCCGCTGACCACTTTTAGCAGCCAGAGAACGACCAATGGAAATCGCTTCGGTCAGTGCGAATAGACTCAAGGCAAATGCCGCAGAGGCCAGATCACGAATCGTGCTAAAGGAAAAATCCGGTGATGATAATGGTGGCAAGGAAGCCGGTAATGCACCCACTGAACTGATGCCGGTATTTTCCACACCCATGAGCGCATTTAGCAATAAAGCTAACAGGCTGCCAGCCAGCATGGCGACAATCAGATAAGGTATACGCGGTACCCAGCGTTTAATCGCAATACCACTTAACATCGTCACCATTGACACCGCAGTCACCCAGGGATTGATATCACCCAGTTGCTGCATAAACTGCCAGAGAATATCATGCAGATGGCCACCGCGAGCGATTTCCACTCCAAAAAAATATTTTAGCTGTTTGGCGGCAATCAGAATCGCCGCCCCGGCGGTAAAGCCAACAATCACTGAATGAGAAATAAAGTTAACCAGAGCACCCATACGTGCCAGACCCAGACCCAGCTCGATGACACCCACCATAAATGTTAGCGTCAGAGCCAGCGTTACGTAGTGCATAGTTCCCGGTTCAGCATAAACACTCAATGATGACAGCATAACAATCGAGGCTGCCGTAGTCGGGCCAGAAACCAGATGTCGGGAAGAACCGAACAGGGCCGCAATAATTGCCGGTATCATACCCGCATAAAGCCCATATTCCGGTGGCATACCCGCAATCGAGGCAAATGCAACACCCTGCGGGAGCACCACAATCGAACCGGTTAGACCGGCTATAAAATCAGCTCGGAAATCACGTTTATTAGTGGCGGGAAGCCAGAGAAGAAAAGGTAAAAAACGATGCCATATTGACGACTTAGCTGCTGAGTGCACTAACGACTATTCCTCTTAGAGTTTGATAATTAAAGCCAGGATAACGTGGGTTAACTGGAATAAATCCATTACTGACAGGCACACGGACTGGTGCATGTGTTATAAACGTCAATATCAGTAATTTTGAAACAGAATGAAAGCAGGCTGCTGTCATTGCCAGACCAATCAGCGAATTCTAGCATAGATTGGGGCTATCGGAAAATAAGCCCTTAAAACAATTCCCCTGTACCTGTCAGGGGAACTGATTTTTCTGACTCTATTTAAGCAACAGGCTGTTCCTGGTCAATCAGTCCATCGATTCAACTGAATAACTCACCCACAAATGATGTTCTTCGCCGGGATCCAGCTTAACCACATCAGTAACTGCATTGGCACTTTCAACACACAGCATATGTAAATAACCATCCTTACCCAGATCGCCCATTTTGGTAGCGGTTTCGAGCCAGGGATTCCAGACCACAGTAGAATGGCTACCCCGCTTCGCTATCACAATACGACGTTTAAAACCGGGATCTTCAATTAGACAGTCAGCACTGGTATCCAGATAAACACGATCAACTTCTTCATTAATAGTAACAGCACCCGTTTGTCGCTTGGACTTAAACCCATCGACCTTGTCCAGATACTCACAACCATCCAGCCCCTGAACAGCAACATGACGCACGTCACTGACATTAAAATAGGTATGCAAGGCATCACCAATAGTCACCGCAGTTGAACCCGTATTATGGGTCACCAGATCAAGCTCCAGTGACTGCCCCATAGTCACAACATAATTCAGCTCGGTCGCATGAGGCCACATTGCCCGGGTTGCATCATTATTCACAATGCTAAACACCAGCTGCACAACATCATCGTTCAGCAGTTTTGTCTCAACCAGTTGCCATGGCACAGTCCGCGCAAACCCGTGTCCGGGCAAAGAAGCATCTGATTCATGGGCACCAAACCAGGGCCAGCAAATTGGCACACCACCACGCAATGATTTACCCGCTGCAAATACCGCATCATCAGACACCCAGATCACCGCAGGTTGATCTGCCAGCCCCCAGCGAGAGATATTGGCACCCTGCAACTGAATAGTGGCACTGGAACAGGCATTAGTGACTTCAATCGAAATCAGGCCATTCTCAGCCTGCTTAAACGCAACATGGCCGGCGATAGCGTATTTTTTGTTTAATTCGTTCAGATTCTGGGTCATAAAATTTTCACATTTATTGTTATCAGATAGACGGATTATGCCTTAGAAATATCCAATATGGCAGCCCATCATTAATCTAGCTCCAGACCTTATGAATCAATCTGTTTTGTCCAGATAAACTTCAAACTCGATGACTTTAACCAGTTGTTTATTAATATAAATATCCATCTGATATTTACCCGGCTTATCACCCTCATCAAAACGGGTAACCGCACAGCCATATTCGCTAACCCTTTTTTCTTCATACCTGACTGTGCTGGAACTTTCATGCTCCTGTATTTCAACGGCGACATTACTGGTGTATTCAGCCGGCTTTGGCATATGTAAGACATGGTAAAAATTAAAGTCAGTGTCATTGAATTTTTCCACTGTATAACCAAACTTGAAATCAGCATCGTCCTTACTGGTAATTAATGGTATTTCCAGTGTTTCCTCATACACTTCAAACTTTGATTGTTTTTCTTTCAATAATCCGAATTTAATAACATATTCATCGTCATCACTATCATCAGATTGCTGAGCATGCGCTGAACAGAAAAAAACCAGCAATATCACATATAGAAATTTAGCTTTCATAAAAGAAGAGTACGCTCTTTCACCACTCACACACAGACCTGAATAACAGTACACTATTTAACAGACTGTTTTTTCTTTAAATGTTCCACATGGGCAATCAATGTATCCACTGTTTCCTTCAATAAATCAAGTTCATCGATGGATAAATCATCCAGCTGTTCAAGATTATACTCAACAGTATCAATAATCTGCTTATGCGGACGTTGCATTGGGCGCATGAAATAGCCGGTCACTGTCGCCACAATAGTGCCAAAAAAAAGGACTGAACCCAGAACAATCCAGATGCCACCAATGAACTGGGCAATACTGGATGCTGGCGTGTCCGCAATACCCGCGGTAGAAAATGCCGCCACACCCCAGTACAGGGCATGACCATAGGAATGAATAGAAGCACCCTCGATATCTCGTTCAGCAAAATAAATACCGGCAGAAAATATCAACCACAATACCATCAGCAACAGCACCATTTTTGTAAAGGGCGTATGGGCTGTGACATCTTTAAGAAACCGTTTGAATCGCGTATGTGACTTTAATCTTCTCATGATTACCAAACCTCATATAAGCCTATATACCGGATACAGGAACACAATTGATACTAATGATGAGTAAATATTGCCCTCTAACCCTGTTTATCTGTAAAATTTGCTTTTTTACCACTCTCAACGGAGCAGTATCCAAATGGGTCGAGCCTATCAAAACCGCAAAGATTCTATTGCCAAAACCTCGGATGCCAAAGCCAAAGTCTACAGTAAATATGGCCGCGAAATCTATGTAAGTGCCAAAGCGGGCGGCCCTGATCCAGATGGCAATTTATCATTACGTGGTCTGATCGAGCGCGCCAAGAAAGACCAGGTACCCAGCCACGTCATTGAAAAAGCTATAGCCAAAGCTCAGGGTGTTGGTGGTGAAGATTACTCTCCTGCTATATATGAAGGTTATGGACCCGGTGGCTGTATGGTCATGATCTATTGCCTTACCGACAACCCAAACCGTACCTTTGGTGATGTCCGCCTGTGTTTTACCAAAACCAAATGTAAAATCGGCACCCAGGGCACTGTCAGCCACATGTTTGATCATGCCGGCATTCTCTCATTCAACGGCGAAGATGATGAAGCCGTACTTGAAGCATTACTCAGCGCCGATGTGGATGTCACTGATATTGAAAATGAAGAAGGTAAAATCACGGTCTTTATTCCGCACACCGAATACTTCAAGGCCAAGCAGGCATTATTAGATGCTTTTGGTGAAATTGACTTTGATGTCGATGAAATTCAATACCTGCCACAAAATACATCACCCATCAGCGGCGATGATATTCCGCTATTTGAAAAATTTCTGGACATGCTGAATGATCTGGATGACGTGCAGAATGTTTACCACAATGCCGCGTACTAAGACTTATAAAATGAAATAAGCAGGTACGATAAACTGCTCACACTAATGGAAAAAAGCCGTCTAAAAAGCAAATGACTGCCTCAAACAGGTCAGGAATAGCAGAATTGGAGAAGCCTTGAAGATAATCATTATGATGATAATGGGTTGATGCAAAACGCGGTTATTCAGGCACCCGCAGATAGTGACCAGAAGATAAAAGACATTAAGGCTTCAGGGCTTTTTAATTATTAAACCCGGCGCCTAATTATCTCTGATTGCTCATACACCCTGTTTAATAAAGGTTTTATCTGCATTACCCATATTATTGAATACCCATTGATCTATCACTTCAAAAATCTGCTGTTCTACAATGGGCTTGGTAATACAGGCATTCATTCCCGCTTCAAGAAAAGTTTTCTGTTCATGGGGCAATGCATGGGCAGTCAATGCGATGATTGGCGTGTACTGATTATATTCGCGCAGACGTAAATTTTCCGTAACTTCAATACCATTCAGTTCCGGCATGCGTATATCCATGAAAATCAGATCAAAATCATTATTTGAGGCGATATCTAACGCCGTTTTACCATCAATAGCTTCTGTCGTTATAACTCCTCGCTGATTGAGCAAGGTGGTTATCAGTTTTCGATTAATCGCATTATCATCCGCAACCATAATATTTAAATCCTTATAAGGATTTCCCGGTTCCGTTTGTTTATTCTGCGTTACCACCTGTGGAATCTGATGCGCCTGCTTTATAGGCATACGAATCCAGAAAGTTGATCCATTAGCGTTATCTTTAACGCCGATACTGCCCTGCATTAACTCAATTAACTGTTTTGAAATCGCCAGTCCCAGACCGGTACCTGAATCAGGTTCGTAAATGGAATGATTAGCCTGGGTAAACGCTTCGAAGAGCTGATCTTTTTCACTATCGGAAATTCCCTTACCCGTATCAATAACTTCAATTAGTAACTCATCCACGCCATTCTCATGAATTCGTGTCGTGGTTAAGGTGATAGAACCCTGGTCAGTAAATTTAATGGCATTTCCCAGCAGATTAGAAATAATCTGCCTGAGTCGTAACGGGTCAACCACAATATATTCAGGCAAATCGCTACAGATAAGACAGCCAAAATCCAGTGATTTCATTTTTGCGGCGGCTGTAAATATACTGACCACAGAAGCCAGGCATTCTCTTATATTAACGACTTCTGTTTTCAGTTCCATTTTTCCTGATTCGATACGCGAAAAATCCAGAATATCATTCACAATAATTAATAAATCATTTACACAATTACTAATGGTATCAACATATTCAGCCTGAGATTGATCAAGCCGGGTTTTCGATAATAAATTGGTAAACCCGATAACACCGTTCATGGGCGTGCGTATTTCATGACTCATATTAGCCAGAAAAAGGCTTTTTGCCTGATTAGCCTGCTCAGCCTGATCCTTGGCTTTTATTAAGTTCATTTCTGCAATTCGTCGAGCGGTAAAATCCTGACCTGTACCCTCAACGCCAATAACATCACCTTTTTCATCACGTAAAAAATGGGCATTAGTTGACATCCAGATAGTAGAACCATTTTTATGCCTTAAGGTAATTGGGTATTGTTCAACATGACCACCATTCTCAGCCATGGTTTTAAGAAAAATTTCGCGTTGACCGGGATCAGTATAAAATTCGGTAATCTTATGGCCGACCAGTTCTTCAGGCTTGTAATCCAGCAGGGGTTCAACAGAAGAAGACACAAACAGAAGGGTGCCCTCGGCATCTGTTCTGTAATAAGTATCCTGCAAATTATCCAGAATACCTTTTAACTCACGCTTTGATATGCTCAGGTCCTTTTCAATGGTTTTATGATTGCCCAGCTCAAGATCATAGGATTTGAGTTTTCTGGAAGCCCTGAGCCAGAGCACACTGAAAATAATACTGATACTAATAAAGATAAGGAGTAATGCATCCATAAATATCATTTTAATATATTCCTTTAGAGCCTTTTTATACCCGCTATTCTAATATTCTAATCATCCTGACATCAAAATC
>JAOUMX010000027.1 GCA_029881275.1 Gammaproteobacteria bacterium | reverse complement strand
TGTGAGTTGACTACTTCAAAGCCATATTTATTACCAGCGGTCGTTAACATTTTAAAATCACCAACACGGCCTTTGCCAAAACGAAAGTCATCGCCTATGACCAGATAACGTACATGTAAATAATCTACCAGAATTTTCTTAATAAATTCTTCAGCCGTTAAATCGGCCAGCCAGTGGTTAAACTTGATGCATAAAAACTGGTCTATGCCGGTTTTATTCAGGAGACACCATTTTTCCCTCAGGCGGGTTAATCTGGCAGGGGCCGTCTGCGGAGAGAAGTACTCCTGGGGTAAGGGTTCAAAACTCATCAGGCAGGCATCAATATTCAGCTCGCGTGCTTTGTTGACCAGTATTTTGAGAATTTCCTGATGCCCAAGATGAACACCATCGAAATTTCCAATGGTCAACGCACAGGCTTTATGCCGGTCACGTAGATTATGTAATCCGCGAATGAGTTCCATTGTCCCCAAATGTCGTTGAAAAAGAGGCGATTATAACGAATTTAAGGCTTATTGACGTAACTGTTTTGGTCTAAAACCGAGCAGAAAGATAACAATAAAGTAGATTGTCGCTGCAATAGTGACAAATCCAAGTAATGTCGATATACGATCAGTTAAATTCCACGCATTCCAGCTTGTTAGTGGGGGTAGAAAATATAGTAAAAATACCATCATGGCGAGGTTGGCGCCCGTAATGTAAAACCACAGGGGTTTCCAGCCAGGCCCTGGCGTGTAAATGGCCTGTTGTCGCAGGCCACGGTAAAGCAGCCAGGCATTCAGGTAGGCTGAGGCCGAGGTTGCCAGTGCCAGTCCGGTATGAGGACCTTCCATCTCCATGAGTACCATGGGTACTACAAATAGCACATTGAGAAACATATTCGAAATCATGGCTTTAATGGCAATGCGTACCGGTGTTTTTGTGTCCTGACGGGCATAGTACCCGGGTGCAAGAATTTTTATAAAAATAAATGCCGGCAGTCCTACTGCGTAAGCCATTAGACTCATGCTGGCCATTTCGGCATCATGCAGGTTGAATTCGCCATAATTAAACAGGGTTGCTAACAGGGGACCGGATAATAAAAACAGCCCTATGGTGGCCGGTAGAGCGATCAGCATAACCAGTTTAAGTGCCCAGTCCAGAGTGTGACTGAAGGCTTCGGCGGACTGTCTTGCATGCTGTTTTGACAGGCTGGGCAGTATCACCGTCGCCAGGGCAATGCCAAATATACCGAGCGGAAACTCAACCAGTCGATCTGAGTAATATAGCCAGCTGACGCTACCGGCGATCAGGAATGAGGCAATAATGGTATCCAGAAGTAAATTAATTTGTGCGACGGATGAGCCGATGATGGCGGGAATCATTAACTGGGTAATTTGTTTTACGCCTTCATGTTGTTTTCGGTATCTGGGCCGGGGCATGAGGTGTAGTTTTAGTAAAAATGGAAACTGGAATAACAACTGGCTGAGACCGGCAATCGCTACACCCCAGGCCAGTGCCATGATGGGCTGTTCAAAGTAGGGTGATGCCCAGACGGTGGCACCAATAAGGCAGATATTCAGTAACACCGGTGTGAAGGCAGGTACTGCAAACTGGCTGTAACTATTGAGTATGCCACCGGCAAAGGCGGTCAGTGCAATAAAGAAAATATAGGGGAAGGTGATGGTCAGCATTTCACTGGTCAACTGGTAACGTTCAGGTTCATCGATAAAGCCGGGTGCAAACAGTACCACCAGCAGTGGGGCTGCCAGCGATCCGATAGCGCTGATGAATAGCAGTATGCCGCCGAGTGTACCGGCAACATGATCAATCAGGTCCTGCAGAGCTTCCCGGCTACGCGTTTCCTTGTATTCCGAGAATACAGGAACGAATGACTGTGAAAAGGCGCCTTCGGCAAACAGGCGACGCATAAAATTGGGTATTTTAAAGGCAACGAAGAAGGCATCGGTGCCGCCAGAGGCACCAAAAAAAGCAGCAAAAATAATATCCCTGACGAGCCCCAGAACACGAGACAGCAAGGTCATGGCACCAACAATGGCCGTGGATTTAAGTAGTTTGATGCTCAGGGCTATTCTTCCATTTCTTTGACTATCTGGTTATAAACATAGCCATGAATGATTAATTTCTGGTCATCATCAAGGCCCTGGAATTCAACGCCATAGCGGTAAGCATCTGCATTGTTATCCGGTTGGATGACATTGCGAATGATGGCATTTAAGCGCAGGTATTTCTGAAAATCATGAAAGGCAAATTCGGATGAGAGAATCAGGTTGTCACCTATTTCACCTAACGGGTTGTCTGTCTTGATTAGCGCACCTGTCAAACTGGTATTTAACATTGTTGCCGGTGCGGGCAGGGCGTCACTGGTGGATGGCTGGACAGATATAACGGTTTCAGTATTGACTCGGCGGGAATTGCGTACCGTAATAGCTTCAATTTTTTTAGGTTGACTAAGATGCACATGGGCATAGGGAGATGTCAGATATTTGATGACCTCAGATTCAAAGGCAAATACCTGTATGCCGCGAACCATGCGAACAATAAATTTTTGTTTTTCCTGCAGAAAAGGTGCCTGTCCCGAGGCTACGGGTGCGCTGAGTATCAGGCTTTTGTTGGGTGCATAGCCAATGACCTTTGCATTCAGGCGCTCCCGGTTGCTAAAAGTCGTGTACTGAAGTTGTACTATATCGCCGAGTTTGGCTTTAAAATCTGATTTTTCATCCATTTTTATTATGTGTAGCCCTAATTCTAAACTTGGTGATTTTAACCCATAAACTGAATATTAGTTGACAAAACGAATAGAAACTGGCAATTTACGCACCCTTTGATTTTATTGTTACAGGATTAGACCCGTGGCTAATAGTGCACAAGCTAGAAAACGCGCCCGTCAGGCAGTTAACCGTCGTGAGCATAATGCTGGTATGCGTTCTATGTTCCGTACTTATGTAAAAAGAGTTGTTTATGCCATCGAGTCTGGTGACAAAGCTAAGGCACAAGATGCTTATAAAGCTGCTGTACCTGTGATAGACAGCATTTGCAATAAAGGTATGATTCACAAGAATAAAGCTGCTCGTCATAAGAGTCGTTTGAATCACCGCATTCAGTTAATGGCTTAAGCTGATACAGGCGAGAATATAAAAAAAGCTGGTTTAACCCAGCTTTTTTTATGTCGGGCCTTAAAGAATGATCAGGTTGTCTCGATGGATCAGTTCCGGTTCATCAACATAGCCAAGAATAGCTTCTATTTCGCTACTGGCTTTGCCCATTATTTTAGCGGCTTCAATGACATTGTAATTGGACAGACCGCGTGCGATTTCGGTGCCATCGGATGCCAGGCAGGCCACCATTTCACCCCGCATGAAATTGCCCGTTACAGAAGTGACGCCAACGGGCAACAGGCTTTTGCCAGAGGTTTTCAGTACCTTGACGGCGCCATCATCCAGATACAGTTTGCCGCTGACTTTCAGGTGCCCCGCCAGCCATTGTTTGCGCGCTGCCATGGGTTCACTATCAGGCAGTAATAGAGTGCCAAGATTTTCGCCTTTTGCCGCTCTTAATAGGGCCTGATCAGTTCGGCCGCTGGTAATTAATGTGCTGGTCCCGGAGCGAGCGGCTCTTTGCGCAGCGGTGATTTTAGTGCTCATGCCGCCACGACCCAGCGTGCCTGCACTGGGTCTGGCCATTTTATGCAGCTCGGGATCACTGGCTTTTCCTTCGGATACCAATGTCGCATCAGGGTTATTTCGAGGGTCTTCTGTATACAGGCCATTCTGGTCGGTAAGAATCACCAGTATGTCCGCCTCAACCAGATTCGCCACCAGTGCGGCCAGAGTATCATTATCGCCAAAACGAATTTCATCTGTGGCAACGGTATCATTTTCATTAATAATCGGGATGATGCCGAGATCAAGCAGGCTTCTCAGGGTGCTGCGGGCATTCAGATAACGTTTGCGGTTGCTAAGATCATCGTGCGTGAGCAGGATCTGTGCAGTGTGTATGCCGTGTTTTTTGAAGCAGGATTCATAGGTCTGTACCAGGCCCATCTGGCCAACGGCAGCTGCTGCCTGTAGCTCATGTAAAGCGTGAGGTCTTTTTGTCCAGCCCAGGCGTGTCATGCCTTCTGCAACGGCACCCGAGGATACCAGTATGACTTCCTTTCCCTGTTTCCTGAGGGTCGCAATTTGTTCAGTCCAGCCTGCAATGGCGTTGCTATCCAGGCCCTGGCCATCATTGGTGAGCAGGGCGCTGCCAATTTTGATAACCCAGCGTTTTGAATTAGATAGTTTTTGACGCATTTTCGTCATTCTCTTCGAGATAATTCATGATATCGAATACTAGTTCCCGGGTGCCATCTGCGCTAATAGCGGATATCTCATAGACCGGGCCTTTCCAGTTAAGGCGCTCAATAATGTCTTTGCAGCGTTGTTCTGCGTCTTCTCGGGGTAATAAATCCATTTTGTTGAGCACAATCCAGCGTGGTTCATTGAGCATTTCTGGATTGAATTTCTGTAATTCATTAATGATTTTCTGGGCGCTATCCACGGGGTCTGTTTCATCGCAGGGAGCGATATCTATTACGTGAAGTAATATACGTGTACGGCTAAGATGCTTTAAAAACTGTATACCCAGTCCGGCGCCTTCTGCAGCCCCTTCAATAAGGCCTGGTATATCGGCAATAACAAAACTACGATCATGATCCACGTCCACGACGCCCAGATTGGGGTGTAATGTGGTAAACGGATAATCGGCAACTTTGGGTCTTGCAGACGACACGGCGCGAATCAGAGTCGATTTGCCTGCGTTAGGCAGTCCCAGAAGGCCTACATCCGCCAGAACTTTGAGTTCCATACGTAATTCGCGGCGTTCGCCTTTGCTGCCTTCAGTGCATTGACGTGGCGTCCTGTTGACCGAACTTTTGAAACGGGTATTGCCAAGGCCATGATAGCCGCCCTTGGCAACCAGTAGTGTCTGTTTATCTTTTATAATGTCGCCAATCAGTTCTTCCGTATCGACGTCATATACCAGGGTGCCGATGGGCACAGGAATATATAAATGGTCCGCGCTTTTTCCCTTCATATTGCGCCCTTGTCCTTTTATGCCGTTTTTTGCCAGATAGGTGCGTACGGTTCGGAAGTCGGCCAATGTGTTTTGATCATGGCTGCCGATCAGGTAGACATCGCCGCCATCGCCGCCATCGCCGCCATCCGGGCCGCCTCTAGGGATGAATTTTTCGCGACGAAAACTGACAATGCCGTTACCGCCATCACCGGCTATAACCTTGATTGTTACTTCATCAACAAAACGCATTGACAGCTCCTGGATAAACTAATTTAGTCACGCTATGACAGAAATAGCGTGACGGTGATTGCAATTGAGTGCAGATTTCATCACTGCTAAGTGTAAACAAATAGTAAACGATTATCTCGGTATTCTCTGCTTCCTGTTTAATCAACAGGCAAAAAAAAACCCTGTCTTGGAGACAGGGCTTTTAGTGTCGATTGAGCTGGCTATTTATGCAGCAACAACGCTTACAGTTTTGCGACTGTTTGGGCCCTTGGTCTCGAATAGTACTCTGCCTTCTGCTGTAGCAAACAGTGTATGGTCGCGACCAATACCAACATTATTGCCCGGGTGGAATTTAGTACCACGTTGACGAACAATGATGTTGCCAGCTAAAACTTCCTGGCCACCAAATTTTTTCACACCCAGTCGTTTTGATTGGGATTCACGACCATTTCTGGTACTACCTGCGGCTTTCTTATGTGCCATGTTTAATTCCTCTTGCTTCTACAGGATTAACCGTTGATGCCGGTAATTTCCAGCTCAGTATAAGACTGGCGGTGACCTGTTTTCTTCTGATGATGTTTACGGCGGCGGAACTTCATAATTTCAACTTTTTTGCCACGGCCGTGTGATTTAATAGTAGCAGTAACTTTGCCGCCATCAATCATGGGTGTGCCAATTTTAAGTTTGTCGCCATCAGCGATCATCAGCACATTATTAAGCTCGATGCTATCACCCTCGTTGCCTTCCAGTTTTTCAACTCGAAGATATTCGCCCTGGGTAACTCTATATTGCTTACCACCGGTTTTGACTACAGCGTACATACCGGAATACTCCAAATAAATCTGTTCACGGAAAGGGCGGGAATTTTAGCGACTTAGAGGCCAAGTCACAAGGGGAGATTTCACTTAAATCAAGGTTTTCGTCAGAAAAACTGATAATTTAATCGAAATCAGCCTGATTGCTTGTGAGTTAGCGGGTGATACATGATAATTGCGCCCCTTATCAGACTGTAAACTTGAGCCAGACCTGCTAGAAAATGTATGAATATTGAGCAAATAAAAACCCTGATCGCAGAAGAAATGAAGGCTGTTGACCTGCTTATCGAGAAGCGGCTTGCCTCTGATGTGGTGCTGGTTAATCAGTTGAGCCACTATATTGTGAATTCTGGCGGTAAGCGTCTGCGCCCACAGTTAAGTTTACTGGCTTCAAGGGCCTGTGGTTATGAGGGAGATTTGCATTACACCCTGGCGGCCATCATTGAGTTTATACACACTGCCACGTTATTACATGATGATGTTGTGGATGAGTCACAAATGCGTCGTGGCAGAGAAACAGCAAATGCCCTGTTTGGTAATGCCGCCAGCGTGCTGGTAGGGGATTTCCTTTATTCCCGTGCCTTTGAAATGATGGTGGATCTGGATAGCATGAAAATCATGCAGATTCTGGCAGAAACCACAAATGTCATTGCTGAAGGTGAAGTCATGCAGTTAATGAACTGTCATGATCCGGAAACCACGGAACAACGTTATCTTGATGTTATTCACGCCAAAACAGCCAAGCTGTTTGAGGCCGCAACCCGGCTAGGCGCTGTGTTATGTAAACGGCCGGAAGCTGAAGAGCAGGCCATGGCGGCTTATGGTATGCATCTGGGAACGGCATTTCAGCTGATCGATGATGTACTGGACTACAGTTCATCCAGTAGTGAAATGGGTAAGAATGTGGGTGATGATCTGGCTGAAGGCAAGCCTACTTTGCCGTTAATTTACGTCATGCGAAATGGTACCCGGGCGCAGTCAGAAATGGTCAGAAAAGCCATCGAAGAAGGTGGTCTGGAATATATTAATGAAGTGCTTGCCGCTATTCACGAAACTGGTGCCATTGAATATACAGAGCAGACGGCGAAAAGAGAGGCTGAACTGGCTATTCAGCATCTGGCGCATTTGACCGACTCGCCCTATAAAAAAGCCCTTACAGGTCTTGCTAGATTTTCTGTTGATCGCCTTTTTTAAGTCCATTCTTGCGTCATTTGTTTTGGCATCGGGAGTGACGATGTTATTTATAAGTTTATGGTTAGATGGCGACTTTCCACGTTAAATTAGACTATATTATTTATTTGAAGTGTCTGGGTGGGCAGGTTTTTTACATTACATAGTCCAAATGATTTAATTAGTTAAAGAAAATTGTGAGCAATAGTGGATAGCCAGATTAAAAATGATTCATCAGATATAGCATTGCTGGATATAAAGTCAGCTAGCATTCTGGTTGTTGATGATGAGCCAGTTAATATTAAGCTGGTGGAAAGTGTCTTAAAAGGTTTTGGATACACCAGCATTTCTGCAACAACAGATCCCAGAGAAGTTTTAAATATTTGTCGTGATAATGATATTGATCTGATATTACTGGATTTGAATATGCCGTATATGGATGGCTATCAGGTTATGGATCAATTAAAGAAAGAGTTAGATAAATCTGTCCCTCCTGTTCTTATTCTCACAGCTCAATCATCTCGTGAATTTAAAAATCGCGCATTTGAAAGTGGTGCAAAGGATTATGTAACCAAGCCTTTTGATGTAAAGGAAGTGCTTGCTCGCGTGCAGAATTTATTACACGTAGAGATGATTAATAAATACCTTAAAAATGAAAACCGAATACTGGAAGAGAAAGTTCAGGAAAGAACTAGAGAAATTAATCAAACCAGACTGGAAGTGGTCAGGCGTCTGGGACGTGCTGCAGAGTATCGTGATAATGAAACAGGTTTGCATATAGTGCGGATGAGTAAAATCTCTCAGCTTATCGGGATTGCCTGTGGTCTGGATGAGTATCAGGCGGATTTGATATTAAATGCAAGTCCTATGCATGATATTGGAAAGATTGGTATTCCTGATCATATTTTACTGAAGCCGGGAAAATTTGAGCCGGAAGAATGGGAAATTATGAAAACGCATGCACAGATAGGCGCTAATATTTTATCAGGTGATGATTCGGATTTGCTGGCAATGGCTCGTGAGATTGCATTGAGTCATCATGAAAAATGGGATGGCAGTGGTTATCCAAATGCGTTGTCAGGTGATGCGATTCCTTTAACTGGCAGGATATGTGCGGTGGCAGATGTATTTGATGCGTTAACTTCGGCAAGGCCTTATAAAAAAGCCTGGGCTATTGATGATGCGGTTAAATATATGAATGATCAAAGTGGTTCGCATTTTGACCCGGCATTAATTGGATATTTTAATGAGTTGTTGCCAGGCATTTTAAAAATCAAAACAGATTTCTCTGAGCCGGAAGAGCTGGAAGGCTCAGATCTGTCAATTTAAGATGTAAAACGTTTCTCCAAACACTGTTTAGATCAAGGTTGATGATGGATATTCTGGTAGTTGATGATTATAAGATGAACAGGGAGTTACTGGTCAGTTATTTAGGACGTAAAGGGCATAATGCCATCGAGGCTGACAGCGGTAAAGCAGCTCTAAGTGCATGTCATCATTCTGTTCCTGATTTGATTTTAATGGATATTATGATGCCCGGGTTAAATGGCTATGAAACAGTAAGGGCCATCAGAGAATTAGAAAAAGAGATAAGGATTCCTATTATTTTTGTTTCTGCTATAAAAGCTGAAGATGGAATGACTGAGGCTATAAATGCAGGTGGTGATGATTATATTTCAAAGCCTGTTAATTTTGATATACTTGATGCAAAAATAAATGCCCATGGACGAGTATTGGAAATTAATACACGACTAAATAAAGCGATTCAGGATTTACGCCGTTATAATAATCAATTGTATGAAGAGCAGCAGATTGTTGATCACATATTTTCGCATGCTTTAAAAAATTCCTGTTTTGATTCCCGTTTTATAACATATAAAAATCGTTGCTGTGAGCAATTTGATGGTGATGTTATCATCGCGGAAAGAAGTCCGTCAGGTGGTTTGTATGTCATGGTCGGTGATTTTACTGGTCATGGGTTGCATGCGGCTATAGGTGCATTGCCAGTGTGTCAGACATTCTTTGCTATGGCCAGTAAAGGATTAAGTTTGCAGGCGATTGTTGCTGAGATTAACAACAATTTAAAAATGCTTTTTCCGTCAAATATGTTTATGTGTGCGTCGATAATTTATATGGATCAGGATGCTAAGCAACTGCAGTTCTGGGTTGGAGGGATGCCGGCGGCTGTGTTGCATAATAGACTTACTGGCGAAGTAAGAACAGTGACGAGTCAGCATATGCCTCTGGGTATTTTAAAAGAAGATGAGTTTGATGATGCTGTCATAAATGTAAATTTATCAAGCTCCGAAGTATTGTATTTATGTTCGGATGGCATCGTAGAAACAAGAGATCAAGATAATAATGAATATGGTATCGATCGTCTGATTAGGAAAATAACCGATAAGCCTTCAAATATATTTGAAACTGTTTTTGATGATGTTGACCTGTTCAGAGGTGATATTAAGCAGGAAGATGATATGACAATGGTTGAAATTCTCTGTGAGAAATTGCCATCCCCGGGTTCGTGATTTATATAGTATTGCAACTGTGTTATGAGATGCTGATGGTCCTGTAGCGACTGATTTTGATGTTCTTATCCCAGAAATTTTTTGATAGTCCTGCTTTTAATTTCAAATGTTGAATAAATTGTTCTGGCTCCGGCAGACTTTCCCATACGGAAGGCAAAAAGGTACCTTTTTGTGGCCCGGATTCAAGAATTAATCCATCAATGCCTGGCTGTATTTTGGCTATTAAATCTTCTTCAGAAGAAAACTCCATGGGCTCGGCAGGTGTTAGCAGAGAAATGTGTATTTCTAGTAATGGTAATTCTTCGGCACTAACCGGCGGAAAGCGGGGGTCGTGAAAGGCGGCAGCAAAAGCATGTTCCGATACGTCATTAACCAGTGGCTGGTAAGCTGTAAGTGTACCGATGCAGCCACGTAATTTATGATGCATATTAAGCGTAACAAAGGTGGCACAGGTTTGTTGCAGATGTGGAGGGTAATTTTTTGTCTCAACTTTCAGTGGGGTATGCGTTTTTATGCCCAACTCTATGGATTGTCTGGCTATATTAAGAAGTAATTCTTTGTCTTTTGATGTTATGTCAGATAAAGGCATAAGCGCCATATCCTACCACGCGATCTTTGCTTCCTGCTGTATCTCCGGAGTTTCTAAGATCAAGAGTTTGGCCATGCAGGCCTTTGTGTTTTGCAATTTTTAATAACCCATTTACCGGGTTTCTACCACAGGCCATTTCGTAGTGAATTTTTTCAGGTTGTAAATTTTCAATGGCAGTGGATGTTGCCTGATCAAGCTGATTAGCGGTGACATAATTATGGTAGTGACTTAAATCTGAGCTGATGACGATAAGCGTTTCTGGGCCACCCCATAGGTATTCAAGTACATCGGCTACGTCATCAGGGCCAGCATCACCGACAACTAAGGGAATAAGTTGGAAATCATCCAGAACAATTTGTAGAAATGGGAGTTGAACTTCAAGGCTGTGTTCCTGAGCATGTGCCTCATCAAATACGATTACCTGTGGCAGTGCTAGTAGTTCATTTAATGTTTGTTGATCAACAGGAATCTTGCCCAGTGGGGTAGAAAAATCACTGGCAGAAGATGATGCCAGTCCAGTAAAAGCGACTCTGTGGGAAGGTCCAAGTAAAACAACTTTTTTTATAATTGAGTGAGCGGGTAGTAAATTGATATAAGCCGTCGCGGCAATCGGTGCAGAATATATATAACCTGCATGGGGCACAATAATGGCTTTGGGTATATTGATCGTTTGTTTGCTCGCAGACAGATAATGGTGTACATCATGCTGTAACTGATTTCTGTCTTCAGGGTAAAACAGCCCTGCCACTGCCGGTAACCTTGTTGTATTCATATTGACCTCACAATTGGCAAACAGCTGATGTGCGTCATTAATATATATGGGGTCCTGATTTACAATTACAAATATAAACAATATCACCAACCATTAATCAGGAGGTGATTTGCTATGGACAAATACACTATAGCAACAAAATACTGGCATAAACTTGATGATAATCGTGTTCAGTGTGATTTGTGCCCTAGATTCTGTAAGTTAAAATCAGGGCAGCGTGGACTGTGCTTTGTCCGTGCTAATGAAAATGATCAGATAGTATTAACGACGTATGGTCGCTCCAGTGGTTTTTGTATTGATCCCATTGAAAAAAAACCGCTGAATCATTTTTTGCCGGGAACCCCGGTTTTTTCATTTGGTACGGCAGGTTGTAATCTTGCCTGTAGGTTTTGTCAAAATTGGGACATTAGTAAATCCCGGGAAATCGATACGCTGGCAGATGAAGCCTCACCAGAAAAGATTGCAGAAACTGCCAGTATTCTTGGCTGTCGTAGTGTTGCCTTCACTTACAATGACCCGGTTATTTTTCTTGAATATGCAGTGGATGTGGCAGCAGCCTGCCGAGAAAAAGGGATAAAAACCGTTGCAGTGACTGCAGGCTATATCTGTGATAAGCCCAGAGTTGAATTTTATAATGCTATGGATGCGGCCAATGTTGATTTGAAGGCCTTTACTGAGGATTTTTACTATAGGTTAACCGGTGGTCATTTGCAGGCCGTGCTGGATGGTCTTCTATATCTAAAGCATGAAACAGATGTCTGGTTCGAACTAACTACTCTACTGATACCCGGTAAGAATGATTCAGACAGTGAACTGCAAAAAATGACCCGCTGGGTTGTCGAGTCGCTGGGCCCTGATGTACCCATGCATTTCACGGCATTTCACCCTGACTGGAAAATGATGGATATACCGTCAACCCCATCATTGACATTGACTCGTGCACGAAACATAGCCATGGAAAATGGTGTCAGGTATGCCTATACAGGAAATGTACATGACAAAACAGGTGAAAGTACCTATTGCCATCAGTGTGGTGATATTCTTATTGGACGTGACTGGTATGAGCTTAGTGACTGGAATCTGGATGGCAATGGGTGTTGTCTTAAATGCGGCACACCATTGGCCGGCCGTTTTGAGGCAAAGGCTGGTAAATGGGGTTCACGGCGTCAGCCAGTTAGGCTGAGTGCTTAAGGGGCATGATTTTATGGAGTTTTTAAGAGTTAACGGCTGATTTTGGCCGTTAAATCATTTGCTTTTACTCCATCTTTAAGCAGAAATGGGTTATTCTTGCCTAATTATCAATGAATACTGGATTGATGCTTGAGCAAAGGTACTCTATACATAATATCTGCCCCGTCCGGAGCAGGTAAAACCAGCCTGGTACGAGCGCTGGTTTCTAATATGGATAATGTTGTTGTTTCTGTTTCGCATACGACTCGAGCTAGACGAGACGGTGAAGTGGATGGGGTGGACTATCATTTTCTGGATAAGGATGCCTTTCTTTCCATGGTGGAACATAGTGCGTTCCTGGAGCATGCGAAGGTATTTGATAACTTTTACGGTACTTCACAGAAGCATGTTGAGCAGCAATTGTTAGGCGGTAAAGATGTGATTCTTGAAATTGACTGGCAGGGTGCAAGACAGGTCAGGCGCCTGATGCAGGAAAGTCAGAGCATATTTATTTTGCCTCCATCCAGAGAAGCCCTCAGGGATAGACTAAAGAATCGTGGGCAGGATAATGAAGAAATCATTGATCGGCGAATGCAGGATGCCGTAAATGAAATGTCACATTATGCAGAGTTTGATTATTTAATCGTAAATGATGATTTTGATCAGGCGCTAAAAGAATTGCAATGTATTATAAAGGTGAATGGTTTGCGACAAATGCGTCAGGAACACAGCCTTGAAAAGTTGTTAATAGATTTACTTAATTAAGAGGAATTAGAATGGCCCGTTTAACAGTAGAAGATTGTCTGCCAAATGTGGATAACCGTTTTCACCTGGTGCTGGTTGCATCAAAACGTGCGCGTCAATTAGCTATGGGTGCTGAAGCGCTTGTTTCACTTGATAATGATAAGCCAACCGTACTGGCCTTACGAGAAATAGCAGAAGGTAAAGTAGGCCCTGAAATACTTAATGATATTTCGGCGAAGGAACATGCTATTGAAGGCGGTATTTCGGAAGAAGAGATTATTCAGGAGTTATAAATCCATGAAGCGATCTTTTAGATATTTCTCTAAATTTGATCAATTCAATTATTTGTTAAAACCTGAAAATTTGTTGTCTGTACATGTGCATAAAACTGAATGAACATGGTTATCAACCCAGAGAAAATCACAGAGAACAAAGCCAATTTATATGAGGATCCCTCCCGTTTCCTGATTTCTGATCTTTGTCAAATTGTCGAAGATTATATGAATGAGGAGCAGGTGAGGGAGATTTATAACGCCTATCTGTTCAGTGCTCAGGCACATGAAGGGCAATACCGGAAAACCGGTGAGCCTTATATCTATCATCCTATCTCCGTCGCCAGGATACTGGCAGAAATGCACATGGATTCAAAAAGTATTGCTGCTGCGATTTTGCATGACGTAATAGAAGACACTGAAGTTACCAAAGAAAGTATTGCTGAACATTTTGGCCAGGATGTATCTGAGCTGGTAGATGGTGTTAGTAAGCTTACTCATATTCAATTTAAAAATAAGAAAGAGCAACAGGCTCAAAATATTCAGAAAGTGTTATTGGCGATGACACGTGATATCCGCGTTATTATGATAAAGCTGGCGGATAGATTGCATAATATGCGTACGCTTGGAGTGATGCGGCCAGAAAAAAAACGTCGTATTGCAAGGGAAACGCTGGAAATATATGTGCCAATTGCTAATCGGTTAGGGATTAATACCTTAAGACAGGAACTGGATGACCTTGGGTTTCGGGCCATGTATCCAATGCGATACAGAGTGCTTGAGAATATGATCTCTCATACCAGTGGTCATAGAAAAGAAGTAATAAATAAAATTCACACGGCCCTGACAAATCGACTCAAGGAAATGGGGATTGAGGCAGGCCTAAAGGCAAGAAAAAAACATCCATTTAGTTTGTACAGGAAGATGAAGGAAAAGAATCTGGCCTATAAAAATATTTTTGACGTTTATGGGATACGCGTTGTTGTTGACACTGTTGATGATTGCTATCGTGTTCTGGGCCTGGTTCATAATTTATTTAAACCGGTGGCTGGTAAATTTAAGGATTATATTGCCATTCCAAAAGAAAATGGTTATCAGTCGTTGCATACAGTTATGTTTGGACCCCATGGTATTCCGCTGGAAGTGCAGATTAGAACTTCAGAAATGGATATGTTTGCGGAGTCAGGAATTGCAGCTCATTGGTTATATAAAGAAGGCGAGCAAAATGGTGTTTTTGATGTTCATGCCAGAACACGTGAGTGGTTAACAGGGCTGCTGGAAATGCAGCAAAGTGCGGGAGACTCAGTCGAGTTTCTCGAAAATGTAAAAGTTGATTTGTTTCCGGATGAGCTTTATGTGTATACCCCGGGTGGTGATATTGTAAAGCTGCCACGTAATGCAACGCCGGTTGATTTTGCTTATTCAGTGCATACCGATGTTGGGCATACCTGTGTCGCGTGTAAACTCGACCATCGATTCGCACCTTTGAATACACCGTTATATAGTGGTCAGACAATTGAAATCATAACCTCTGCTGCTTCGCGTCCTAATCCTGCCTGGTTGAATTATGTTGTAACTGCAAAAGCAAGAACGAACATTCGAAATTATTTAAAAAATATGCGTTCCGATGAGGCTATAAAGCAGGGGCGTCGTTTATTGTCACGTTATTTACGTGACAGGAATAAAGAAATTGAAGATTTAAAGGATGAAACGTTTAGCGAGTTACTGAAAGAATACGGTTATAACACGGTTGATCAGTTGCTCGAAGATGTAGGGCTGGGTAATCGCCCTGCCAGCCTGATAGTGCGACGTATGTTCCCTGAGGATGAATCTGCAGAGGATAAACATCCATCAGAAATGAAATCATTAACACCTCTTGATATTAGAGGCACAGAAGGAATGGTGGTTTCATATGCAAAATGTTGTTATCCAATACCTGGTGACCATATTGTGGGCATTCTTAGTAAAGGCCGTGGTATTGTTATTCATCAGGAAGGCTGTAAGAATATTACCACGGAAAGAGTCGCTGATAGAACAATTGATGTTAAATGGGCTGATGAAGTTAAAAATGAGTTTTCATGTATGGTTTATCTGGATGTCCGCAATGAGCGAGGAGTGCTTGCAAGACTGGCAACTATCATATCCGATGAATCGGCTAACATAGAGCATGTTGAAGTAGAAGATAAAGATGGCGTAATGACGACGATATCATTTTTAATTTCATTACAAGGTAGAAGTCATCTTGCAAAAATAATGCGTAGACTTAGAAGTGTTCCTGCAGTTTTAAAGATTTGGCGTAATTAATTATTAAGAAGAGTGACAATGAAAAAAGAAATTATTAATACAGATAAAGCACCCCAGGCGATTGGAACATATTCACAGGCTGTTAAGGTGGATAATACTGTATATATATCAGGACAGATTCCTTTAGTGCCAGCAACAATGGAGCTGCTTGAAGGTAGTGTAGAAGAGCAGATTCATCAGGTATTTAAAAACTTATTAGCCATTGTGCAGGCTTCAGGAGGAGAGTTTAGCGATATAGTAAAGCTTAATGTTTTTCTCACGGATTTAAATAACTTCCCAACAGTTAATCAAGTTATGGCTGAATATTTTACTGAGCCTTATCCTGCACGTGCAGCTATCGGGGTTGCGGCGTTGCCAAAGGCATCTGCTGTAGAAATGGATGCCGTTCTGGTCCTGAGTAAATAATTTAAAACCGAAATAAATGTGTCCAATTTTTCTGCGGATAAGATTTCATCAGTTTTAAGTCTAAAAGGTGTTGGCCCTAGAGTTGCTGAAAAGCTGTCGAAGCTTGGTATAGAAACCATTCATGATGTTTTGTTTCACTTGCCATATCGCTATGAAGATAGAACTAAAATAGTAGCTATTGGTGCGCTTCGTCCGGGTATGTCAGCTGTAGTAGAGGGATATGTTGAATATACTGAGGTAGCATTTACCCGAAAAGGAAAAAATCGAAGAATGTTATTGTGCCATTTGTCGGATGGAACGGGCAGTCTTTTAATGCGATTTTTTCACTTTAATAAACAGCAGCAGGAGCGTTTATCCAAAGGTGTTCGGCTGAGGTGTTATGGCGATGTTCGATTTGGATCAACATCAGTAGAAATCATACATCCTGAAACTCAGATTATATCCGACCTGGAAACTCAATTAGAAGACTCATTAACACCGTTGTATCCATCGTCTGAAGGTGTGCACCAGTCTTTGTTGAGAAAGATTTCTCTACAGGCTGTTAATTTTCTAGAGGCGGGCAATTATTTACAGGAGTTACTGCCTGACAATATTTTAGAAAAATATAAGATGCCATTATTGTCGGATGCAATCAGGTATTTGCATAGGCCGCCACCGGAAGCTGATCAAAGTAGTTTGGCTAGCGGTCAACATCCTGCAATGCAGCGTCTGGCATTTGAAGAGTTATTAGCGCAACATTTGAGTTTATTACTTATTCGAAATCAGGTTAATAAACAAAATTCGATTGTTATTCATTCTGAAAATAAAATAATTAGTGATTTTATTGATTGCTTGCCTTATCGGTTGACTGATGCACAACACAGAGTAATTGATATTATTCTGAAAGATCTTGAGAATACAAAGCCTATGATGCGACTAGTTCAGGGTGATGTGGGGTCGGGTAAAACAGTCGTTGCAGCTATTTCTTGTTTAAAGGCCATTGAAGCCGGATATCAGGCCGTTATGATGGCGCCCACAGAGATTTTGGCTGAGCAACATTACCAGAGTTTTACCAGCTGGTTTCAGTCATTGGGGATTAATGTTGTCTGGCTGAGTGGTAAAATAAAGGGTAAAGCCAGAGAGCATGTATTGGAGCAGATTGATTCAGGGCAGGCAAAAATGGTGATTGGTACGCATGCATTATTTCAGAAAGATGTTAATTTCAAAAGTCTTGCTCTAATTGTAATTGATGAACAGCATCGATTTGGCGTGCACCAACGTCTGGCATTGAGAGAAAAAGGAGTGCAGGGAAAAAATACACCGCATCAATTAATCATGACTGCAACGCCTATTCCAAGAAGTCTTGCTATGACTGCATATGCAGATCTGGATTATTCAGTAATAGATGAGTTGCCGCCGGGTAGAACAGTAATTAAAACGGCAGTTTTATCGGATGATAAAAGAGCAGAAGTGATAGAAAGCGTCAGAAAGTCGTCTAAAGATGGTAATCAGATTTACTGGGTTTGTACACTAATAGAAGAATCCGAGGCAATACAGTGTCAGGCAGCTGAAGATGCATGTGTTTTATTGCAGGCATTATTACCTGAATTAAAAGTCGGCCTTGTTCATGGAAGAATGCATGTAAAAGATAAGCAGCAAACTATGCAGTTATTTAAGGAAGGTGCTATCGATTTGCTGGTGGCGACTACAGTAATTGAGGTTGGGCTTGATGTTCCAAACGCCACATTAATGATTATTGAGAATGCGGAACGGCTGGGATTAGCGCAATTACATCAGTTACGTGGACGTGTTGGCCGAGGGAGTGATGCCAGTCATTGTCTTTTAATGTATAAAAAACCTTTGGGTGAGCAGGCAAAACAACGATTATCGATTATGAGAGAGTATAATAGTGGTTTCGATATAGCTAGAAAAGACCTTGAGTTAAGAGGTCCAGGCGAGGTTTTAGGTACCAGGCAGACAGGTGAAATGGAATTCAGGATAGCGGATATTTTAAGGGATGAGTATATGATTGATGATGTAAAAAAAGTTGCAATGGAAATGTTAAGTAATCATTCAGAGCGAGTGCCTTTGATAATAAGGCGCTGGTTAGGTAAATCAGATAAGTACGGCGAAGTTGGATAGGCTTTTGTCGATCTTTATTATTTAGAGATTAAAAATAGTAAAATGTCAGGTTATAGAACAAGACTCAACTGGTGTAGTCGTAAGCAGTGCTTAAAAGCCAGGGTTCCTGATGAATTTAAATTGTGGTTATATGATAACTCTTCATTAACGGCCAAAATTATTGATGCCTGTGATAAAAAATTTCGAGTAGAAGTTTTGTCGGAAACACGTACCACACCTACACCTGATGAAATACAGTTGCTGGGTTTGCGTTATCGTAGTCATGCAATTATAAGACAGGTATTGTTATATTGTGGTGATAAACCATGGGTATATGCGCGATCTGTGATTCCTATGACAACATTGATCGGTCCATTGCGAAGGCTGTCAAAATTAGGTAATAAACCATTGGGTGCTGTTCTATTCTCAAATAAATGTATTACCAGGGGTGCCATGGAAGTGACTACTTTAAGTCCAGATCATCCGTGTTATAGCTGGACGGGTAACACGAATAACGAATTAATTCCTGGAAGGCGTTCTGTTTTTAGTTTGTATAAGAGAAATGTTCTGGTAAGTGAGTTTTTTCTGCCCGAAATAATAAAAAATAAAAAATAACAGGCAAAAATTATGCAGGAGTAATTATTTTCAGAAAAAGGTTAATTATTTCATCTACAATTTCGTCAATTGTCATTTCTATCAGACGGTTTGTTGAGCGCAAACATTTAAGTAATAGTACTTCTCGAATCATGCCTTGATATATCAGCGATGCAGCTTCAACATTCATAGGCTGGATTTTTTTCTGATTAATTAATTCGGTCAGATTGTATTCTATGTAGTCAGTAAAGCTTTTCCATCGATTAAGAAAAAACTCCTGGCTAGCAACATGGCCTTCAAGTTGTGAATGCATTTCCATTTTTAATAAATCAGGTTGATTTATAATACTGGTAACAAATACTCTGGTCATACCACGAAGCACTTGCTCGAAGCCGATGTCATCTGCAACCACAGTTTCTACATAACTTTCACGAGTGCATGAAAATTCATGTAGTACTGCTTCGTATAATTCTTCTTTTGACTTGAAGTGTCGGTAAAGGATGGCTGGGCTGACGCCAACTTCCTTGACGATTTGATCAATGGACACGCCATGAAACCCACTGCGTGCAAATAGATGTTTGGCCGCTTCAATTATTGAGGCTCTGCGGTCTTCTGCAGATAGTCGTTTTGTAGTTGAGGCTTCCTGCATAACTTATTAAAAAAGCAGGTTCTATGCAGAACCTGCTTTTCAGAAATCAATTAAGACTTTTTGATCATGAATTCGAAAGCACCACCAGCTTCAGCGCTTGAAAGTAACTGGTTACCAGTCTGTTTACAAAAAGCTTCAAAATCTTTAACTGAACCAGGATCAGTTGCAACAATTTTTAAAACCTGGCCGCTTGATAATTCACCAATGGCTTTTTTGGCACGAAGAATTGGAAGTGGGCAGTTCAGGCCTTTCGCATCTAATTCAGCATCGAAACTCATGGAGGCATCTCCTAATTTATGTAGTGTAAAATAATGTATGGATCATGTTAGTGATCGTTTACTTACAATAATACTAAAGAACAAATTTGTCAATATTAGTGTTTCGTTAAGATATTTATATAATGATATAACTTATTGCAGATTGATTAATTTAAATAAAAACAGATATTTAGAGGTGTAGATTTAGATGGTTGATAGGCAATTATGCCGCTGTGGTAGTGGACTTGAGGAAGAAAACTGCTGTTTGAAATATATTTTCGGTGTCACGCATGCGCCAACCGCTGAGGCACTGATGAGGTCCCGGTATACTGCCTATGTATTAGCACAGAAGGATTATTTGCTGGCAACCTGGAGTGAAAAAACCAGACCGGAAGCTTTAAATCTGGATGCGACGAAGATTAGCTGGAAGGGATTAACGATATGTAGAACTCAGGCGGGAGCTAAGGGAGATCAGCGTGGTTTAGTTGAGTTTATTGCCAGCTATGAGGCTGCGGGGAAAATGAGCCAGGTTCATGAATCCAGTCGATTTATTTATGATCAGGATCGATGGTTATATGTGGATGGCGATATTATCACGGATAAAAAAAATCCCCGTAATGCTATGTGTTCATGTGGTAGTGGTAAAAAATTCAAACGTTGTTGTGGGCAGGTTTAATCATCACTAAGACTGATACTGATATTGCCATTTTTATCTACCAGTAAATCGACGGGAATGAGTCCTGCACCATTGCATGGCCCATGAATACAAGAGCCTGATTCAATACTGAAAATGGCACCGTGTACTGAACATTGAATAAATGTTTTATCAAGATTGAGAAAATCATGGTCCTGCCATTCAAGATTGACACCGGCATGTGGGCATTTATTGATATAACCGTAAACCTGACTGTCTTTTTTGACAATGAATATCGGTGTTTCAGTGTCAAAACCCATAGCTCCCGGGTCACTTAGATCATTTATATGGCATAGCTTATTAGACATTAATATTTTCCAGATTATTAAAACCATTTTGAGAGCATTTTAATCCGGCCAGGCGGCACGCGTAAATAAGTGAGTCAGACGTAGTAGAATTAATTAAGTGCGCGTGTATGAAAGCTGCAATGAATGTATCGCCTGCACCAATGGTATCTACTGATTTTTGAACATAAAATGCATGGCTTGAATATTCATTATTATCTTGCATGGCAAAAGCGCCGTCAGTACCCCAGGTGCAGATTAACAATTTGTCCGGATATATTGAATTGAAATATTTTAAACACTGTTGTGCATTTTTAAATCCGTGTAATCGGGCAAATGGTCTGGAAAAGAAAATAATATCTGCAAGCGGTAGTAGTATATTGATATTGTCTCGTTCTTTTTCTACTTCTAGAGATATGGTTTTATTATAAGATTTCGCTTTTTTCATCATTTCATGGACTTGATCAACATTTCTGCCTTCAAAATGAAGCCAGTTATATTTCTCGAGATTGATTGAGTCAAATTGATTGAATGTTAATTCAGGTAAGTTACGATAATGAATAATAGTTCGAGATCCATTGTTATTGTTTAGTGTGATATACGAGACTGGTGTGGTATATCTATTCAAGCAAAAAGATGTATCAATCTGAATGCGATTCTGATGAAGGTCTTTAAGAAGGAACTGGCCTGACTGATCATTAGACAGGGTAGATGCTATAACACAATCATGGCCAAGTTGGCTTAATACGGTTGCGGTGTTGGATGCATTGCCGCCACGTCTTATTTCCTGAGATAGTGCGCGCGTTTCGCTGTCCTCCTCAGGGTACGAGCTTACAGTGTTGATAATATCAAGTACAACTATGCCGGTTAGTAAAATATGAGACATAAATACAATTCAAATGGGTACGGGTTCTTGCAGTATTGCTATGGAATTATGTCATAATCAATTCATTCAACCAAATTACAAAGATTATTATATGAACATGGATATTCTTGTTATGTTATCACTGGCTATATCAATAGTGCTGGTCGTGGCCGTTATAGTGTTAATTATTAAACTCAATCGTATGTCCTTAGAAATTAATTATTATTATTCCAGAGGGTCAGATTCTACCAGTGAAGTACGTGAAGAATTAACAAAGGCACGTGAACAGCAGCTGGAAAGGCATGCAGAGCTACAGCAGAATCTGGAGCGACGTCTGGGGGAAATGATCGAACACCAGGCAGAACGTTTTTCACGGTTTAGTGAAAGCCTGCAAAGTACGTTACATCAGCATAGGCAGTCCTTTGAAGAACGCCAGTTAGAAACACTAAAAATACAACAGGATAATTTGACTCAGGGAATGACCAATGTGCAACAGCAGGTAACCGATGCTTTAACCCGTTATGGCGAAGAGCTAGGTAAGCGCATGGATGCGTTGTCACAAACAACGGATCAGCGATTAAAAGATATCAGTGGTCAGGTTGAAAAACGGTTAAGTGAGGGGTTTGAGAAAACAACGGCAACATTTACGGATGTATTAAAAAGGCTGGCGCTGATTGATGAAGCACAGAAAAAAATTGCTGAATTATCCGGTAATGTTGTCAGTCTACAAGAGGTGTTAGCGGATAAGCGTTCAAGGGGTGCATTTGGTGAAGTACAGCTATCAGCACTGGTCAGGAATGTCATGCCAGAAAGTAGTTTCAAGTTTCAGTACAGTTTACCAAATGATACCCGGGTAGATTGTATGTTGTTTTTACCCGAGCCTACGGGGAATATTGGGATCGATTCAAAGTTCCCATTGGAGTCATATCGTCAGATGACTGATATTCATGTCACTGATGTGGATAGACTGGCAGCAGAACGTCAGTTTAAACAGGATATTCGTAAACATATTAAGGATATAGCCGGAAAATATATTTTGCCAGGGGTAACAACAGACGGCGCTGTTATGTTCATACCCGCCGAAGCAGTGTTTGCTGAGATTCATGCTCATTTCTATGATCTTGTAGAGGAGGCACAGAGGGCAAAAGTCTGGTTGGTGTCACCCACCACGTTGATGGCTGTACTGACTACTGCCCGAGCGGTATTGAAAGATTCTGCAACCCGTAGACAGGTGCATATCATTCAGGATCATTTGGTCGCTTTATCAAGGGATTTCGATAGATTCAAGGTTAGAATGGGTAATTTGAGTAAGCATATACATCAGGCTCAGAAAGATGTTGAAGATGTAAATACATCGGCCAGAAAAATTAGTAACCGTTTTGAAAAAATTGAAAAAGCTGAAATATTGGATGAAGATTCAGCTATATTACTGGAAACAAGTCATGAGGAAAGTCAGGACGATAATAATTAGACGCCTATATAAGTAATAATAGGTAAATATAAGGGCAAGTGGTGTATGGTTGATTTTAGTGAGCGTCGTCAGGATACGCGATTTCAAGCGCCTGGGGATTTGAGTTTGCAAATTATTTTTTCTTCTGAAAATCCAGGATTGTTGGGTAAAACCATAGATAGTTCAGCAATTGATATCTCTACATCTGGTATTAAGATTGTGTTTTCTTATCCACTTAAGAAAGATAGCGTCCTGGATATGTGGGTTACCTTAAAGTCTCTTAACAAAAGATTTTTTCTGACGGGTAATGTTCGCTGGTGTACTGAGCTAGAAGTAGGGGGGGCTTTCCAGGCGGGTGTTGTTCTCAGAGAAAGGTCGGATACGGTAACTGATTTACAGGAA
>JAOUMX010000151.1 GCA_029881275.1 Gammaproteobacteria bacterium | reverse complement strand
GGTGGGGGGTGGGGGGGGGGGGGCTAATAACTGGCCTTCTGGGGTGCGTTGATAAAAGCCCTGTAATCCAGAATCATAAATAATTTTACAGACAGATTGGCAACCCAGGCAGCAAAATTCTCTTACCTGTCCTTCAATCTCGGTGTCAAAATGATGCCCTGAGGGAACAGGCAGGCCACAATGAAAACATCCTCTGTCAGAGTGGTGCTGACGAGTCATAAAATAGTTATTCAGTTACCACACTGGCGCGTCGTGTAAAATCATAATCATTCTGACCATGACTTATTTTGATGGTTATATCCCACATGCCTTTTAATGGAAACTGAACAATAGCTTCATACATTCCGGGATTAGGCTCGTTCATGGGAACGATAAAATCAGCTGTTGCATCAGATGGACGATAGGCTTTTAAAATAACATCTGCATTACTTAAGGGTACACCGGCTTTATCAACAATATTGAAACGGTAGGTTTCATTTTTATAAATGACAGGTTGTATTGGGAAATCGGTAGAATACGACCAGCCAAGTGATTGTCGAGCAGTTGCTCTCTTGATAATAGTTTCTTCGAGATCCTGACCTTTTTCATAATAGTTTTCTGTTACCAGGCCTGGATTGGTTACATATGCCAGTGTAATAAATGTAATGTTTACCAGTAAAACAATCACGATTAATGATAGCAGCCCTATAACCCACGGGTTTTTGCTTGCTTTAGGATTGTCCTGTGAAATGCCTGTAAAAGTTGATTGATTATTTGCCATGAAAGAAATCCTGTTTAGATTCTGGGAGCGTAAAACATGCTTTGATAATTAATATTGTCATCAAAGGATTCATATGAGTGAATAGTAAAATAAAGTGGCGTTCTGTCACTGTCGAGATTGTTTTTGGGGATGCGCACAAAAACAATAAAACTGGAAAGTTTGCCACTGGGTAAAAGTGTTTTTTCTTTTACGCCCTGTGTGGTTAGATTATCAGGACCATCGACATCAATACTGATATGCATGTCCTTATCTGTTTTATTCAGAATTTTCAGGATGTATTTGTTCTGAATGGAGCCATCACTCAATCTAACAAACAGAGGTTGCCTTTCGTGGATAACTTTTAAGTCAAAGGTTCCGAGATTGGTCAGGCCATATAATAATCCTGATGCTGCTATTAGCATAATAGAAAAATAAATAATGACACGCGGGCGCTTATATAATGGCTGTGGTTTTTTCCCTTCCAGTTCTTCATGGGATGAGTAACGTATCAAACCTCTGGGTTTACCAATTTTATCCATGACTGAATCACAGGCATCGAGACACAGGCCACAGGTAATACAGCCTTCCTGCTGACCATGACGTATGTCTATACCGGTTGGGCAAACCGCCACACACTGATTACATGAAATACAGTCGCCGTTACCTTCGACCGTGTTACCTTTAACCAGTCTTCCGCGTGGTTCACCACGATTGATATCATAGGTCGGCAATATTGTTTGTATATCATACATAACACCCTGTATGCGGGCATAGGGACATAACCAGAAACAGGTTTGTTCACGCATAAAGCCTGCCAGTATATAAGTGCCCAGGGTAAACATCAGTACGGATGTCCAGGCAATCAAGCTGGCCTGTAAGGTGAAATACTCAGCCCAGATCTGATAAGCATCGGTAAACCAGGTGGTAAAAGCAATTCCGGTAATAACACCAATTAATAGCCAGAGCGCGTGTTTGATGGCTTTTATTTTAATTTTATCCCATGTCCAGGGCGCTTTATCCAGCTTGTGACGTTTTGCGGGTGGGCCTTCCAGTTTTTCTTCAATGAAGGTAAAAATATCTGTCCAGATGGTCTGAAAGCAGAAATAACCACAGAACACGCGTCCCGCAATAGACGTTACTGCGGCCAGCATGATGGCAAAGAATAACAGAATCATTGCCAGCAACCAGACATCCTGCGGCATGATAGTAATATCAAATATATGAAATTTACGATTGGGAATATCAAACAGTACAGCCTGACGGTCTCCCCAGCGGAGATAGGGACCAAAGAAATAAATTAACCAGACAGTCGCGGTATACCACTTAATGCGACGAAAACGTCCCTGCATGCGTTTGGCATGAATAACTTCATCACCCGTATTAACATGCCAGTAACTCGCTTCTGCATAAAGCTCATCTACATGCGATTGATCTAGTTGTGTCACTTTTTCCACTATTGGTACCTGTAAACGTGATTAGATAAATCGGTTTACCTGAAAATTTAAATGTGTTTTACCAGCCAAATCTTAACCCTGAATCATAACATATATTAGCCGATTCTAATTGGCTTTTAACTTCTGAACAGATAAAAAAGGGGGCTAAATGCCCCCTTAATATTTACAGTTTTAGTCTTCAGACTGTGTGGTTTTTATCAGCTTACCAATGCGTATGGTTAACACTGTACCGACAATGATGGTACCCACAACACTCAGAATAGCTGCAATTGCTGTTGCATCCATTGATTACTCCAAGGGGAAAAGCGGGGCACTGAATGTGCCCCGTATAAATAAAACTATTTACTGACCACCGCCCAGTTTATGTACATAAACAGCCAGTTTTCTAATGTCAGTTTCGCTTAGCTTGGTACCACCAAAGGTTGGCATTTCAGCATTACGTGTTTTGGGATCTGATGGGTCATTAACACCGTGCATAATCGTATGTTTGATGCTGTATAACTGATCTTCTGCGACAAAGCGCCAGATACCATCAATCAGGTTAGCAGAGCCCAGAGCCGCCATACCTTTACCATCAACACCATGACAACCGACACAGCCTTTTTCCATGAACAGAGGTTCACTGGCAATTTGACCCGTTAGAATAGCATTGGCCAGTTTGTCAGCTTCTGCACTGTTCACAATAGCAGACTGAGCAGGCATCATACCTTTACGACCCATGTTAATGCTCATTTCGATATCATCGATAGTGCCACCATACAACCAGTCATCATCGGCCAGTACAGGGAAACCAACATTACCCTGACCACCTGCACCATGACAGGCTGAACAGTTATCACCGAACAATACCTTGGCAGAGCGAACTACATAATTAGACAGCTCTTCATCAGCCAGTACAGCAGCTGCAGGCATACCTTTCAGTTTTGTCTCATAAGGACCACGAACTTCTTCTATGGCTTTCAGGTCCTGACGGTATTCATCTAATGAAGTCCAGCCTAAAACACCTTTAGTCGAGGTTGTCAGCAGGGGCCATGCAGGATACAGAATGCAGTAAATTACTACAAAGATCCAGCTGGCATGAAAGCCTATGCGCCACCAGGTTGGGGGCTCATTAAGCAATTCACGTAGAGAATCATCCCACACATGTCCGGTATTATTTTCACCGGGAAATGGATTTTTTTCGTCACTCATTATTTAGTGTCCTCCGAATCTTCATCGTCATCATCCAGTGGAATATGACGCATGGATTCAAGTTTCTCTTTATTCTTTGGATGAAATACATGTACATAAGCCCATATCATCAGGACAAACACACCCACTGTAATGATCATTCCCGCCCAATCATTCAGTGTCATGGCTGCCCAGTCTGTATGGAAGTATTCCAGCATAATTAACGGTAGTCCTTGGTTTCGTCAAACTTAACCATGGTGCCCAGAACCTGCAGGTAATCAACGATCGCATGAAGTTCATTTTTACCTTTGACCTGTTCTGCAACAGATGCAATATCCGCATCAGTATATGGCGTGCCCAGCATACGCATGGCTTCCATCGTTTTAGTAACACGTTCTGCATCAATTGCATTCTTCTCTAACCAGGGATAATTAGGCATCACTGATTCAGGAACAACATCACGAGGTGCTCTTAAATGACGGTAATGCCAGTCATCCGAGTACTTGCCTCCAACACGAGCCAGGTCAGGACCGGTACGTTTTGAACCCCATTGGAAAGGGTGGTCGTACATGGATTCTGACGCCAGAGAGTAGTGACCATAACGTTCTTTTTCATCACGGAACGGGCGAATCATTTGTGAATGACAGGTGTAACAACCTTCACGCACATAAATGTCACGTCCGACTATTTCTAATGGAGTATAGGGACGAACACCTTCACCGGCCTGCCAGTCATTAACTGTCTGGCCATCGGGGCGTTGCCACAGCACTTCTTTGTGCTGGTTATGTTCCATAGTTTCATCAAGATAAAATAACGGAACGATTTCTACCAGACCACCAACCGTCAACAGCAGGGCTGTTGCGATCAGCATAAGGAAAACATTACGTTCAATTTTATCCTGTAATTTTGTTGAATGGATTTGATCAGCCATTGTTCTTATTCTCCTCCGTTAGGCCGTTGCAGCAGCAGGGCTAGCACTACGCGCAGCCGTTGCCTGACGGATTGTCATAATAGTGTTGTAAAGCATCACAGCACCACCAGTCCAGTAAATCAGACCACCTACAGCACGCATCGCATAGTAGGGGTGCATAGCTGCGACAGATTCTGCGAAGGTGTATGTCAGAGTACCGAACTCGTCGTAATCTCTCCACATCAGACCTTGCATGATGCCTGATACCCACATCGCGATGATGTAAATAACCGCACCCACTGTTGCTAACCAGAAATGCAGATTAACCAGTTTGGCTGAGTACATTTCTGTGCGCCATAATTTCATGATCATATGATAAAGAGCACCTGCGGCAACCATGGCAACCCAGCCCAGAGCACCAGAGTGAACGTGACCTACCGTCCAGTCAGTGTAATGAGACAGAGCATTAACTGTTTTAGCTGACATGACAGGACCTTCGAAAGTCGACATGGCATAGAAAGCCAGTGACACAATCAGGAAGCGCATAACATAGTCAGTACGCAGCTTGTCCCAGGCACCTGACAGGGTCATCATGCCGTTTACTGCGCCACCCCATGAAGGAATGATCATCGCCAGAGATACTGCCGCACCTAAAGAACCGGTCCAGTCGGGCAGAGCAGTGTACTGAAGATGATGAGCACCCAACCAGACATAACCAAAGGTCAGTGCCCAGAAATGGATAACAGAAAGACGGTATGAGAAAACAGGGCGATTTGCCTGCTTGGGTACAAAGTAGTACATGATACCGAGGAAACCGGCCGTCAGGTAGAAACCTACCGCATTATGACCGTACCACCACTGAATCATCGCATCCTGAACACCTGAATATACTGAATAGGATTTGAACAGGCTGACGGGAATAGCCAGGCTGTTAACCACATGCAGGTAGGTGATCATGATGATCATCGACAGGAAGAACCAGTTAGACACATATATATGTGATGTCTTACGAGTGGCCAGAGTCATAACAAAGTTAAGACCGTATGCCAGCCAGACAACCGCAATGGCAATATCAATCGGCCATTCCAGTTCTGCGTATTCCTTGCCCTGGGTCAGACCTAAAGGCAGAGTAATAACGGCAGAAACAATTATCAGGTTCCAGCCAATAAAGGTAAACCACGCCAGTTTGTCACTCCATACACGAACACCACAGGTGCGCTGTACCGAGTAATAAGATGTGGCCATCAGGGCACATCCACCAAAGGCAAAAATGACGGCGTTGGTATGTAATGGGCGTAAGCGACCAAAACTGATTTCGGCTATATCCAGGTTAAGAGCGGGCCAGGCCAGCTCAGCTGCAATGTAAACACCAATCAGAGTGCCTACAACCAGATAGATAACCGACGCAACGGTAAACCATTTGACGATATCGAAGTTGTACTTTTGTTCAAGCGACGCTTGCACGGCGAGTCTCCTCAAGTTTTTATTAGAACCGGGTTGCCCCGGGTAAGTTTGGTTAATAACTATATTAAAAAAAACTATAAGCTCATAAATATAGTTCATAAAACCGTTGTTATCATTATTTCTGCGAACTGACTTGCCTTAGATCAAGGTTAACAGTTCGATTCGACAACTAAAATCTGTGAAACGTAATTAAATTCGCACTAGAATATGCAGTGCTAATTCAAGTTATATCCACAAAATTTTGGGGATTATATAGATTTGTTGTCGACAAAAGATGACAAATGTCAATTTTACACTCAATTCAAATAATAAGTATATTAGAATAAACAATATTTTTTATGTACCTATAGGTCTAATTAACCTTTAAGCTGCATTTTCAATAAATTCATTGTTTCAGACCTTGTGCTTACTCAGTGTTGACACTAATCTTAATAGTTACTTGCAGGCTATATCATTATGAGGTTAACCAATGGCTCTGATTCTCCAAACCGTTGACGGCGTCGTTGCTAATAAATTCGAAATCACAGACAAACCCCTGGGTTTTGGTCGTTCACCCGC
>JAOUMX010000150.1 GCA_029881275.1 Gammaproteobacteria bacterium | reverse complement strand
AAAGTGGTACGCGAGCTGGGTTTAGAACGTCGTGAGACAGTTCGGTCCCTATCTGCCGTGGGCGTTGGAAACTTGAGAGGAGCTGCTCCTAGTACGAGAGGACCGGAGTGGACGCACCACTGGTGTTTGGGTTGTCATGCCAATGGCATTGCCCAGTAGCTACGTGCGGAACCGATAACCGCTGAAAGCATCTAAGCGGGAAGCGGGCCTCAAGATGAGGTTTCCCTAGTCTCTTGAAGACTCTAAAGGGCCGTTGAAGACTACAACGTTGATAGGCAGGGTGTGGACGTTCAGTAATGGATGAAGCTAACCTGTACTAATTGCCCGTGCGGCTTAACCATATAACCCCAAGTGACCTGGTTGAGTAACGCTTAATTAATCTCTGAGAAAGAGATGTTGTGTTCCTGACTTGAATCTGAATTGAACTCGGCGAGACACGAGAGTGCTCGAAGAGTATAACCGGTTTGCCTGGCGGCCATAGCGAAGTGGAACCACCTGATCCCATTCCGAACTCAGAAGTGAAACGCTTTAGCGCCGATGGTAGTGTGGGGTCTCCCCATGTGAGAGTAGGACACTGCCAGGCTTTAATTTAAAAACCCTGTGTTGCCTGTATGGCATCACGGGGTTTTTCTTTTGTGGGCTATTATTTTCTACTGTTACCGCAAGGGTGTGTGAAAACATAAGGGGTTTGAGCGCCTGTCGGCGCGCTTATTTGCGTGTCCTCTTCACACGCAAGAACGGAGCGATGTTTAACGTGGCTGCTTTGTGCCACAGACCCGAAGGGGTGAGCGCACGCCATGGATGTAGGTGGTAGAGCAACGCCGGAGCAGTTGCCGAGGGATAGCGCGAATAAAGCAGGACACGGTTTTTGCGCCTGTAAAACCGACATACACCACATCCCTCAGCAGTCGCTACGCGACTATCTATTGCGTGTGTCTGTACAGGCAAACACCTGACAGACTTGGATTTTAAAGCCCTGTTTCTTTACTGATACAGGGCTTTTTTTATGGCTGATGACAAAATATCATCAAAAAATTGTTGCATCTCTGTTGTTGAATTACAGAACATGATAATTATTTGTAATAATTTAATTTCAATTCTTATAGTAATTGAAATTTCTGATACCATTCGTAGATGCTAAATTATCCTGAAATAAACCCCGTTGCTATTGATCTCGGTTTTGCCAAAGTTCACTGGTATGGGCTGATGTATCTAATTGGTTTTCTCGGTTCATGGTGGCTTGGTAACAGTCGATCAAAGAATCCTGATTCAGGCTGGAACAGGGATGAGGTTGCCGATGTTATTTTTTATGGTGCGCTCGGTGTCATACTGGGTGGCCGAATTGGTTATATTTTATTTTATAATTTTTCAGCATTTGTAGATAATCCAATTATTCTGTTGAAGATCTGGCAAGGAGGTATGTCATTTCATGGCGGCATGCTGGGTGTCTTTTTAGCTCTTTATCTATTTGGTAGAAAAACAGGTAAAAGTTTTTTTCAGGTTAGTGATTTTATTGCGCCCATGGTGCCAATAGGCCTGGGTGCAGGGCGTATTGGTAATTTTATTAATAAAGAGTTGCCGGGACGTGCAGCTGAATCAGATATTCCCTGGGCAATGGATTTTGGTGATCATATTGCGCGACATCCTTCATCTTTGTATCAGGCTATAACCGAAGGTTTGTTATTATTCATAATTCTCTGGTTTGTGTCATCAAAATCAACACCAAGAATGATGGTCAGTGCAGTTTTTATGATCGCTTATGGTTGTTTCCGGTTTGTTACTGAATTTTTTAGAACACCGGATGCACATCTTGGTTTTATTGCATTTGGCTGGTTAACGAAAGGGCAGCAATTATCAATCCCAATGATTCTATTTGGAATTTATCTTTTATATTTAATTAAAAAAAATAAACAGAGTCAGGTATGAAACAATATTTAGATTTAATGAGACATGTAAAAGAAAATGGTTGTCAGAAAGGCGATCGGACAGGTACTGGTACAAAATCGGTTTTTGGCTATCAAATGCGATTCGATTTGTCGGAGGGGTTTCCGCTGGTAACAACCAAGAAATGCCATCTTAAATCAATAATTCATGAACTGCTCTGGTTTCTGAAGGGTGAAACCAACACAAAATACTTAACGGATAATGGTGTCTCCATATGGAATGAGTGGGCTACCAATGAAGGTGCTCTCGGACCCGTGTATGGCTATCAGTGGCGTAACTGGCCAGCACCAAATGGACATCATATCGATCAAATTTCTGAAGTTATTCAGTTATTAAAAGAAAAGCCAAACAGTCGCCGTATTATTGTATCTGCCTGGAATGTGGCTGATTTGCCTGATGAAAGTATTAGCCCGCAGGAAAATGTAAAACAGGGCCGAATGGCGCTTGCACCCTGTCATGCTTTTTTTCAGTTTTACGTGGCGGAAGGGAAATTATCCTGTCAGTTATATCAGCGCAGTGCCGACATTTTTCTGGGTGTACCCTTTAATATTGCTTCCTATGCATTGCTGACCATGATGGTGGCTCAGGTGACAGGACTTAAACCAGGTGATTTTGTTCATACTCTGGGCGATGCGCATTTATATAATAATCATCTTGAACAGGCAGCTTTGCAGTTAAGCCGACAGCC
Source organism: Gammaproteobacteria bacterium (assembly GCA_029881275.1). Lineage (GTDB taxonomy): Bacteria > Pseudomonadota > Gammaproteobacteria > SZUA-229 > SZUA-229 > JAPHQX01. Next base: position 3,665 of record JAOUMX010000150.1, on the reverse strand, counting down.
CTATTCACTGCCAAAAATGAAAATTAATCCTGAAATTAAATCAATTTTTGATTTTAAATATGAGGATTTTGAATTAATAGATTATGAGCATCATCCGCATATTAAGGCTCCAATTTCTATTTGAGAGCATTATTTGAAGTTTGTGAATAATCCTTTAACCAGGATAAGATTTCATCTTCAGGTAGGGGGGGGCTGTAGAAGAATCCTTGAATGATATGGCAGTCATTGAGTGCCAGAAAATCATGCTGATCCTGAGTTTCGACGCCTTCAGCAACTATATTAAGCTTTAAAGTTTTTGCTAAACCAATGATAGCGCTAATTATGGCCTGATCTTCCTCATCATGACCAATGTCTTTTACAAATGATCGATCAATCTTCAAAGTATCAATAGGTAGTTTTTTTAAATAACTCAGGGACGAATAGCCTGTACCAAAGTCATCTATTGCGATATGAATGCCTAATTTACTGAGTAATGAAAGTGTTTCTGATGCTTCATTTATATTGGCAACCAGTAAATTCTCTGTTATTTCAAGCTCCAGTCGTGATCCATTGATATCATGGTTGTTAATAATTTCAGAAATAGTTTCAATCAGGTTGTTTTGGGAAAACTGCTTGGCAGATAGGTTTACTGCAATTGATAGATCGTTGAATCCACTTGCATCCAGTTTTTTAATGAACAGGCAGGCCTGTTTAATAACCCATTCACCTACTTCATGTATTAAACCAGTTTCTTCCAGGACAGGTATAAATTTGGCAGGCGAATGAATTGTTTTATCAGGAGTTTGCCAGCGTAGCAATGCTTCCAGGCCAATAATTGTGCCTGTCTTCAGGTTAACTTTTGGTTGATAATAAAGTAGTAGTTGACTGGAATGAAGCGCTTTTCTTAAATCTGATTCAAGTTTTATTCTGGCATTGGCTATATCGGTCATTTCCTGCGTAAAAAATGCATAAGTATTTCTGCCTGTTTCCTTGGCGGTATACATGGCGGAGTCCGCATGTTTTATAAGCCCTTCAGGATTGTCATCATCTAGAGGGTAGATGGTCATGCCAATTGAGGTTGTTATAAACAGTTCATGATCTTTGACATTTATTTTAGTAGAGATGGTTTTAATTAGACGTTCAGATAATATAATTAAATCATCTATGTGATTTATTTTTTCAGCGATAACAACAAACTCATCCCCGCCCAATCGGGCGATAATATCATTACTACGTACAGCTGCTTCGAGGCGTTTAGCTATTTCCTTGAGCAGTAGATCACCTACGCTATGTCCTAAAGAGTCGTTAATATTTTTGAATCGGTCAAGATCAAGAAATAGTATGCCTACCATGTGTTCATTGCGATTAGCAGAATCAAGAGCATGTTCAAGTCTGTCCATCATCATGATTCTGTTGCCAAGACCAGTGAGTGCGTCGTGATGAGCAAGGTAATGAAGTTGCTCATGGGTCTGCATTTGTTCGGTAATATCTCGACCAGTAGCAACATAATGAAGTTTTCCGGCATCATCATTAACTGGGGTTATTGTTTTTTCTTCGAAGAAAAGACTGCCATCTTTCTTTCTGTTAATGAAGATATTTCTGAATGATTGGCCAGATAATATAGTGTCCCACAGGTTCTTGTAAAAATCGTTATCATGGTTGTCTGACCTGAAAATATTTACATTTGTATTGAGGAGCTCTTCCTTAGAATAACCTGTTGCTTTTTGTATGGCAGGGTTAGTGTATTCAATTACTCCTCTCATATCAGTGAATATTATATAGTCGTCTGTTTTTTCGATCGCCTGCATGAATCGTTTCATTTTGCTGGCGGTTTGTTTGTGGTTTTCTGATTCATTTTGTATTTTTTTATTTGCAAATTCTAATTCTTGTGTGCGTTTGCTATTGAGTTCAAGGCTATTGTTAAGTGAGGTTGCCATTTCGTTAAGTGTTGCAGCCAACTGTCCAAGTTCGTCGTTTCTGTGGACTGTGATTACGGATCCTAGATTACCCTGTAAAAACTCATTAGTGCCGTCTTCAAGATCTTTAATGGGTATGGTAATAAAGTTTCTAAGCAGATAGATGGAGATTAACGCAAGTAATAATGATATGGATATTACTATTAGACCGCCAAGGTTAAACTGATTTTGTGATTTATGTATTTTTTCAAATTCATCTTCAATTTCAGAAAGCGTGTAGATTGTTAGTGAATTAATAATAATGTTGGCCTCATCAACCAGTGCATCCATTTTTTCCATATCGATAGATGCGGTGCTGTTGCCGACGGGGTCAGGGGTGACGAGTATTTTTTTTGCTAGAGAATTAATTTCTAGCCAGAGATTCTGAACTTTGTTTATTTCAGTTGCCTGGTCAGGGGTAAGATTTGCATTAAGAACGGCTACAAATGCATCTATTGTATTCTTTTCGAGTTGTCGATAATTTTCTCTTTCGTTAATATTGCCATGAATAAGATAGTCATTTGCAGGCATTTGAAATGCAAGTAGAGCTATTTGTAGATTGCTGAGAGGAATAAGCTCGTAGAGAGTATCTTCAGCAGTATCTTCTAGTGCGCTTTGTATCTGGCTGTAAACATAATAACCACCTATTGCAGAGATGATTAAGGGTATTGTCATCATAGCAATGAGCAGGGTTAGCCGTAAGGAAAGTTTAACTGGTTTCTTGTTGATGTTTTTAGTTGCCATATTACGCATGTGAAAGTAGCATTGGTATTAATTGGCGAGTATGTTGAGTTAAGGTATCCTGTTGAGATAAACACATCTGCCTGATGTCATATCTTAATATAGTATAAATTATTGTGATTTGTATGAAATGAGAAACTGTTACCAGCTGTAATTAATATATTGCATATGGATTAGACTAAATAGCATTGTTATAAAAGCGGTTTATGGGGTTTGAATGATTATATCTTTGGTTGCTGCAATGGATAATAACCGACTCATTGGTCGTAAAAATGGATTGCCGTGGCATTTGCCCGCAGATTTTAAACACTTTAAAGAAGTGACCATGGGAAAGCCTGTGGTAATGGGGCGTAAAACATTCGAATCAATTGGTCGACCTCTGCCAGAACGAAAGAATATTGTAATCAGTCGTGGTGGGTTTGAGGCAGAGGGGGTTATTATTGTTGGAAGTATTGATCAGGCCCTTGAAGCCGCAGGTGATGCTGAAGAAGTCATGATTATTGGTGGTGCCAGTTTTTATCAGCAGATGATGACGAGAGCTGACCGCATGTATCTAACTCATGTTGATGCCGAGTGTGAAGGAGATGCCTGGTTTCCTGAGTTTAATCTTGCTGACTGGGATATTTTATCAGAGCAAAAGCATGAGGCTGATGAAAAAAATAACTATAGTTTTTTGGTAAGGTGCTACCAACGAAAAAATAACTAATTATATTTTTTTGTGTTTAAAGCCGTGATCGTAATCAATGGGTTTGACTTGCGGGCATTCAATAGAAATACGTTGTCTTGTATTCTGTTGGTCAATTTTAAGTGCGGTTAATTTTCCACCCCATAAACAACCTGTATCGAGAGGATAAAGCCTTTCTTTGCCGGGATCAGTTAATGTTGACCAGTGACCAAAAATAATTGATGTATTTTCTGTTTTACGTTCAGGGTGGTCGAACCAGGGGATGACGTCTGATTGTTGCGAACCAGGTGAGCTTTTATCTTTTA
>JAOUMX010000149.1 GCA_029881275.1 Gammaproteobacteria bacterium | reverse complement strand
TGATCCGGGAGGAGGCGAACCGTAACAGGTTCGACTGGATTGTCAGGAACAATCCAGAACATGCGCAGCATGGCCCGAAGGGCGAGCATCAGGATGATGCGAGTAATCCTCCCGGCCCAGCCATATAAAAAGCTGTCATGATCTACCGGCAAATGCCGAGATAAAAAAGATTATTGCAGTCTGATCCGGGAGGAGGCGAACCGTAACAGGTTCGACTGGATTGTCAGGAACAATCCAGAACATGCGCAGCATGGCCCGAAGGGCGAGCATCAGGATGATGCGAGTAATCCTCCCGGCCCAGCCATATACCTTATTAACAGCTATCATAGTGTTAATAAAAATGTTTACCCAAAAGGTAAGCACATCCTCTTCATACAACGAGTAGCGAAGTGAGCAGTGAGCCAGGCCAATTCTGAGTTGATGGTATTTTCGGGTAATGCAAACCCGTTACTAGCCAAACGCATTGCGGACCACCTGAATATTCATCTGGGTAAAGCCAGTGTTGAAAAATTCAGTGATGGTGAGGTTTTTGTAGAAATCGAAGAGACCGTTCGTGGTCGCGATGTCTATATTGTGCAACCAACCTGTTCGCCCACCAATGACAATATCATGGAGCTCATGGTGATGGTCGATGCCCTGCGCCGGGCATCAGCTGATCGTGTTATTGCTGTGATTCCCTATTATGGTTATTCCCGTCAGGATCGTCGTCCCCGTTCTGCTCGCGTACCGATCACTGCCAAGGTGGTGGCGGATATGCTGGCCAGTGTGCGAGTGGACCGTGTTCTCACCGTGGATTTGCATGCTGACCAGATTCAGGGGTTCTTCAATATCCCCGTGGATAATGTCTATGCCTCACCTATTTTGCTGGGTGATATCTGGCGCCAGCGTCACAATGATCTGCTGGTGGTATCGCCGGATGTAGGTGGTGTGGTGCGTGCCCGCGCCATTGCCAAGCGTCTGGGTGATGCGGATCTGGCCATTATTGATAAACGTCGGCCGAAAGCCAATGTGGCCCAGGTGATGAATATCATCGGTGAAGTCGAAGGTAAAAACTGTGTGCTGGTAGATGATCTGGTGGATACCGCCGGTACTCTGTGCAAGGCCGCCGCCGCGCTGAAAGAGCATGGTGCGATTAGCGTATCAGCCTACTGTACTCACCCGGTATTGTCCGGTCCGGCGATAGAAAATATTACCAAGTCCAATCTGGATGAGCTGGTGGTGACCGATACCATTCCCTTAAGTCCTGAGGCAGAAGCCTGTGGCCGGATTCGTCAGTTATCCATAGCCACTATGCTGGCAGAAACCATTCGTCGTATTCACAGCGATGAGTCGGTTTCATCCATGTACATGGATTAAGTTTTAATTTGGTGTTTACCTCGCCGTCATGGCGAGCGTAACGCGGCAATCCAGGCTTTTTAACCCTGAGATTGCAAATACTTTTCTATTTTCAGCTACGATTTAAACCATTTCCAGATTCGCTCGTCTTCATGTATAATTCGCGCTCTTTTTTCCGTGTTCCCTGTGGTCGCGCTAGGAACACACGTTTACTCTGGAGTAAATTATGTCTATTGAATTGAATGCTGAACTGCGTACGGATATGGGGAAAGGTGCGAGCCGCCGCCTACGTCACGCAGAAAAAATGCCTGCCATTGTTTATGGGGCAGGAAAAGATCCCGTTAACTTAACCCTGTTGCAGAAAGATGTACGTGCAGTGGTTGATGATGAAGCTTTTTATTCATCAGTTCTGGATCTGAACATCGCGGGTAAAAAAGAGCAGGTTATCCTGCGTGATATCCAGCATCATCCCTACAAAGTGGACATGATGCACATGGATTTCCAGCGTGTTGATAAAACATCTAAAATGCATATCCACGTTCCTCTGCATTTCATTGGCGAAGAAAAATCACCTGGCGTTAAAACCCAGGGCGGTCTGGTTAGCCATATGATGGTTGAAATCGAAGTGGAATGTCTGGCCAAAGACATCCCCGAGTTCATTGAAGTAGATATGTCAGCAATGAACAGTGGCGACATCCTGCATCTGTCAGATATTAAACTGCCTAAAGGCGTTGAAATTATGATTCTGAAACAGGGTGCTGATCACGACACGGCTGTGTGTTCTATTCACCCACCTAAAGGCGGTGTGGTAGAAACTGAAGAAGGCGCTGAAGGCGGCGAAGAGTAATCTTAGCCAAACTGGATGACGGCCAAAACCGTAGATATCGACCTGATTGTAGGTCTTGGTAATCCAGGCGCTGATTATGAACAGACCCGACATAATGCCGGGTTCTGGTTCGTCGATGAAATTGCGCGTCTCAAGGGCGCGCATTTTCGTCCTGAAACAAAATTTTCCGGTGACGTCTGCAAGGTCAATCTTGAAGGCCGGGACATCTGGCTACTCAAACCGGCTACCTTTATGAATCTCAGTGGTCAGGCAGTACAGAAACTGGCCGGCTTTTATAAAATCCCCGTTGAAAATATTCTGGTGGCGCATGATGAAATTGATCTCGATGCAGGTACCACACGATTAAAAAGCAGTGGTGGGCACGGTGGTCATAATGGCCTGCGCGATATTATTGCGCATCTGGGCAAGGACTTTCATCGTTTAAGAATCGGTGTCGGTCATCCTGGTAGTAAAGACAAAGTGGTCGATTTTGTATTACACAAACCTTCGAAAGAAGAGCAGATGGCTATTGAAGATTCAATGAGCGATGCTTTGAGAGTATTGCCCCTGTTGGCCGAGGGCAACTGGGAAAAAGCAGTGCATCGTTTACATAGTTCATAATATTGTTTGTTATTTCATGTTTTTTTGTCATTGCGAGCGAGGCCTGCCGGGAAGCCGGTCATCCTGAAAAACAGAAAGCCGTTAACAGGGTAGCAAAGCAGTCTTAAAAATCTGAAAGATTGATTACAAAGGTGAAAACATGGGTTTCAAATGCGGCATAGTCGGTTTACCAAACGTTGGTAAATCCACCTTATTCAATGCACTGACCAGAGCAGAAATTCAGGCTGAAAACTACCCGTTCTGTACCATCGAGCCCAATGTCGGCATGGTGCCCATGCCCGATCCCCGTCTGGATAAACTGGCGGAAATCGTTAAGCCACAAAAAATTATTCCCACTACCATGGAATTTGTCGATATTGCCGGGCTGGTCGCTGGAGCCTCCAAAGGTGAAGGTCTGGGCAACCAGTTTCTGGCCAATATTCGCGAAACCGATGCTATTGCTCAGGTGGTGCGCTGTTTTGAAAACGACGACATTATTCATGTTGCCGGCAAGGTGGATCCGATTAATGATATTGAAGTCATCAACACCGAGCTGGGGCTGGCCGATCTGGAGTCGGTGGACAAAGCTATTTTAAAATCCAGCAAGGTCGCCAAGTCGGGTGATAAGGATGCGAAAAGACGCCTCGCCCTGCTGGAAAAAGTCAAAGCACATCTTGATGAAGGCCACATGGTGCGCTCTCTGGATTTAAGTGACGACGACAAACTGCTGATCCGTGATCTGTTTTTGCTTACCATCAAACCGACTATGTACATTGCCAATGTCAACGAAGACGGCTTTGAAAACAATCCTTATCTCGATAAGGTGGTTGAACTGGCTGAAAAAGAAGGTGCCATCGTGGTGCCGGTGTGTGCCGCCATCGAAGCCGAACTGGTGGAGTTGAGTGAAGAAGAGCGTAAGGAATTTCTTGATGAAATGGGACAGGACGAGCCGGGTCTGAACCGGGTTATTCGCGCCGGTTATAGCCTGCTGGGTCTACAAACTTACTTCACTGCCGGCGTCAAAGAAGTTCGCGCCTGGACCGTGAAAGTCGGGGCTACCGCACCTCAGGCGGCAGGCGTGATTCATACCGATTTCGAAAAAGGCTTTATTCGTGCCGAAACCATGGCCTATGACGACTTCATCCAGTACGGCGGTGAGCAGGGTGCCAAAGAAGCAGGTAAGCTCAGGGTCGAAGGTAAGGAATATATCGTCAAGGATGGGGATATACTGCACTTCCGCTTTAACGTCTAAGGCAGGTCATTGGGGCGCATCGGGCTTCTGCTGTTATCACGAGTATCAGGGGCATAAACGCTGCCTGGCGCCAGGTTTGTTTATCTTTATCGGGAATAACGTTGAAAGGTGGCCTGGTCTGTGGACTGAATACAGGGCAGTGTTCAATAATTCCGGGTTTGAATTTTGGGCTCATCCAGGTCCTTCATTGCCTTGACATAAAGGCCAAAAACCCCCAAAATCTCGCCCCTGCATTACTTCGGCTACATAGCTCAGTTGGTCAGAGCACATCACTCATAATGATGGGGTCCCAGGTTCAAATCCCGGTGTAGCCACCATATTCCAGGATGCTAATCAGTCACTGATTTGGTGGCTGATTAGTCTTTCCAAATGTTAATCCCCCGTTTTATGTGTTTACTGGCGCCTGTTCCTGCTGTGTATGGTCACGACCATGAAAAAGTATAATCATAAATAAATGCCATAATTAAACAGCCCACCCCACGGAGAATATAGATGTTTCATGGTATCAGTCATATTGATTTACAGGTCGTTGATCTGAAAAAGGCGCGTGATTTCTGGTCGCAGCTGGTCGGATTTGCCGTTAGCAAAGAAGGCGAAGGTTACGCCGAGCTGGACTCTGGCAATGTCGCCATACGTTTAATTGAAGTGCCTGCTATCGAACAGACCGCTACCCTTCGCCTCAGTGTGCCCGATGTCAGTCAGGCTTATGAACATCTCTTGCAGCAGGGTGCAATTTCACGCTATGAACCCATGCAAACACCCGATCTGCAAAAGATTGCCTGTGTTACCGATGATAATGGTCATTCCATTATTATCTGGCGTGCCCTTTCGGAAGATGAATGGGGTTTTGTGCCAGAGCTACACAAAACCGGTGACTGGCTGCCCGACGCCGAACAGCTGGTAGTGAATTTGCTCTCCCATGTGCCGGCATTTTTCCGCATGCTGGCTCGTCGCAAGGTGACGCGCGTGGTTGAACAGCTGGCAAAGGCTGATGATTCACCGGTGACTCGCGAGCATGTCATCAAGGGTTACATTACCGCATCGGCCAAGGTCACCCGCGTGCGACTGATCAAACCGTTGCTGGCCGAAGGCATTAATCCCGAAGATTATCAGGCAGAGTTTGATTACGAATAGTGATTTTGATTATGACTATTTATCCGTAGTGTGGTGGCAATGAAAAAAAGAGAGGGGCTGGTTTTCCTGATTTTAATGTGGTCTGTCCCTGGTTAATGTTTATTTTTCATGGCCGCCATTTCTGTCTGTGCCATTTCAGGAGTTTCAAGACTGATTGCTCCCAGCAGTTTGCTGCGAAATTCATTGAGTAATAGTTCAGATGCTTTATGCAGATTAACTTTACCACCCGCCAGTAAACAGCCGCGTTTACGACCAATACTTTCCAGCGCATCCATATCATTTTTGGGCAGGGTTTTTAACTGGTAACGCTGCATTAACAGTTCTGGGTAGGCGTTTAGAAAATAATCCGCCGCATAGAGTGCAACATCATCATATTCCATGGCGGTGTTTTTGATGGCCCCGGTTATTGCCAGACGATAACCGGTATTTTCATTATGAATTTTCGGCCATAAAAAACCCGGCGTATCCATTAAATGAATACCGTTATCTAATATTATTTTTTGTTGTGCTTTGGTAACCGCCGGCTCATTGCCCACTTTGGCAATGGTGCGTCCACTGAGGATATTAATAATGCTCGACTTGCCAACATTGGGAATACCCATGATCAGTACCTGAATCGGTCGCGTGGTTAGATTCCTGTCGGGAAAGAACTGACGGCAGAGTTGTAATATCTGTTTGATTTGCTCGGGTTGTTCACGACTCACGGCACGGGCTTTGATATTACGCTCAGTCTGAAAATAGTCGATCCATTGGCGGGTGATCACAGGGTCGGCCAGATCAGATTTGTTTAGTAATTTAATGCAGGGTTTGTCACCGCGCAGCTGATTAACCTGTGGATTTTCAGAACTGTAGGGTATGCGCGCATCCAGTACTTCGATAATCAGGTCGGTTTTGGGCATGATCAGCCTGATTTCCTTATTGGCCTTATGCATATGCCCCGGGTACCACTGTATTGCCATAGTGTTTTGCTGAGTAATTAGAAGCTGTTTAGTTTATCTTATATAAGGCACAAGCCAAGTTAAAATATGTATATGTTTAGATGAATAACAAGGCAGAGACAGGCATCGTTTTTAGTTTGTAGCAGGGCTATTTTTCCAGTAGAACTCAAAATGGTCAATATCCGTATCTTAAGCGTTATTGAACTGTTGATTGCGAGTGACTGTTAATCGCAGGTTATGATGTATTTATGGATTAAGGCCGGCTGCCTGGTCGGTGAGTGGAATTG
>JAOUMX010000026.1 GCA_029881275.1 Gammaproteobacteria bacterium | reverse complement strand
TAAAAGTTGCAATACCTAGCATAAATACTGCTAGAACGGCAGGAATGAATTTGAGCGACTTAATGTAAATAAATAACTCCTTGTCTAATATTTTCTTTTGCACACCTAACGTTAAAGCTGTGCGGCGCAAACGAAGCGGAGCGTAGTTTGCATCCGAACGAGCGCATTGTTATACGTTTTTTTCAAGTTTGATTCCCGCCTCTATTAGGCGCCGCCTATTATCACCATGGCCATATTTCCAATCCGGTGGCATAGTGCTTTTATAACCTAGAGTATGATCAAGATGATCTGCCTCTTCTTTTGATATTCTTGCAATCATCAATAACTCATCGATCAAGTCAACAACATCATTTGCATCCTTTCCTTTCTCAAACTGTTGTATACATAGATCACGTATCACGGCACGTGGTACAACATGCTCTCGATAGTCAGACCCTTTAATTGATGTTCCTATGTAAACAAAATCATCATTTACGAGCCAATCAAACAACCGAGTGTCGCCTCCACCTGACTCCTCCCATTGTTGATGCAATATGAAGGCTACACGATAGAGAGCTCTGCGTTTCAATTCAGCGTTAGTGAATGTCATATTTTTATTACGTATAACGCCTAAGTAAGTGGCAAGCCGCGGTTTGGCTTGTCCAAGCGCGATTTTTGCGCGTGCTTGACTGACTTGTTATGTGTTTATTTGACCTCATAATTCTAGTAATTTGACGCCAAATGTCTTATATATTTCATCACCACAGACACCATTAACTAATGGTATATCATGGTTGCTTAATCTGATGCAGTTGACTCGCAGTAAACTGTTGTCTGATACGCTCATAATAGTTGCATAGCGAACCAGGCTGTTTACTGTGACGTTGATGATTGCTAATTTCTTGCCTTCGATTAAAGCATAGATAGAGCTGCTATTTAATGATGATATTGCTTTATCTGGGTCGTACCCTTTTTCAGAATAAGAATTCTGTGTTTTTCTAACTATGCTGTCTTTAACCCATTCCTCTAGCTTTAGTAGAGCTTTATTGTCTAAGTCTTTTTCTGTTATACCGTCTGAGTCTTGTATTGTTGTAAAAGCATTAATGGGCTTTATGTCGCTAGTTGTTTTAGAGTTGCTTTGGATGCTTGCCCAGATAGATAATATAAATAATATAAGATAGACAGAAAATGAAATTATAGTAACTCTTATCATCCAGCTAGTATCAGAAGGGGCTGAATTTCCTTCTCTTAATGCTTTTTGTGTTTTTATGTAAAACGCTTCATTTGTATTATGAATTACCATCCACGCAACAATCCATAGTCCTCCCGTGAAAAAGGACAATACTAAATGTAGCCAGTGTTTTGTTTTTCCGTCGTATTTATTAATAGTGTTCATTATTTTTCTCGTTTTTACACATAACAGTGTGTTATACGGATTCCCAGATGTAGACATTCTGTCTATATCTAGACATAAATATCCATATATAGGAATACATGTCTACATCTGGACATTCATTGTTTATCAGGGAATCAGTTCTTAAATATCCTCGAACCATCAGGTATCACTCAACCCTGAGTATTGTTTTTTTGTTAAGCCAGATTAACAGAATTTAATATCAGTACCAATAATAAGTTAAATACAGTGATTCATTTAATTGGGGTTTCGATAATTAGAATAATTGCTGTGTTCTGTATCTGTTTTTGCGTGTCACCTGCCCTCGCTGATAGCTGGCCGTGTTTCCTTAGGCATAAAAAAGTGACGGGTCCCGGGATTGCACCACTGCGTTAGTATTGACAAAAAATTACGACAACAACGCCACGCTCTTCGCCTGAGCAAACACGACCTTGCCCGGTTGTAATTGCAGAATTTCTGCCGATTTACGTGTGACTCGTGCCAGCATGGGTATACCGCCTACCATGATGCGCACACTGATTTGTGCCGTGCCTTCGGGAATGAGTTCATCAACCGTGGCGGGGAAGATATTTAAAATACTGGTGCCGGACTGATGTGCCAGGGTCAGGCTAACATCACGAGCGGCCACACGCAGGCGAACTTTAGTGCCAATGGCCAGGGGCTTGCGGCTGACGGTGAAGCGGCCACCGGGAAAATCCAGATAGGTCAGGTCATAGTCGGCATCATGAGCGGCCACCGTGGCTTCGATTAAGGCTTCGGCATCGGGTTCATGGGCCAGTGGCAGATCCAGCCGGGTGAGCATGTCGCTGATGGCGCCGGTGGCTTTGACTTTGCCTTTGTCGAGCAGTACCAGATGGTCCGCCAGCTGGGCGACTTCATCGGGTGAGTGGCTGACGTAAATCACCGGGATATCCAGTTCGTTATGCAGTGAATTCAGGTAGGGCAGGATTTCCTGTTTACGTGCCTGATCCAGTGCTGCCAGAGGTTCGTCCATGAGTAACAGGCGCGGGCTGACCGCCAGTGCCCGGGCGATAGCAACCCGCTGGCGTTCACCACCGGAAAGGCTGTCGGGTTTGCGTCTGAGTAGATGGGTAATGCCGAGTAGTTCCATCGCCTGTGCCAGTGACACTTTTCGTTCTGCTGTCGGCACCCGCTTGAGGCCGTATTCCAGATTACGCTGCACATTAAGATGAGCGAACAGGCTGGCTTCCTGAAACACATAACCTAACGGGCGCCGGTGTGGCGGCACAAAATGGTGGTCATTTTGCCAGAGCATGTCGTTGATTTTGAGATAGCCGTTTTGATGCTGTTCCAGCCCGGCAATGGCCCGGAGCAGGGTGGTTTTGCCACAGCCCGAGGGGCCGAACAGGGCGCTGATGCCCTGGGCCGGAATGTTGAGATCAACATCCAGGTGAAAATCCCCCCGCCTGATCTGGAACCGGGCTGCAATACTCATGGGGTATGCCCCAGCCGGAAGTGGCGATTAAGAGCATAGACGGTGATCAGCATGATGAACGAGATCAGCAACAGCAGGCCTGACAGCCAGTGGGCGTGGCTGTATTCCAGTGCTTCGACATGATCATAAATGGCAATGGAAATGACCCGGGTTTCGCCGGGAATATTGCCGCCGATCATCAGAACCACGCCAAACTCGCCCAGGGTGTGGGCAAAGCCCAGTATTGCGGCGCTGAAAAAACCGGGGCGGGCGAGGGGAATGGCAACGCTGAAGAAGCGATCCAGGGGTGAGGCTCTGAGGGTGGCGGCCACGTCCAGCGGTCGGGAGCCAATGGCGCTAAAGGCATTTTGCAGCGGCTGTACCACGAACGGCATGGAATAGATGACCGAGCCAATTACCAGGCCGGTAAAGGTGAAGGCCAGTGATTCTACCCCCAGCCATTGCATCAGTTCGCCTGCCGGACCGTTGGGACCGAGTGCTACCAGCAGGTAAAAGCCGAGTACCGTGGGTGGCAATACCAGTGGCAGGGCGACCAGCGCTTCAAGCAGGAATTTGAGCCGACAGCGGCTGCGCGATAACCACCACGCAAAGGGCGTGCCCAGCACTAACAGGATCAGTGTGGTCAGCAGTGCCAGTTTCAGGGTAATGGCAAGAGCAGTGAGATCGGCTTCAGTAAACATCAGGGGGTATCGTAGCCATAATCACGCATAATCGCCAATGCCTGTTCACTGCGCAGATAACTCATAAAGGCGGCAGCACCGGCTGACTGTGTCAGTAAGATCGCTTGCTGTTCAACAGGCTCATACAGTGATTGCGGTACCAGCCAGCAGGAACCTTCAATGGGTTTGCCGGGTTGTTTGACTTGCGCGTAGGCGATGAACCCCAGTTCAGCATTGCCGCTTTTAACAAACTGAAAGGTCTGTCCGATGCTCTCGCCGCGTACCAGTTTAGGTTGCAGGCGACTCCACAGGTTGCGGGTCTGCAATACCTGTTGTGCCGCTCTACCGTAAGGGGCCAGTTTCGGGTTGGCTATGGCCAGATGGCGAAAGGTATTCTGCTGTAACACTTGGGCTTCGGCGTCAACATAGCCTGGCTTTGGGCTCCACAGTGCCAGTTTGCCAATGGCATAGGTGAAGCGACTGCCGGGCTGTGCATGGCCTTCGTTTTCCAGGCGTTCCGGCCGCAGGCGATCGGCGGCGAGAAAAATATCGAAGGGTGCGCCGTGTGTGATCTGGGCATAATGTTTGCCGGTAGCACCGCTGATCAGGGTAATTGTGTGGCCGCTGTTCAATTCAAAGGCTCTGGCGATGCCGGTTGCCGCCTGGACAAAATTGCTGGCTACGGCGACCCGGAGGTTGTCGGCCATGGCAGGCAGGTTGACCAGCATCAGGCTGAGACTGGTGATAAGTTTTAACATGCCGGTTGCGGTGTGCATATTGTCAGGGTGCCTGAACGTAGTTGTTAATGATCTGTTACGGATGATTGCAGGCTTTGGCACAAAAAGCCATGCTGGGGCGTGGTTTGAATATATTGATATACAAATCAATTATGAATGAAATTAATTTTTAATTGATAGAAACATCAATTACTAATATTGACATATATATCAATTAAATCTAGCATAAAGTTAAATATTGATATAAAGGTCAATGCTATGAGTGCAACTGGCGATTTGCTTGCCCAGATCATCGATCTGGCCAGGCGTAAGGGACTCAAACAGAAGGATCTGGCCGAGCGGGCGGGGCTGTCTCCCGAATCCATTTCCCGTGCCAAGAAAACCGGGGATATGCATCTGTCATCCCTGATGGAGCTGGCCCGGGTGGTGGGGCTGAAGCTGTGTCTGTCACCGGATCAACCGGTGCTGGATCGTATCAATCAGGGGTCGCTGTTTAAATGAGCCGTGATCGGCAGGCAGTGGTGTGGACGAGGCTGGCGGCCCGTCCGGTGAAAATGGGTGACCTCTACATCACCGATCGCGACTGCCGGTTTAGTTATGATCTGGATTATCTGCACACCGGTCTGCCCGGGCTGGGGCTGATTTATGCGCCGGAGATCGTGCAGGAAAATACTATTGTGCGTCCGCGCAGTGAGTTCTTTGAATTCCTGCCGCCGATTCAGGCACTGATTCCTCCGAAAGGTGATAAAAATTTCCAGCGTCAGCTGATCCTGAATTACCTGAACAAGAAAGGTCTCCAGGCCAGCGGTGCCAATGTCGACTGGGAAATTCTCAAAGTGGCTGGCCATGGCGGCATTGGTCATCTGGATGTGTTCGAGAATGATGAACGGGCGCTGGAGTGGTATGGCACACCGGCAAAAAACGAGCTGTTTGAAGTCACGGATGAACTGGGCTTTTCCCTGAAAGAGTTCCTCACCTGGTTTGATCATGATGCCGAAGGCCTGATTAACATCATCGGCCCCACGCCCAGTGTCGGCGGAGCCATTCCCAAGTTGTTACTGTCCATCGCTGACACCGGCTGGGACAATCGCATTGGTCTACCCACACGTATCGGCTCTCGTGGCATTACCGATGTGGTGGTGAAATTCGAACAGTCGGTAGCTTATCCCGGCATTAATGATCTGGAGGCGCTGACACTGGATGTTCATCGCGAAGCCGGTTTTGATGTGCCGCGCTACTGGCAGGCAGAGATCAATGGTATTCCAGTGATGGCTATTGAGCGTTTTGATCGAGATAAACATCATCTGCCCGTATTTACTGAGAGTCTGTATTCGGTGCTCGCCAGTGGTGATGGCGCGATTACCCATAACTACAGTTACAGTTATGATGCCATTGGTCATGCCATTGATGTCAGCCCGATTGATCTGGTCAGTGATCGTCAGGCGGGCAAGCTGTATCTATTTCGACGTTTAATCCTGGCGCTGCTTACGGGTAACGGCGATCTGCACATGGAAAACCTGTCACTGCTGCAGCGGGAGGGGATCAGTCAGTTTACCCCGGTGTACGATCCGACACCGATGCGTGCCTATTCCATACACAATATGCTGACGGTGATGCCGTTTGGCGATTATGGCGAACTGGTCACCGGGCATGAAAAACCCGTTGGCCTGCTGGAAGCCTTAAAGCGTTTTGCGGCAAACATGAAAATCAGTCGCGCTCAGATGAGCGAGATTATTTGCGAACAGCTGGTATTGACCGAGTCCTATGCTGATCGCCTCACGGTGCTGGAACGGTTGCCCCGGCAGAATCGGGATAATCTGATCAGTATCGTGGTGAAGCTGCGTGACCAGATTAAAGCGCTGTGCCTTGATTAAGCCTGGTTCGCCTAATACCCGGCTGATCTGTATAATGACGCCTCGCAAAAAATTAACAGAAGAGTAATAACATGCCTTTGATTCGCCCCTTTGCCGGTTTACGCCCTGTTCCAGAACGTGCAGCAGATGTTGTGGCTCCGCCTTATGATGTTTTAAACAGTGCCGAGGCACGGGAACGCGCTGCGGGTAAACCGTACAGTTTCCTGCATATATCAAAAGCGGAAATTGATCTGCCGGAAGATACTGATCCCTATGACCCGGCGGTATATGCCAAGGCAGCGGAGAATTTAAACAGCCTGATCGAGCAGGGTATTCTGATGCGTGAAGCTCAGCCTCGTTATTATGTTTATCGTCTGACCATGGGTGATCATGTGCAGACCGGTCTGGTCGCAGCCGCATCGGTAAAACATTACGACACTAATCGTATTCGTAAACATGAATTTACCCGTCCAGCGAAAGAAGATGATCGTGTGCGCCAGATTGAAGCCTTGAATGCACAAACCGGTCCTGTGTTACTGGCTTATAAATCCGATCCTGAACTGGATGCACTGCTGGAAAAAGTGGCGCAGGGTCAACCGCTGTATGATTTAAAAGCTGATGATGGTATTGGTCATACCTTCTGGATTGTCGAAGACGATGCGATTACGGAAAAACTCAGCGCCGGTTTCGATGCCATGAAAGCAATTTATATTGCCGATGGTCATCACCGTTCGGCTTCAGCATCACGGATAGCCAAATCCATCGGTGGTTCTGATGATCAGATGAGCCATTATTTTCTGTCGGTAATTTTTCCGCACAATCAAATGAAAATTTTTGATTACAACCGTGTGGTAACGGATCTTAACGGTTTAAGCAAAGATGAATTCCTGAAAAAAATTGAAACTAATTTTACCTGCGTAAAAGAAACGGCACCGGTTAAGCCTGGCAAGCCGGGTGAATTTGGTATGTACATCGATGGCGAATGGTATCGTTTAACGATCAATGCAAATTTAATTCCCGCTGATCCGGTTGCTAAACTGGATGTCAGTTTGCTGGCGAATAATTTGCTAGAACCTGTGCTGGGAATTTCAGACCCGCGCACTGATCCGCGCATTGATTTCGTCGGTGGTATTCGAGGTTTGCAAGGACTGGAAAAACGCGTGAATTCCGGTGAAATGGCGGTCGCCTTTTCCATGTATGCCACCAGTATGGACGATTTAATGGCAGTCGCGGATGCCAACGAAGTCATGCCGCCCAAGTCGACCTGGTTTGAGCCTAAGCTGGCGGATGGACTGGTGTCGCATGTATTGGATTAATAAGTTATTTTAACCCCAATAAAAAAGCCGGCTTTTGCTGGCTTTTTTATTGGGGTTAATAAATTATTTGTCGCAAATTTTTACATAATATATTTCTTTATAACATGACTGAGTGTGTGAAAGTTTCTAAAGCGTTAATTAGTATGAAATTTACTATTTCTTGCATGTATTTTGCTTTGGTATTGATCCTGGAGTTTATTGGTTGGTTGAATTAATAAAATAACAAAGGAAACTGTGATGATTAACAAAATGAAAAAAATTATTCTGGGTATGTTTCTGTTTTTACCGGTAAGTATTTCGGCATATGCCATGCCTGTGGCTATTGATGATTGTGTTGCTGCAGGAGACTGTATTTATGGTGGCGCTCCTTTTGCCTATGCATATGATGGAAATTTGATAGCTGGGCATTATTTTGTAGATAATCGAAGTGGTAGTTTTGAAACAAAAGTACTGATGGAATATCAGCTTGGGACAAGCTCGCGTTCGCAGGGATTGGCTATAACCGGATCATTGTGGCTTGAGCTGAATCAGAGCTATAGTCTTAGTGATTCATTACATGCCATGACTTTGCATTTTGATCAGATAAACGTCGTAGATGCTCCACAGTGGGTGTGGGGAGATAACAATTGGTATAGCCTTAGTGAACAACGTCTCAACATGACAACTGATGGGCTTTTATCAGGTTATGGTGAGGTTTATATTCAGTGCTGTGAGGATCCTTACGATCCATTTTTACAGAATCCAGCACCTTTTTCAGAGTCGGCAGACATTGCTCCCAGTTTGTTTGACAGTAATGGTGATTGGCCATTGATTTGTGTTGCTGATGGTTGTGATGGTGGGGCGTTGCTAAATTTAATTGGTCTTCAATATGTTGATGCAGGTGCGACAGCTGAACTGGTATTTAATTCGGGTGATACGCGTTCACTGGTGTATTACACAACTGGTTATACCAATACAGTATATTCAGTCAGTGCCGTGCCTGTGCCGGCAGCAGTCTGGTTGTTTGCTTCTGGCTTATTAAGTTTGCTGGGTGTGGCCAGAAAAAAATAAAATCAATAGTCCCTGATACCCTGATTAACATCAGGATGTCAGGGATTAAGTGTAGATGGGGTTATCGA
Source organism: Gammaproteobacteria bacterium (assembly GCA_029881275.1). GTDB lineage: Bacteria > Pseudomonadota > Gammaproteobacteria > SZUA-229 > SZUA-229 > JAPHQX01. Next base: position 15,598 of record JAOUMX010000026.1, on the reverse strand, counting down.
TATATTTAGCAATCAATCCCACCTCGGCCATGGATGCAGGTAACGGAATTCGAATCTGATAACCGCCACCTGGTGCTTCTTCCATGGCGTTACCGTTTCTGTCCTGCATGCTGTCGAGAATAATTTCTGTGTTACCGGAAGGCTGTAATAATTCCAGTCGGTCACCGACTTTGATTTTATTTTTCACATCAATGTCGGCCATGCCTGTGGTAGTGTCATAATGAACTACTTCGCCAACAAACTGTTGCTGACGACTGACTGAATTGCCTTGCATGTAATTCTGATATTCATGAGTGTGATGGCGCTGATAAAAGCCATCGGTGTAACCGCGGTTGGCCAGGTTTTCCAGTACGCCTAATAATTCCGGATTAAATTCTTTACCGGCTAAAGCATCATCAATTGCCTGGCGGTAACTTTGCGCGGTGCGTGCCACATAGTAATGGGATTTGGTGCGGCCTTCGATTTTTAAACTGTCGACACCGATTTCAACCAGGCGATGCACATGCTCAACGGCACGCAAATCTTTGGAGTTCATGATATAGGTGCCATGTTCATCTTCTTCCATGGGCATCATTTCACCGGGGCGGCCTTTTTCTTCAATGAACACTACCTGCTCCGCTGCCTGATGACGTGCATCACCCATGTTGGAGGTCACCGGTTTATAAACACCTTCTGCATTCTGTTCAGCAGGTGTGGTTTTGTATTCCCAGCGACAGGCATTAGTACAGGTGCCCTGATTGGGATCACGGTGATTGAAATATCCGGAGAGTAAACAGCGACCGGAGTAGGCAATACAGAGAGCGCCGTGTACAAACACTTCCAGTTCCATGTCCGGGCATTGCTGACGAATTTCGGCAATTTCATCCAGTGATAATTCACGGGACAGAATAATGCGTTCTATACCCACTGACTGCCAGAATCTGACTGCTGCATAATTGACCGTGTTGGCCTGTACCGATAAATGGATCGGCATCTCCGGCCAGGTTTCTCTGACCATCATGATCAAACCCGGGTCGGCCATGATCAGTGCATCGGGTTTCATGGCGACGATGGGTGCCATGTCATCAAGATAGGTTTTGATCTTGCTGTTATGGGGCATGATGTTGGAGGTTAAATAAAACTTCTTGCCCAGTTGATGTGCTTCATTAATGCCTATGGCCAGATTATCTTCCAGAAAATCATTGTTCCGCACGCGCAGGCTGTAACGTGGCTGGCCGGCATAAATTGCATCGGCACCGTAAGCCAGGGCATAGCGCATGTTTTTAAGAGTACCGGCAGGGGAAAGTAATTCAGTCTTTTTCATAGGTGAAGCAAATAGTTACAATGGACGCTATTGTACCTTTTTTAATCAGAAAAATGCGTTATCTAATTCAGGGGTATTATTTTTTGTAATCTATATTGTGATTGTTGGTCTGGTGGCGTACTTTCAGCTTCGTGACTGAGTTGCGGGGTTGTACTCGTCATGACAGTAAAATCAGCTTGTTTCTGGATGTTGAATGATCGAATTAATTGAAAATATATGGACCGTCTATGAGGATACCGCTTTCTGGTTATTGCTGGGGTTGTTTGCCGGTGGCCTGGTGAAAGCCTGTATTTCTGCTGACACCATGCAGCGCTGGCTGGGTGGCAAAGGTATGAAAGCTGTAGTTAAAGCTGCGTTATTTGGTGCCCCTTTGCCGCTGTGTTCCTGTGGTGTATTACCGGCGGCTATTGCCATGCGGCGCAGTGGTGCCTCTAAAGAAGCCACGGTGTCGTTTTTGATCTCAACACCGGAAACCAGTATTGATTCGGTGGCAGTGACCTATGCGCTCATGGGGCCGGTGATGGCCATTTACCGCCCACTGGCGGCCCTGATGAGTGCCATGATCACTGGCCTGATGACGTCTTTTGTTGGTGATGAAACACCAGTAAGTGAAATGCCGGTAAACACCGGTTGCTGTAGTGCAACCACGGGTTGTGGCAGCAGTCAGTCTGCCGAGACGTCCTGTTGTGCGGGCCAGAACACTGAACAGCCTGAACCCGAAAACCCAGTACTGATGGTGCTTCGTTATGCATTTGCCGAGTTGCTGGATGACATTTCAACATGGTTATTTATCGGAATCATCGTTGCCGGTGTGATGATAACGGTGATTCCGCCGGGTTGGCTGGCTCAATGGGGCCGTGGTTTACTGGCTATGCTGGTGATGCTGGTAGTTGGGATTCCCATGTATATTTGCGCCGTGGCATCGACGCCGATTGCAGCAGGTCTGCTACTGGTCGGGGTTTCGCCAGGTACGGTGCTGGTATTTTTGCTGGTCGGTCCGGCGACCAATATGGCCAGTCTGATACTGCTTAAAAAGGAGCTGGGCATGAAGGTGACGATGGTTTATCTTGCCGGCATAGCGGTGGTCAGTGTTCTAATGGGGCTGTTACTGGATCAGCTAATCGTCAGTCAGGACTGGCCGGTCGTGGCGGTTCTGGGTGAAGCGCAGGGTATGTTGCCTGAGTTTCTGGTAATGGCAAGTGCTGTTCTGCTGCTGATTCTGGCGGTGGCTCCGCTGCGTCGTTTTCTGATTCCGGCTCTTAAATAAATCGGTTACTTATTAAAGTTTGTGTAGAACTTCATAAAATCAATGTACATTATTGATTTGCATGAGGTATTATTTTGAAAACATGCTATTATCATTAGCAATAACAAATCTCCACGTATGAGGATGTGATGGATGAAGCATAAGCAAACAAGTCAGTTAATTCTTTTCGCACTGTTGATATCGGCATCAGCCGTGTCATTTGCCGGTCGCCAGGGGGTTAGCTTCTTTTATGGTATCGGTCTTGGTGCTGCGTATATCGATGAGAGTGCGCCTGCTCTTGAATTTGATGCTGCAGCCAGTGGCGAATTCACTGTGGGCCTTGAAGAAGATGGCTGGGCAGTGGAATACAGTGGTTATCAGACAATAGAAACTGGCACCAGTCTTTCGACACTTGATTATAAATTAAAAGGTAGCTCCGCTTCATTGTCATACAGAACAGTTGAATCCGGTGGTAATTATTACAAGATTAAATACGGCAATGCGGATACAGATGTGAGCTGGTCAAATGGTGCGACTACCACCAAGGTCAATGGTAATGTCTATGGTTTGGCGATGGGTTTCAGACTGGAAAAAGAAAAACGTATGGAAATTGAATACGACTTTTTTAGTGCTGATTCAGCAAGTGGTTTTGCAGATACGCATATGGTGACCTTGCGTTATTTGTTTGGTGGTACACCGGGTAGAACTGGGCTTTAATAATAATTAAAAATAATAATTAAAATAAGCAGGTATTCAATAACAGACTCTTAACGGGTCTGTTTTTTTATGCGCGCTTCAAGTCGGCTGACCGTGCCAATATCATCCCATTCACCGTTATAGTATTCAGCGCTAATTTTATCGTCTTTCAGGTACTGTCTGATTAACGGAGCTAACGGAAATTTGTTATGAGTCTGGCCAGCAAAAAAATCTTTTTTATAAACACCAATGCCGCTAAAAGTGTATTTATGGTTTCCCGATTCGGTCAGTCGATTATGTTCCAGATAGAAATCACCATCGGGATTATGTTCTGGGTTATTCACCAGTACTAAATGGGCCAGACCTTGGGGTGTTAATCCATACAGTTGCTGGAAAGGATAATCGGTCCATATGTCGCCATTGATCACCAGAAAAGGTTCGTCACCTAATAATGGCAGGGCATTAAAAATACCACCGCCGGTTTCCAGTGCCAGATCACCTTCATCAGAATATTGAATATTGAGCTGATAGTTTGAGCCATCACCCAGTGTATTAATAATTTTATCACCCAGCCAGGCGACATTGATGACGATATCTTTAAAGCCGGCACGGGCAAGATTGTATAAATGATATTCGATCAGTTTATATTGTCCTGCCTGTAATAATGGTTTGGGTATGCTATCCGTTAAGGGTCGGAGTCGATCACCACGGCCTGCTGCCAGTATCATGGCTTTCATTGTAATTTATCCATTATGGTTTGATCAGGTGTGATATTCAGCGACAGGATTAAATCATGGAGGGGTGTTAATTCATCATAGCGTTGGCATGTGTCCATGACATAGGCCAGTGTTAGCGGTAGATCGTTTAAATAATTAGCTTTGTTGTCCCGGTAATTCAGTCGGCAAAAAATACCAAGCACTTTTAGATGACGTTGCAGTCCCATTAAATCAAACCAGCGAATAAAAATATTTTCATCAATTGGATTTGTTAATGGGTTGTTAATGCGAAAATAATTCAGCCATTTGATAACCCGATTTCTTGGCCAGGCGATATAACAGTCTTTTAGTAAAGAGACCAGATCATAAGTGATAGCGCCGAGCACAGCATCCTGAAAATCAATGACGCCGGGATTGGATTTTTCGGTGAGCATAAGATTACGCGAATGATAATCGCGATGAACAAAAACCTGTGGCTGTTGCAGTGCGTTGCTGGCAAGCAAATCAAGCATGGTGTTTAATGTGGTTTTTTGCTGTTTATCTAGCTGGATATTTAAATGTTTATTGAGATACCAGTCTTCAAACAGGCTCATTTCAAAATGTAATAACTGGTTATCGTAAGCAGGGATGCTATTTTTAATGCTTTGCATCTTAATGATGGCATCAATAGCATCGATATATAAATCTTCTGCTGTAGAGTCGGATAAATGATTAAGATAAGGTTCACTGCCAAGATCACTGAGTAACATGAATCCCATTTCTTTGTTCCAGTTGAAAATATGGGGTGCCTGAACGTTAGCAGTTTCAATCAGAGTGGCAATGTGTACAAATGGTTTGCAGTCCTCCTTGTCCGGTGGTGCATCCATAATAATTTGGCTGTGTGTATTGGTGGTGATTCTGAAATAACGACGAAAGCTGGCGTCTGCAGAAGCTGTTTCAATTGTATAGTTGTTGATATGGAGTTCGCTTGATAGCCAGATTTTCAGTTGTTCCAGTCGGGTGTCTGTTTGCATGTGGATCAAAGAAATGTTTGTTATAATGCCCAAATTGTAACAGTGAATCAGGACTTGCATAAGGGGTTGCTATGAATAAACCAGTTGTGATTATAGGTGTCGGTGAAATGGGTGGTGTATTTGCCCGTGGGTTTTTACGACTAGGTTATCCTGTGTATCCTGTTACACGTAACATGGATATCAATCAATGTGCTGAGCAGATTGCTGATCCTGAGATGGTGTTGGTGGCTGTGGCAGAAAATGATCTGCATTCGACACTGGAGACTATTCCGCAGAACTGGCGCAATAAAATTGCATTGTTACAAAATGAATTATTGCCCCATGACTGGCATCAGCATCAACTGGATAATCCCACGGTAATTTCAGTCTGGTTTGAAAAGAAAAAAGGTCAGGATGCAAAAGTGATTATTCCTTCGCCTGTGTATGGGCCTCAAAGTCAGTTGATAAATGATGCGCTGGCTGCTATCGATATTCCCTGTGAGCAATTATCCAGTGAAGATCAGTTGTTGTTCGAGCTGGTGGTTAAAAATGTTTATATATTGACAACCAATATTTCGGGTCTACAAACCGGCGGTACGGTGGGTGAACTCTGGGAACATCACAATCATGTCGCTGATGAGGTAAGCAGGGAAATTATTCAGATTCAGCAGGCATTAACCGGTAAAGAGTTTGATGCGGATAAATTAATCGCGGCCATGGTGAAAGCATTTGAAGGTGATCTTGAGCATAAGTGCATGGGCCGTAGTGCGCCTTCAAGGCTGAAACGCGCACTGGAACAGGCAAAAAAATTCGGTGTTAGTGTGGAAAAGTTGATTGATATTTCTGCTGCGGCGAATACCTGAAAAATTAGAAATTTAATTCAGTAACGGGCTAATTTTTTACGTTAAAACCAGTACCGGTTCGCCTTTGTCAGGAATGCGTGTACTGGCTATAGCCGCATATTCTATTTTTAATTTACTATAAACATCATCCAGTGGCATGTGCAGAATTTTGCTGGTAATGGCGCGAATGACACCGGCATGCGCCACCATCAGTATATGTTGTCCGTGGTATTGCGTCAGTGTCTGCTGATAGACGGTCCAGACTCTTTCGGCAAATGATTCCAGTGGTTCTGCACCTTCAGGACGGTTATGCACCGGATCTTTAAGAAAACGCTGCAGGGCATCACCTTCATTGGTTTTAATATCTTCGGATGTCCGACCTTCCCAGCTGCCAAAGCCAATTTCTTTTAGATTGTCTTCGACAGAAACATCAATACTAAGTGTTTCGGCCAGCGCTTCAGCAAAGCGCTGACAACGGGAAAGGGGTGAGGTGATAATATGTTCCCAGCCGGGATTATCGGGTACGGCATTCCACATCTGCTGCCAGCCCAGTTTACTTAAAGGATCATCGACACTGTGGCCGCGATAACGCCGTCCACCTTCGGGTTCGCCATGGCGAATAATATCAATACGTGTGTCCGACATTTCAATTTATCCAGCCCATTAATGTTAGCAGGGCAATCAATGCCAGCCAGACGATGAGCGTGCGTAATACCAGTGCACGGGTAGAGCGAATGCAGGCAGTTTCTTCGCCGGGAGTACAGTTCTGCAAGGCTCCAAGCCCTGCGGATACCAGGGTGTTGTAATTGCTTTCGCTGAGTTCGTCTTTCTTCTGTTTGCCCTTGAAACCGGCACTGGCGCCTTCATAGTTGCCAGTGAGTGCATAGCCGATTGCAACCAGATGTGCCGGTACCCAGGCCAGAATAGCTTTAAGCTTTATGGCGGCGGCAGTCAGTATTTTATTGTTGGATCGTTTGCTGGTGTATGACGTCAAACGATAGAGCAGTGCACCAAACGGACCCAGTACCACAAACCAGAAGATGACGGCAAAAAAACGGTCATTAGACTGGTAAAGAATATTCTGCATAACGTCGGCAATTTGCTGATCAGGTGAACCGGGTGCGTCTTCTCCCATAATGGCGCTGGCGCATTTATGGGCCATCTCTTCATCGCCGTTTTCCCGAGCTTTTAAGAAACATTCAATTTCCTTGTCCAGTACACCTGGGCCAAGGCAGTAGGCAAAAATCACGAAGCCGTAAATCAGGCTGAATATATCAAAGAAGGTATCGGCCAGTATGTTCTGTATGACTGCGGCAATAATCATCACCGGCAGTAATAAAATGACAATCGAGGAGGCGCCCTGCTCAAGCAGGCCGGGCATATGGTTGATCATCCACTGGCTGTATTTCTCAAACCAGTGAAACTGACGAAGTTCCTGTAATGTGTCGAGTACCCGCTCAAGAAAAAGTCCGGCAATGATGCAAATAAGAGACATGGTTGTTATCTTTTTATTATCAGTTTATTAATTGTGTTAAGTGATCCCAGTCAAACGCAGGCCCTGGATCTGTTTTTCTGTCGGGTGCAATATCACAATGTCCGGTAATCGCATCCCCGGCTATAGTAGTGTAGCACTTGCGCAATGCAATGATCATATCTGCTAATTGCCGGTATTGCACGGGTTCATAGGGAATGTCGTCCGTGCCTTCGAGTTCTATGCCGATGGAAAAGTCATTACATTGTGGTTTGTCCTTAAAACAGGAAACACCCGCATGCCAGGCGCGTTTATTGAAGGGCACAAACTGTGTGATCTGGCCATTCCGGTGAATGAGTATATGGGCGGAGACATGTAACTGGTGAATTTCCTGAAAATAGGGGTGATCATCGGGATTTAGTGTATTGGTAAATAACTGTTGAATGTAATGACCGCCAAATTCCCCCGGTGGCAGGCTAATATTGTGTACCACAATCAGTTCCGGTTCTGAATTTTCCGGGCGTTCATCAGCGTTGGGTGACGGAATATATTCCGCGCCTTCAATAAGCCCTGTTTTTTTGTTTATTTTCATAGGCTTAGATCCTAGCATGAGATTCTGATCATGCAAGTCAGGTTAATAAAAATGTGAAGCAGACTGTAAATATGCCCCGGGTGGTATAGGCGCATTCTGGATCTGACTATAGAATAGCGGATCGTAGATTCAGGTGAATGATTTGTTTGACTTAAACCCCCAGCAGCGTGCCGCTGTAAAGTATATTGATGGTCCTCTTCTGGTATTGGCCGGTGCGGGCAGTGGCAAAACCGGTGTTATTACCCATAAAATTGCTTACCTGATTCGTGACTGTCAGATCAGTGCCGGTCACATTACTGCCGTCACCTTTACCAATAAGGCAGCTCGTGAAATGAAGGAGCGCGTCAGTAGTCTTCTGGGTAAGGATGAGACCCGTAGCCTGATCGTGTCGACTTTTCATAATCTGGGCCTGCGTATTCTGCGTAAGGAACATAAATCACTGGGTTATAAATCAGGTTTCAGTATCTTTGATACCACTGATACGCTGAGTTTATTAAAAGGCCTGTATAAACAGGATAATGCCAGCAATCTGGACGATGCCGAGGAGCTGCGCTGGCGAATTTCAAAATGGAAAAATGATTTTATTTTGCCCGAGCAGGCGCTGGCTGAGGCTGAGCATGATATTGATGCCCGTTTTGCTCGCTTTTATGTGCGCTATCAACGGCAGTTAAAAGCCTATAATGCGTTTGATTTTGATGATCTGATTTTGCAGCCCGTTCTGTTGTTTCAGCAGCATAATGAGGCTTTGCTGCGTTGGCAAAAACGTATGCACTATCTTCTGGTGGATGAATATCAGGACACCAATGCCAGTCAGTATCAACTGGTCAAAATGTTACTCGGTGCTCATGCACGACTGACCGCGGTAGGTGATGATGATCAGTCGGTTTATTCGTGGCGTGGTGCGCGACCTGAAAATCTGGACTTGTTAAGTAAAGATTATCATCGTCTCAAAGTGATCAAACTGGAGCAGAATTATCGCTCTACCAGTCGTATCCTGAAATGTGCCAATCAGTTAATCAGTCATAACCCCCATGTGTTTGAAAAACAGTTATGGAGTGATCTGGGTTATGGTGAGCCGGTGCGTGTCATTGAATGCACCAGTGCTGAAGCTGAAGCTGAGCGCGTAACGGTTGAAATCAATACCCACAAGTTTCAGAGCCGGGCCAAATACAGTGACTACGCTGTGTTATACCGTAGTAATTCTCAGGCGCGTATTTTTGAAAAATATTTGCGTGAAATGCAAATTCCCTATGTCGTTAGTGGTGGGACGTCTTTTTTTGAGCGGGCAGAAGTAAAAGATATCATGGCTTATTTGCGCTTACTGGCCAATCCCGATGACGATACGGCATTCTTGAGAATTGTGAACACGCCGCGGCGTGAAATTGGTGCGGCGACACTGGAACGCCTTAGTGAATATGCGAACCAGCGAGATATCAGTTTGTTTGAAGCCAGCTTTGAAATGGGTCTTCAGGAATATCTGAATGAACGGTCCTTGAATCGTTTGCAACAGTTTACTCACTGGATTAATAAGCACAGTGATAATGCAGAACGTGGTGATCCGGTTAAAGTTGCGCGCAGTCTGGTGCTGGAAATTGGTTATGAAGACTGGTTAAAAGATCAGAGTAGTGAATTAAAAGTAGCAGAACGTCGCATGGCGAATGTCGATGAATTGCTGGACTGGTTAGCGCGCCTGGCTAAAGAAGAAAAAGGTGACAACCTGGGTGAATTACTGGCGCATATGGCGTTGATGGATATTCTGGAGCGTAATCAGGAAGAAGATAAATCCGATGCCGTGCGCTTAATGACCTTTCATGCCGCCAAAGGGCTGGAGTTTCCTTATGTATACATGGTTGGTGTTGAAGAAGAGTGCCTGCCACACCGTAACAGTCTAAAAGAAGACAGTCTTGAAGAAGAACGTCGCCTTGCTTATGTAGGTCTGACCCGGGCACAAAAAGAGCTGACCATTACCCATGCCAAGCACCGTCGTCGATATGGTGAGGATGTAGAATGTGAGCCGAGTCGTTTTCTTTATGAGTTGCCTGAGGATGATCTGGAATGGGAAGGTGGTGGACGCCAGCTGGATCCCGAAACCAGCAAAGCCAGAGGACGTGCACATCTGGATTCCCTGAAAGACATGCTGGCCTGATTTCGTCAGTTAATATGATTACTGAAGCCTGTTGGTTAAATTTAAAAATAGCTGTGCAATCTGTAGTGAATAATTAAAAAGGCCGGCGTTATAATAAATCAGGTGTAGCCATTTTCAGGAACAATAATGACGTCCGTTCTGTTTGATCTTGATGGTGTGTTTTATCAGGGTAATCAGCTTATTCCGGGGGCTGTGGAAACCCTTTCCTGGATCAAAACACATAATATTCCCTATCTGTTTGTAACCAATACGACATCACGATCTCGAAAGGCCCTGCAGGAAAAATTTTCAGCATTGGGCCTTGAGATCGATGAGTTTCATTTGTTGACGCCACCACTGGCGGCGGTGCAATGGTTGAAAGAAAATATTAATCAACAACCGGTGGCACTGTATGTCCCCGAGGTCACTAAGTCCGAGTTTAGTGAGCTGACGTTATGGTCGCATGGTAAGGCTAATCCCGCGGCCATAGTGATGGGTGATCTGGGAGAAGGCTGGAGTTTCACTGTTCTGAATCAGATTTTTCGTTTATTAATGGCAGACACAAGACCGGTGTTGATTGCGCTGGGTATGACCCGTTACTGGCAGGCAGATGATGGGCTGCGGCTGGATGTCGCCCCCTTTGTTATTGCGCTACAGCATGCGTCAGGTGTCGCCCCGCTGGTGTTAGGCAAACCTGATGGTTTGTTTTATCAGGCAGCATTAAAAATGCTGGGTAGCAAGGCAGAGCAGACACTGATGGTGGGTGATGATATCAGAGGGGATATAGAAGGGGCTCAGCAGGCAGGCCTGAATGCGATTCTGGTGCGAACAGGTAAGTTCAGATCAGTTGATCTTGAACAGGGAATTAAGCCGGATGCAGTGATAGATTCAATTAAAGACTTTCCACAATGGTGGCAGGAGAATATAAGTCGATAATATTTGTCAGTTTAATATTTTCAGTTGAAAAAATGACAACAAAGGTCCTGTTGATTTTTCTAATGTGTCTATCTGTTAATTCGGTAGCAGCGGCTGAGTATGCCGATACCTGTGCGACAGAAATCACAAGCGAACAACAATTTGCCAAAGTAATGTCAGTCAATTATACAGGTGTTGGTATAGTCACCGTATGGGGCGTGTTGCAGTGGGATTATTTTTCACGTTCACCCCATTCACAATCGGAAGGCTGGTTTGGAAACGATACCGATGACGGTGGAGCTGATAAGCTTGGTCATTTATATACCTCTTATGTAACTTCTCATGGTTTTTCCAGTTTATTTAGCTACTGGTGTTTTAATAAACATGATGCTGCATTTTATGGTGCTTTGTCATCATTTTCTGTCTGGGGCTATATGGAGCTGGGGGATTCATTCAGTGATTATGGCTTTTCAAAAGAAGATCTCTGGATGAATGCATTGGGTAGCGTGCTTGGCTATTATCTTTATGAGAATGAAAATCTGGCAAGTAAAATAGATATGCGTTGGGAGTATGGGCTTCATCCTACGGGCACTGACTTTACAACCGATTATGAAAACTCAAAATATCTCATTGCACTAAAGTTGAGCGGTTTTGAAAAGACAAGTGGTGGGTTTTCAAAATATCTTGAATTGCAACTGGGTTATTACGCGCGCGGTTTTTATGATCCTGCAGTCACGAATGAGCGTAATCTTTATTTTGGTATCGGCATTAATCTTAGTGAGTTATTCAGACGCGGGGGTTATAAAAAAACGGCTGCTGCCTTTAATTATTTGCAGGTCCCCGCAACTTATATATCGATAGTGAAAGATCAAAATAAATAAAAATTTATTATTATATTTTTGAATGTCTGTTACTGGAAAGCATGCCAATTAAAGTCCGTGTTGAATCGCAGTTAGAGCAATTGTACAGTGGCATGCTGCCTTTGCCAGGAATGGCTTGATGGCTGACAAAAGTAAACGTGCTGATTTGCATGCAGGCCGGACAGCGCATTTCTGCTTCGGCAGGAACAGCGCTAATATTAACGGGCATACTGATATGGGTGCCAGGGGCATCATTAATAATCAGTTCAGATAGATCAATTTCAACACCCACGCGAAAAACATGGGTAGATAATTTTTTGCACCAGCGAACATTTGTTATCAGTCGTTCAGATGCCTGCTGTTCAGGTATGCTAATAAGAACAACAAGTTTATCACCAGGATTTAGCTGTTGATTAATATCGAATGAAAGACCTGTTAAGCTGGCGTCATTAGTTGTCGCATTGATTAAATGGTCAGCAAGATTGTCGACATTTTTACTGATCAGTGGTGAGTACATAAGCGTAATTCCAACGCAGGGGTAGCGCTGGAATAAGCGTTTATCATTAATCTTTTTAGGGTTATCGTTATCCATGTTTAATGATGTGGTGATTTTTAATGGAGTAAATTATTGTGTTGCTATTATTCGATAATATCTTTGATGATATCAAGAAGTTTCTGATTAGTGGTACGTGATTTAACTAAAACAGAATTAACCTGTTTGGCATATTCGGGAGTAACATCCTGAGCAGAGAAGATTATAACCTGTGGTGGATGTATGCAATTTTTAATGGTATCGATAAGATCCAGGCCAGAGCCATCGGGTAAGCCGATATCGAGTAAAATAAGATCATATTTATAGTGGGTTATTTTATGCATGGCTTCTGTATAAGTGGATGCTCGGTCGAGTCTGCATTGGTCTTTTAGCATGGCTGAAATAATGCTGTGAACATCATCTTCATCTTCTACATGTAGAACCTGGATTACGGAACATTTTCTTGCAGCATGTTTGATAACGTCCACTAATCTCTTCTGGTCAATAGGTTTGTTGAGCCAGTCAACGACTTCGAGAACCCCTGCTTCTATTGTATGTTTTGCTTCATCAGCTTTAGCAGAAATCATAACGACAGGAAGGTTTCTGTATTGACTTTGCTGTCTCAGTTCAATAAGCAGATTTATGCCATCTTCATCAGGTAGAGAGATATCAAGCGTCATGAGTCGATATTGATCGCCATTTTTTTCAAGTAAATTCTTTGCCTGGAGTGCTGTGTAGGCAATATCACATTCATAGCCTGATTCTGCAAGCATACGCTGGATTAATGCAGCCACGTCATGGTCGTCTTCAACAATTAGAATGCAGGATTTGTGAGTTGTTTCCAGGTGGGTCGGTTCCTGGTTATCATTTGTTAGTGTAATGTTATTAGATAAAGGCAGGTCAACATAAAAAGTTGATCCGATATTGAGCTTAGATATAAAGCCAATACGGCCGCCGTGTTTTTCAATAATGGATTTCGTAATAGAAAGCCCCAGGCCGGTTCCTTCTTTATGACGAGTATCTGAGCTGTCAGACTGGGTAAATTTTTCAAACAGTTTTGGTTGAAAATCCTCTGGTATGCCAGGTCCATGATCAGTTATGGAAATACGTATAATGTCATTATGTTTTGCTGTTGTGATTTCAACGTTACCTCCGGGAGGGGAGAATTTAGCAGCATTTGACATAAGGTTGCTTATTACCTGCATAAGACGATCACGATCTGCGTAAACAAAACAATTGTCTACAGTTTGTTGAAGTACAAACGAAATATTATATTGAGCGCCGTAAGCGGCATTGTCAATAATGGCCTGCTTTATAAAAGGAGTTAATTCTAAATTACCGAATCTGAATGCTATATTTCCAGATTCGATTTTCTGAATATCAAGAATATCGTTAATGAGGAAAAGTAGTTTTTCGGTATTGTTGCTGGCAATTTTAAGCATTTCGTCAGCTTGTTGTGGAATCGGTCCAAAAGTACCACCGTTGATAAGGCCGAGCGCTCCCCTTATTGATGTCAGTGGTGTGCGTAATTCGTGACTTACTGTTGAAATAAATTCGTTCTTCATTTTGTCAATGCGTTTTCGTTCAGTGATATCGCGTACAATGCCAATATAAATATTTTCATTTTCAGTAATGACTTCACTAACGGCAAGTTCGAGCGGAAAAGTAGATCCGTCTTTTCGAAGGCCCATAACTTCACGTCCAATGCCAATGATTTTCTTTTTGCCAGTTGTCATGTAATTATGCAGATAACCATCATGAGCGGAATGATAGGGTTCGGGCATTAACATGGAAACGTTTCTGCCGAGTACCTCATCGGGTGTATAGCCAAATATTTGTTCTGCAGCTTTATTGAAACTATGGATTATCCCAGTTGGGGTGATTGAAATTACACCATCAATCATATTTTGTACAATGGCCTGCTGGCGTGACTGGGATTCAATTAGTTTTAATTCGTTAATTTTACGCTGAGTAATGTTTTGATATGTACCAAGGATGCCAATAATTTTATTGCTGGCATCTGTTAGAGCGACTTTGTTCGTTTCAAGCCAGACAATGTCACCAGTTGGCGTGGTTTGAGGTTCCTCGTAATTTAATTTTTTAGCCGTAATGTTAATAACATTCTTGTCATCATTAATGTATGATGGTGCCTGATCTTTCCATGGCATGTCGAAATCGGTTTTCCCGATAATAAGTTTTGGGTCATTGAATCCAGTGTCATTGGCGAACAATGTGTTGCAGCCTAAATACTTTCCATTAATATCTTTCCAGAATACACGAACAGGAATAGTGTCGAGAACGATTTGTAACATACGCTTGGATTCTTCAAGGGCAAGTGTGCGCTCATTAATTTTGTTTTCAAGATCGTTATTAAGTTCATTAAGACTATTTTGCGATTCTTTGACTTTTTCTGACATGCGAGTGAATGTTCGAGCCAGAATTCCGATTTCATCCTGATGATTGACTGGCAGGATTTCTGTTGTTGATGTGTTATCTTTGAATGTACTTAATGCATTAATTATTTTCTGTAGAGGGTTTACCAGGCGAAAAGACAGGATCAATGCACTAACCAGGCTCAATGCTACAATAATTGCAGAAAATAATAAATATTTGTATAAGGCTTGGGTTTCATGTTGAAGAATGCCTGAATATGATTCGGTAATGCCAACGGTAATAAATCTTTCGGTATTTATTTCATCAAAATGTATTTTAGTGAATATTGCTATATTGTTTGATTGAGTATGATCAGGCAGTAATAAGATTCTGGAGTCCTGATTGCCGGGTTTAAATAGTTTTGAGGCTAAAGGGAAGTCCTCCTGTGCTCGATACTGTTTGCCAAGGTCGAAGCCGAAGGTTCTATCTTTGTCCGGGTGCAGAAGGTAGTAACCATGGTCGTTTGTGATATATATATTGCGCCCTTCATTTTGTATGACGGATTGTATTTTATTGAGTTCATGATTTATTTCGGCATTAATAACAATAATTCCAGTTTTTGTATTGGTTGCTTTATCTATAACAGGTGTGGCGGTTCTTAGAACAGCTTGAAAAGGTGTCGATATTTTTCCTCTTTCTCGATTTAAATTTATTTCAGATAGAAATATCTCCTCATCCGAAAGATTCAGTGTCGTAATGACGTAATTCGATTGTGACTTGTCCTGTAAATCTCTGTCGGGAATTATCTTGATTGCATGTTGGATATTGTCAACACGAATAACTTCCTTGCCTTTTGTGTTGATGAGCCTGATTTGTATATAATCCGGATTTGCCTGAATAAGAGCGATAAATAATTCTTGTGTGTTCTTTTTCCA
>JAOUMX010000148.1 GCA_029881275.1 Gammaproteobacteria bacterium | reverse complement strand
ATTAAAAGCGATACAGGGTCTTATCTGGGAGCAGGGCTATCAGCATGGCGATTTTAAGGGGCATATCTATAAAGATGCTGTTGAATATTTAAAGAAGTGGCATGAGGCCGGTATCCTTCTCTATGTTTATTCTTCCGGTTCTGTGCAGGCGCAAAAATTATTGTTTGGCTATACAGAATACGGTGACCTGAATTATTTATTTAGTGGTTATTTTGATACTCGAACAGGCGCCAAGGTAGAGGTTCAGTCATATCGCAATATTATTGAGCAGCTTGCGCTGGCTGCGGATGAAATATTATTTTTATCGGATATTGAAAAGGAACTTGATGCTGCCCGAAATGCCGGTATGCAAACATGCTGGTTAGTACGTGAGGGTGAGACTGACATACAGGCAGGTCATCATCAAGTGAGTGTTTTTTCAGATATTAAGCTGGCATGACCACTGTTTTTATAGGGTAGATAATCGGCTTTAAAGTGCCATAATAATTTCATTTTTATATTACTCTGGTTTTGTAAGACATGAATGATGTTGCACGGGCTAATCAGCTCATTGATCTTTTTTTTAAAGATTCACATACCTGTTTTGTTCTTCTTGACATCGATTTTAATTTTATTCGTGTTAATGAGGCCTATGCAAAGGTCTGCAATTTAACAGTCGATTATTTTATTGGTAAAAATCATTTTGAACTTTTCCCCTCCGAGGCGGAAGAAATATTTAAATCAGTTCGTGACAGTAAGCAAAAATTTACAATAGCGGCCAGACCATTTATATATTCTGATCATCCTGAGTGGGGTATAACCTATTGGGACTGGTTATTAGAACCGATTCTTGATGATAAGGGTGAAATCGACTTTTTTGTTTTTTCTTTGAATGATGTGACGGCCAGAGTAAGAGCAGAAAATCAACGGGATCGTTTTTTTAATCTTTCTGCAGATATGTTGTGTATCGCTAATTTTGAAGGTTATTTTGTCGACCTCAGTCCTGCCTGGTCTAAAACGTTAGGTTTTACAAACGAAGAATTGAAATCCAGACCTTTCATTGAATTTGTACATCCAGAGGATCGTGAAAACACATTGCATGAGGCGGGGCGACTGGCAGTTGATCCTGAGGCTACAATTAATTTTTTAAATCGATATAAAACAAAAAATGGTGGCTATCGTTGGTTGTCATGGAATTCTGTAGGTGTACAGGAGACGGGTCAGATTTATGCTGTTGCACATGACATTACCGAGTTAAAAGAGCAGGAAGTTTTGCTCAAGCAACATCAGCTGGAGCTTGAGGAACTGGTTAATGAGCGTACCAGCGCATTGGTTGCAAGTGAATCAAGGCTGGAGTTTTTATTAAAAAGTAGTCCGGCAGTTATTTATACCTGTAAAGCTGACGGCAATCATGCTGTAACGTTTATTAGTGAAAATGTAAGTTCTATTTTCGGTTACCAGCCATCAGATTTTATTATTGATAGTCATTTCTGGATATCAAATATTCATCCAGATGACAGGCAGCAAGCAGAAGATAATCTCAAGCATTTAAAAGACAAGGAATATCACTGTCAAGAGTATCGCTTCAGGTTGAAAAATGGTGATTATGTCTGGGTGCTAGATGAATTTCGCCTGATTCAGGACAAGAATGAAAAAAATTCTGAGATTATTGGTTACTGGGCTGACATTACTGATCGAAAGAAAATTGAAGAGGATATTAAGTTCGCAAAAGATCAGGCTGTTAAGGCAAATCAATATAAATCAGACTTTCTTTCCAGTATGAGCCATGAATTGCGTACGCCTATGAATGCTATTCTGGGATTTGCGCAATTACTTAAAATGAATTCTACAGATGAGTCAGAAAAAGATAATATCCGTGAAATAATTAAAGCGGGCGGACACTTGCTCGATTTGATCAATGAAGTGCTGGATCTTTCAAAAATTGAATCTGGGAATGTTGAGATAAGTCTGGAAGGGGTCAGGCTGGATGATGTTCTGGAAGAAAGTCTTGCGCTGATAGGGCCGATAGTAACTGAAAAAAATATTAACATTGACATCGGAAACCTGACAACTAAGCAATGTATTATAAAAGTGGATTATACGCGGTTTAAACAGGTGTTGATTAATTTGTTAAGTAATGCCGTTAAGTACAATGTTGATGGTGGTGATATTAAATTAGAGGTTGAGCCTGCTTCATATGATATGGTGAGAATTAGTATATCTGATACGGGCAAGGGGTTAACGAAAGAACAGCAAAAATTGTTATTTGTTCCATTTGAACGATTAGGCGCAGAGACTACTGAAGTTGAAGGCACCGGTATTGGTCTTGTTATAACCAAGCAGTTGGTAGAAATGATGGGTGGTAGTGTTGGTTATAAAATGAACGAAGGGGCTGGAAGTACTTTCTGGGTGAAGGTTAAAAAAGGCAGCAGTGATGATATATGTAAAGCTATAGATGGCGAGCTGGTTTCTGTTGCGGATCATAAGTCACAGCCAAAGAAAATACTGTATGTGGAAGATAATCCCGCCAATATGAAACTGGTAAGTGATGTGGTTAATCTGACAAATCACCAGTTGATCGAAGCGGTCACTGGTCCGTCAGGTGTTGAGGCTGCATTAAGGCATCAGCCGGATTTAATTTTGCTGGATATTAATCTTCCCGAGCTGGATGGTTTTGATGTTTTTCGTAAGCTTCAGCAAGATCCCGTGATTAGGAATGTGCCGGTTGTTGCATTGAGTGCTAACGCAATGAAATCTGATATTAACAAAGCACTTGAGCTCGGCTTTAAAGATTATTTAACTAAACCAATTAATATTAAAACTCTGTTGTCAGCAATCGAAGCATTGATTTAATTCAATTGTTATTGATGGTTTTAAATATAAAGTATTGAACTGTTATTTTAAGACCTTATCTATAGTTCTTAAAAATGCGACTGTATCCAGTGGCTTGGTGATGTAGTTATCAAATCCTGCATTTTTCCCTTTCTCGATATCTTCGTCCATCGCGTTTGCACTAACAGCAAAAACAGGTGTGTTATTTAAATCATTATTTTTTCTTAATTGTTTGAGTACATCAAAACCATTCATGCCGGGCAAATTAATATCTAATAATATTAGATCCGGTGTATTTTTGAAGGCCAGATTCATTCCCAGTACAGGTTCGTGTGCTTCAATTAATTTAATATGTGGTCGATGTTTAAGTAGCTGTGCAACCAGGCGGATATTGGAAGGGTTGTCTTCTATGTAAAGTATTGTATGAGTGGTTTGTATGTCTGGATGTGTGGTATTCATGGTTTCATCTTTTCTAGTGTTAGTTGCGGTTGCCACGCCATTGTCAATGGGTAATTCAATCCAGAATGTGCTCCCTGTTCCCGGGGTGCTCTCTACCCCCATGCGTCCATTCATTTGGCTGATAATATTTTTTGTGATTACCAGGCCAATACCTGTACCTTCAATATTAGTATTTTCTGCACCCAGGCGATGAAAGGGTTGAAACAGTTCTTTTTGCTGGTTAATACTGAGACCCTCGCCTGTATCCGTAATATTAATACGTAATCGATTGTTTTCAACAATTTCGCAACTAATGGTAATGCTTCCATTTATTTTGTTATATTTAATTGCGTTAGTTAATAAATTGATAATAGCCTGTTTAAGGCGTGTTTTATCTGCTTTGACTTTAATATCTAATTTTGAAACTTTATTATGATCTAGCTGGCAACCGTTAACAGCTAGATTAATGTTTATGTTGTGCATTATGGCCTGATTAGTAATCATATTAATGCTTTCGCTTAAAATATCAGCCATTAATACTGTTTCAATAGATAGATTGATATCACCTGCTTCAATCTTTGCCAGATCAAGAATGTCGTTGATTAATACCAGTAGGTGCTCTCCAGCGCGATGAATGTCATTAATATCATCTAATTGATGTTGTTGCAGATTCTGCGATGACATTTGTAATAATTGACTAAAGCCGAGAATGGCATTTAGCGGTGTGCGCAACTCATGGCTCATGCTGGAAAGAAATTCAGATTTGGCCTTATTGGCTTTTTCAGCTTCTTCTTTAGCGGATAACAGATTTTTGCGTGCCTGAATCTGTTCGATGGCAATAGACGCATACTGGGAGAGCTCTACAGCAAGCATCAGGCTTTCATTATCAGGTTCTTTTGCGGTGGGGTGGTACATGGCAAAGGTGCCCAGCACATGACCTGAGGAAGAAATAATTGGTTCTGACCAGCAGGAGCCAATACCCGCCTGTTTTGCCAGATGTCGCAAAGATTTCCAGTGGGGATGAGACTGAATATCATTGGCGATTCTGCGTTCCCCTGTATAAGCCGCTGCACCACATGATCCTGCATCAGCGGCTATTTTGCTGCCCTGAAGAGCCTCATTGTAAAAATCAGGCAGGCTGGGTGCCGCACCAACCACCAGGTGTTGACCTGATTCATCGACTAATAATACGGTTGCTTTCATGCCGGGTTGCATTTCCTCGGCATATTGAATCATGGTGGTTAGAATATCGTCTAACGGTTTGTCTAGTATGATTTCTTCCAGGATCAGGCTACGTCCTTTCTGTATCTGTTCCTGATATCGGCGTTGGGTAATATCACGGACCACTCCGAGCATATGTAACGGTGTGCCATCATGACTTCTGACAATATTACCTTTTTCGTGTAACCAGTGGGTGCTGC
This sequence comes from Gammaproteobacteria bacterium, assembly GCA_029881275.1. GTDB lineage: Bacteria > Pseudomonadota > Gammaproteobacteria > SZUA-229 > SZUA-229 > JAPHQX01. Next base: position 1,936 of record JAOUMX010000148.1, on the reverse strand, counting down.
CATCCTGCCAGATAACACGGTGTTCAATATTGTAGTTACTGCCCTGTTCGACACAGTGGTTAATAGCGTCTGTTACTTTTTGTCGGTCATCCGGGTGTATCGCAGCAATAAAGTTTTCGTAGCTTGGATCTGGATGGTTGCGGGTATAACCAAACATAGGTGCTATACGGTCTGACCAGAACAGATCACCGGTCTGAATATTCCAGTCCCAGGTACCAATATTGGCAAATGATTGACTACGTGTCAGGCGTTCTTCATTGATGATAGTTGCCGTGATATCGGTGCGTGCGGATATATACTGACAGGGGTTCCCTTTGCTATCGAGAAAAGGAACAATGCTGGATTCAACCCAGTATTGACTGCCATCTTTGCGCTGATTACAGATAATGCCCTGCCAGGTTTTGCCCTGGCTAATACAGTCCCACATGTCTTTATAAAATGAATCAGGGTGATGGCCGGATTTTAATATCCGGTGATTTTGACCGATAAGCTCATTGGCGGAATAGCCGCTGATGTTGCAGAATTTTTCGTTAACAAAGGTAATGCGTCCGGCGACATCGGCTATGCTGATGATACTGTGCTGGTCCAGTGTGAGGGCCAGTTTTTTGGCCAAAGAGGTGTCCCTATCCCATAGCTGTCCCAGGTTGTGCTGGCAGACTATCTCTGAAATCATTTTAGTTAAGTTTAATAGGCTTAGAATATATAAGGTTTATTGATCATAGCTCAATCAGGCTGATTTTTTTTGTTTTTTGATATTTTTTAAGCGAGGTTTGGGTCATTATTTTTGATTTGTTTTCATCAAAGACGCGACAGGTAATCAGCCACGGCCTCAAGCTCATTATCAGCCAGTGGCTTAACTTCAGTGTTCATCACCGGGTTGCTGTTTTTTCTGTAACCATCCCGAATGCCTTTTAGCTGTCGTAACAGGTAGGCATAATGCTGGCCCTGAAGTTTTGGGTAGAGAGCTTCATTATTACCCTGAGCCTTGTTGCCATGACACTGCTGGCAACGCTGCTGATAAAGCTTTTTGCCTTCTGCCAGTCGGGTTCCATCGCCTTTGCCCGGGCTTGAGCTGGGTTTTAAGGCTGCGATGTAGGTAATGACATCAATAATCGCCTGTTCACCACCAATCGTTTTGGCATCAGAAAATGGGTACATTGTGGGGTTTTCCCGATTCCTTGAGCGTATATCATCCATTTGTTTTAACATCACATTTGGGTGCTGGCCAGCAATGACTGGAAAGCTGCCGTCAGGCTTGCCCCAGCCATTGTCGAGATGACAGTTGGCACATAAGGCATAGATTTTCCTGCCATTCTCTATATCAGGAGATTGTTTCAGGGATTGACTTATTGCTTCAGAGCTTGATACTGCGCATAGCGGTGTTATGCAGCTTAGTATTAAAATTAAAAAATTGAGAATTTGTTGTTTAATCATGAGCATAGAATAGCATTTATAATAAATAACAGTGGTTTATGTAAATCAATTTAAGATGAAATTATCAGTATTATTAATCGGTCTGGTCACTATTATGTTCATATTGCCTGTACACGCCAGGGATATGAAAACAATTGAAACAGAGGGCAGTAGCATTGATGTGCGGGTCTATACGGCACAGGGTAATCAATTATTGCTGGGTTTCCCCTGTGATGAAGGCAAGAGTCGAGCGGAAGAAAAAACAGCTGCGTCATTAGCCGAAGATGGTATAGAGGTCTGGATGCCCGATTTGTTGTCAGCATATATGTTGCCGAATGTGCGTAGCAGTCGTGCTGAAATTCCGGATGAAGCTTTGCTGGTTCTGATTGATGCGGCATTTAAGACAGGCAAAAAAGTTTATCTTATAGCCAGTGGTCCAGATACTGAACTGATACTGCGAGCAGCTAATAAATGGGAATCAGCACAACGGAAACGATTATCCGGTGCTGTGCTGTTGTTTCCA
>JAOUMX010000147.1 GCA_029881275.1 Gammaproteobacteria bacterium | reverse complement strand
TGAAGCGCCTAAAGAGCTGGCGAAATACATTGCCATGAAAGGTTCAATCACCGTCGATGGGGTCAGCTTAACGGTGAATCAGGTGAATGGCGCCCAGTTTGAATTGAACATTGTGCCCCATACTCTGCAGGAAACCATTATTAAGGATTATCAGGCCGGACGTCAGGTGAACCTGGAAGTGGACCTGATTGCCCGTTATCTGGAGCGACTGGTACTGGGTGATAAAGCAGCAGAACCGGGAGCGACGATTACCGAGTCGTTTCTTGCCGAGAATGGTTTTTTGAAGTGAACTAAAGATCCCTCGGTTGCGCTCGGGATGACGGGTTGAGTACGGTTGGCTTGGCAAGGTGTGTTTGAGACAAGAGTTAAGTGTGATCAGATTGGCCTGGCTTTGTCATTGCGAGCATTAGCGAAGCAATCCCAGGTGATCGCCATGTCGTATAATACGCGCCAGGTGATCACAGACGCTCAAGACTTATAACTTACGACTTATGACTTCAGTCCTAAACCTGTATACTATAATGCCCCAAGAATATAACTTACTTTAAGTATGTAACCTATGCAATTGAATTCTATAGAAGAAATTATCGAAGATTTACGTCAGGGCAAGATGGTCATCATTATGGATGATGAAGATCGCGAAAATGAAGGCGATTTGCTCATGGCTGCTTCCGCCGCTAAAGCCGAGGACATTAATTTCATGGCGCGTTTTGGTCGTGGTCTGATTTGTCTGACCCTGACCCGTGAGCGTTGCCAGCAGTTGCGCCTGCCATTGATGGTGAATTCGACTAACGAAGAACACGGTACTAATTTTACGCTGTCCATCGAGGCGGCTGAAGGTGTCACTACCGGTATCTCGGCGGCAGACCGTGCCCGTACTGTGCAGGCCGCAGTAGCGGCTGATGCCAAGCCGGATGATATTGTTCAGCCGGGCCATATTTTCCCGTTGATGGCACAGCCCGGTGGTGTGCTGAATCGTGCCGGCCATACCGAAGCGGGCTGTGATCTGGCGCGCCTCGCCGGTATGGACCCGAGCTCTGTGATTGTCGAAATACTCAATGATGACGGCACCATGGCACGTCGTCCTGACCTGGAAAAATTTGCCAAAGAACATAATTTGAAAATCGGTACGATTGAAGACCTGATTCGTTATCGTATCGAGAATGAAAAGACGGTTGAACGGGTGGCGGAGTGTGACTTCCCCAATGAGTTTGGTCATTTCCGTCTTTATGCTTATCAGGATGAGTTATCAAAGCATTTACACCTGGCGCTGGTTCACGGCGAAATTAACCCGGAAAAACCGGTGCTGGTGCGTGTGCACATGGAAAACACCCTGTGTGATGTGCTGGCGTCAACCAATGCCTGTGGCTGGCCATTGAGAAATGCCATGCAGCAAATCGCCCAGAGCAATGAGCCGGGTGTGGTGGTCATTCTGCGCCAGAACTATGATGCCCGCAGCATTGTGCAATCCATGTTGCAGCATCCTGAGCCTGAGAAACACGATGAAGACCATCCGGCAGATTTACGAACCCACGGTGTCGGTGCGCAGATCCTGATGGATTTGAATGTGCACAAGATGCGATTAATGACTGCGCCTAAACGTATTCACGGACTTGCCGGCTTCGGTCTGGAAGTGGTTGATTATGTGCAGGGTGATGAATAGTTGCATATAATACCTAGCAACAGAATTTGATCTTTAACAATGAGCGAACCCATGTCAGAAATAAAAATAATTGAAGGCGAACTGCAATATACCAAAGGGCGTTTTGCCATCGTCGCAGCACGTTTTAACAGTTTTATCGTTGATAGTCTGGAAGCCGGTGCCAAAGATGCATTCAAGCGTCACGGTGTAGCCGATGAAGACATCACCATTGTCAAAGTTCCCGGTGCCTATGAAATGCCCATCGCCGTGCAGCGACTGGCGCAAAGCGGCAAGTATGATGCCATTGTCGGTTTGGGTGCAGTGATTCGTGGTTCGACACCGCATTTTGATTTTGTTGCCGGTGAAGCCTCCAAAGGTCTGGCATCGGTGGCGCTGGATCACGGCATTCCGGTTATCAATGGTGTATTAACGACCAACACAATAGAGCAGGCAATCGAGCGTGCAGGTACCAAGGCCGGTAATAAAGGTGCAGAAGCGGCGATCACTGCACTGGAAATGGTTAATCTGTTAAGCAAAATTGATTAATGTCTAACGTAAGCCTTGCTAAAGGCCGGAGTAATGCGCGTAAAAAGGCCATGCAAGCGTTGTATCAATGGTCAATGAGCGGTAATGACCTGAGTGAAATCGAAGTTCAGTTTCATGATGAACAGAATATGGAAAAAGTCGATCAGGATTATTTCCATGAGCTGTTGCATAAAGTGCCTGAACAGGTCGACGAGCTGGATCAATTGATGGAACCCCATCTTGATCGTAAGTTGACTGAACTTGACCCGATTGAACAGGCGATTTTGCGTTTATCCACCTATGAAATGAGGAATCGTTTAGATGTTCCTTATAAAGTAGTACTCAACGAATCCATTGAACTGGCAAAAATGTTTGGTTCTGAAACCAGTCATAAATATGTTAATGGTGTACTTGATAAGCTTGCCAAACAGTTACGTACAATAGAAACACACAACAAATAAAAAAGGCCGGTTAATCCGGCCTTTTTTATTTGTTGTTATCCCTGGTTCTTCCAGATGGCTCAGCATAGACTTCGTAAGGAGTCTATTTATTGTTGTCCCTGCATCTGCTTCTTCATCATGTCTAACATTTCAGGTGGTAGTTGTTTCATCATTTCAAGTGTTTCTGGTGGTATGTCTTTCATTAATTGTTGTACTTCTTCAGGAACCTGTTGCATGACTTCCTGTAAAAAACCATCTGCAGTTGTTAGTTTATAATTTTCAGGCAAGTCAAAAGCATTGCCGGGTAGTTTTGCATTTTTATTTATTTTTGTAACCAGTGTATCCATCTGTTGCTGTTTATCCAGGGATTTTAACGGGAAACCGATTTCATTATAGTTATTGGCTAAACTGGTTTCCGCCATTTCACATTGATCAATAAATTGAGCGGGCAGGTCGCCGGTAATATCCGAGAACAGGTTATTGATTTCAGATAGCATAATGGTAAATGCCTTAACGAAATGGCCAATACCTAAATCATTAGTGGCTTCTATTGAGGTTATGACGCTGCCACAATAAGTGCCATTACTGTACTCTTCATATTCTTTAGTCGGATAACCGTGGAGGGTTGGGCCATTACCTTTTGCTCTGAGTTCAACAGCGGGTTGTTTTACCGTTGTTGAGGTCTTGTTGCTTTGTAAGGCTTTACTCATATCGATAACGGTTTTTTCGGGATGAATAATGAAATACATGGTTTTCCTGTCGATATCTATAACCATATAACCATCATTATCCGGCGTTTCAAAACGGGCTTTTCCCTGATCAATATAAATGGTCGATGTTGTACCATCTTTGTCGCGGCTTTCTATCAGGGTAGCAGCAGAGGTGATAAGGGGTAAAACAGCAAAAATAAATGCAGTGATTATTCTTAATCCAGGCACGACCCATATCCTTTTGAAATTATTTAGTTGAACTATGGCTTGTGAATATATCATAAGGTATTAAAATGAGGCTCAACTTATTAATGAAATTAGAACTGTGTCAGAATTTGACCTGATTAATCGGTATTTCAAGGCGTTACCGCAACAGCGTGATGATGTTGTTCTGGGTATAGGTGATGATTGCGCCATTCTCCAGGTAACTGAAGGCAAGCAGCTTGTGGTATCAACCGATACCCTGGTTGCCGGTGTGCATTTCCCTGAAAACACTTTGGCTTATGATATTGGCTATAAATCACTGGCGGTTAACCTGAGCGATCTTGCCGCCATGGGTGCTGAACCCGCCTGGGTAACATTATGTTTAACCTTGCCTGAAGAGAATAACGACTGGTTAGCTCAATTTGTAAAAGGGTTTTCTGAATTATTAATCAAATACAATATGCAACTGGTGGGTGGTGATACTACCCGAGGGCCGTTATCGATTTCAGTGCATGTTTCCGGTTTTGTGGATCAGGGAAAAGCGTTTCGTCGCGATGCCGCAAATCCCGGAGATCTGATTTATGTAACAGGTAGTATCGGTGATGCGGGTCTTGGATTAAAAAAACGTCTTCATTATATAACGGCTGATTCGCTAACCCTGTGTGTGAACAAACTTAATCGCCCGCAACCGCGCAATGATGTTGCATTGGCATTAGTCGATAGTTGTGTTTGTGCGATTGATATATCGGATGGTCTGCTGGCAGACCTTGGTCATATTTGTAAACAGAGCGAGTGTGGTGCTGATATATTTATGGATAAGATTCCGTTATCTAATGAACTGACATCTTTTTATGGTGACAGGGTAGATGTGAACCAGGTGTTAACATCCGGTGATGATTATGAATTATGTTTTACGGTTAATGAGCAATACAAAAGCCGGATAGATGAAATAAGTCGTAAGCTTGATATTCCTATCAGTTGTATTGGAAAAATAACATCTGGTGACCGTGTGAACTGTTTTGATACTAATAATAATATTATCGAAATTAATAAAACAGGATTTCAGCATTTTTGATTTCTTTATAAGTTGTCTATTACTATCCTGAGCAAAGGCGAAGGATCTAATTGCGGTGTTAATTCAAGTTGCCAAGTTATGAAAAATAATATTCCAATACCTGTTGCCTTGCTTAAAAATCCGATTCACTTTTTATCATTGGGTTTTGGTTCGGGATTGATGCCAAAGGCACCGGGCACCTTCGGCACACTTGCGGCACTCCCGGTTTATTTGTTAATGGCGAATTTATCGCTGCTGATTTATTCGCTAATTGTAGTGGCTATGTTCGGTCTTGGTGTCTATCTTTGTCAGAAGACGACAGATGAACTCAAAGTGCACGATCATTCCGGTATTGTATTTGATGAAATCGTCGGTTTTTTAATTACCATGATTGCCGTGCCTCTGTCATGGCAGTGGATCATTGCAGGGTTCATGCTGTTTAGGTTATTTGATATTGTAAAACCCTGGCCAATTTCATGGCTGGACAGAAAAGTACATGGCGGTCTGGGGATTATGCTCGATGATGTACTGGCAGGTGTTTTTGCATTGATTGTTATGCATCTGGCATTAGTCTTTATCTAAATGTTATAAGGTACCATGTCATTGTCAGATGACGGTTTTTATCCCAGTGGCTATACTGGTTTAATGATTAAAAACAAACATGTATTTATTAATTGTCTACACTAATGGCATTATGAAACAATTATCCCGACATCTTAAAATACTATTTCTCTTCTTATGTTGCATGCCAGTTAGTCATGCAATTGAACAACTGGAAGTGCAGGGTCTGTTTTCAGGAAAAGCGGTTATCAACATTGATGGAAAAATGCATGTGTTATCCATTGGTGAGATTTCGCCAGAAGGCGTAAAAGTTATATCTGCAGATAGTCGATCAGCAGTGCTTGAAATCGATGGGCAACACAAGAGCTATCAGCTGGGTAACACCATTCATACTAACTTTGAAAAGCCGGAATTTGTACGCGAACAGATCTTTGCCGATGTTAACGGCATGTATCTGACTTATGGCAATATAAATGGTCATCAGGTCAGGTTTCTGGTTGATACCGGTGCAACCACGGTTGCCATGAGTTCTCAAAAAGCCAGACAACTGGGTATTGCCTATCGGCTTGACGGTGCGCCGCTTAAAGCATCTACTGCCTCCGGCATTGCAGAAGGCTGGGGCGTTACGCTTAAGTCGATAAAAGTCGGCAAAATAAAACAGACGAATGTGCCTGCGATGGTCATAGATGGTGATCATCCAAGGCACATACTTCTGGGTATGACCTTTCTGGAAAACCTTAAAGTCACCAAAGAAGGGGATAAGCTGGTGCTGGAGGAAAAGAAATAGTTGCTGTTTATTCTTATGCAGGTTTATGACTATAAAATTACATTCTCTGTACCTGCTTTTAATTTGAATTAGATACCTTATGTTTTTTTTATTATCACTGTTGGTGTTATAAATATATTTTGGGTTTTAATATAATGATATTGTGTGCTAGCATAAAATAAAATTTAGCGAGATTGTTTAAAATCTTTCCTCGTTAAGACAAATATTGATGCATTATGGATAATGCAATCTAAGGACAAAACATTAAAGGACTAATAAATCATGGAATTTGATTCATATAAATATAATTTTCTGTTTTTCATTCTAACATTATTTCCTAATGCTTTAGTTGCAGCGACAACTTCTATGTACGGTATCTACGAACCAGATCAAACGTACATCGAAGCACAGGCTTATGCAGATTCATTAAGAGGGGCCGTTTATTTTGATGGCTGGGCCGACTGGTGGTCAGGAGGGTATAGTGATGGTGGAGAGCGTCTGCAAGGTCACCAGGTGTGCTATAGCGTTGAGCTAGATGGCAGTGATCCTGGTCATTGTGATATTTTTGCTTCTTATGTGAATAATTCGGCATTAATGGAAGATGATGATGCTAATCCCAATAGCTGTCCAAAGGTTGGCAATCCCATTGTTCCTACTACTGGCAACAAGTTTCAACATGAAAAACTTATTGTTTTAAATTCAATA
>JAOUMX010000146.1 GCA_029881275.1 Gammaproteobacteria bacterium | reverse complement strand
TGTCTTTCACCAGTACATCAGCGGAGCCGGATAAGAGTGTGTAGACTTCATTGTCGGTGCCACCTTCTTCGATAATAGTGTCCTGTTCATTGTATTGACGAATTTCAGGATGAAACTCCGCATCATCTTGCTTGTAGTGACAGCTGATTAACTGGAAACTGTGATAAAGCCCTGTCATAAATTGAATAAGTGCCTTGCTGCGTACCTCATCTGCGCGAATGTAATTTAAAAGTGTTTCACCATCGTACTCATCAACGACAATGGCAAAATCAGTCAGTAAATGACCGGGTTTTGGCGTCACTATTGCGTCGATACCAACCAGATCACCCTGTTCATGATTGATCAGTATGTTGTTATCATATTTTTCCCGTAGGATGCCTTCTTTAATAAGATAGATAGATTGATTATGATGAAGATCAATTTCAGTTTCTGAAGGGATGCGAAGATTTTCAGTTTTTATGGGGGCACCATCAATTAGAGTGCTGACCAGATTGCTGCAGTCGTTCCAGAGTTGTATGCATAGTTCAGGAATTTGATCGTCGATAAACATGTATGCCTGGTTTTGTGGGTTATTTGTAAATTAACCATGAGTATAGTGTAGATAAAAGAGCTTATTTGATATTCTATTCACATTAGTCAATACTGATGCTTTCAGGTCGGTTTAGATAGTGGAGCAGTTATGAAAAAAACAAATATGTTAAGAATAGGGGCGGTTCTATGGCTTTGTTCAGTGTCATTCCAGAGTGTTGCTGCGGATGTTCTTGCCGTAAGAACCATCAGTCTCGATCTGGCTCGTGATATTGCCAGTGCAACCATAAAAGAGTGTCGAAAAATGGGGTATCAGACCAGTGCAGTTGTGGTTGATCGTAATGGATTATTACGAGTAGCCATGCGTGATGATCTGGCAGCACGTTTTACCTTGCAGATCGCGGAGGAAAAAGCCAATGCCGTGATTATGTCCGGTGTAAATTCCAGTGAGTTTAGAAAAAATCGTGCTGATATCAAAGAGGAGCTGAATCATGTCGATGGTCTGATTATCATGGCCGGTGGTGTGCAGATTCTTGCCGGTGGTAATTATATTGGTGCTGTCGGTGTGAGTGGTGCGCCAGGTGGTGATCTCGATGAAGCCTGTGCAGTACAGGCGCTTAAAAGTTTTGAAGAGCGACTTGAGTTTGCAGACTGATAATTTACCAGCGCCAGAAACAGTTATTGCTCGTTGTCAGTGCTGGATAGAACGGGTAGTTATTGAATTTAATCTTTGTCCTTTTGCACGTAAGCCGTATGAAAATAATCGTGTGCGCTATGTTGTGAGTGATGCTAAAAATACAGATGCATTACTGGATGATATGCATCGTGAACTTGAATTATTGCGTCAAACAGATGAACAGGAGATTGAGACGACAGTACTGATTCACCCTTATGTGTTAAATGATTTTTTTGCATACAATGATTTTCTTTCTGTGGTTGATATGTATTTACGGCAATGTCACTACGAGGGAGAGTTTCAGATCGCCAGTTTGCACCCGGATTATCAATTTGCCGATGCTGATATCGATGCGGCTGAAAATTATACTAATCGTTCACCTTATCCGATATTACATCTGCTTCGTGAAGACAGTCTGGCCAGGGCCTTAATCGGTTATGCACGGCCAGATAGAATACCTGAACGTAATATACGTATTACAGAAAAACTGGGAGTTGAAAAGTTACGTGATATCCTGGGAGACTGTTTGCAGGTTGAGGTCAGTTAATGGCTAAATTACTGGGTATAGCCATTAAGCCTCAGGGCGAAACGGAAATGAAACTTTTTGATCATGCTGTACTGACAGTGGACTCTGGTGTGGCAGGTGATAGTCGTGGTAAGCCCGGTCCCCGTCAGGTAACTGTATTGTCTTTATCTGCCTGGAATGAGGCATGCCAGGAACTGGGTGTGGATCTTGAATGGGTAAATCGCAGAGCTAATTTACTGGTGAATGATTTGCCTTTATATCAATCAAAAGGGTGTTATATCTCCCTCGGAAATGCATTGCTTGAAATAACAGGTGAGACTGATCCCTGTGCTCGTATGGAAAAAGTGCATCATGGATTGTTTAATGCATTGGCAAAAAACTGGCGTGGCGGCGTAACGTGTAGAGTATTAAGAGGTGATAATTTGATAAAGGGAATGCCCGTTGTGTTGAATAGCGCCAGGGTTATAGATGAGTAGTAGTGATGATATAGCCGAGCCATGCAGCACCTGACAGCAGCAAAGTGATTGCAATTGTTAATTTCCTGTTTAGATATTTATCACCTGGCAGCTCAATTTTCTTCGGTTTGCTTTGTTCACATATTTTTGTAAAGCTGTTCCATAGCTCTTTGGTATGTTCATTGATTTCATGAGTGTCTATTTTGTATTGATGTTTTTCAAGATCATCAATTAATAAAGCACCTGTTGGTTGACCGGTTGGAAATGTACATTCACCGACAAAAAGAATCTTTGCATATACATTTAGATCATTGAAATGATGTTTTAGCGCAGCTAAAGTGTGTTCAAAATTATATAAAGGATTTGGAAACCGATAGGTTCTTTTGCCTATAACCTGTGCCCAGGTGTCTATTCTGTCATCACCAAAAATATTGCCTGTCAGAAAGTTGGTGGATAAGGCCAGTATGCCTTTATGGGTGAGAAATACACGTTCTATTTGAATAGTGCTGTCCATGCCATCATCAATTACAATATCTTTTAATTGTTTTAGCCCTAGTTGTGCTATTTGTTTTTCTATTTGACGTCTATGCAGGTTTTGTTTTATGACGGTATAAAGTAGATACAGGGAAAATATAATAAATATGCCAGCAATACCAATGCTGATGAGTGATTCTGTCTGTTGCTCGAGTAGCCATTGATTCATTCGTCTAAAAACCGTTAATGTAAAATTAAACAGCTATTTTAGCTTGCTTTAGTTGTTTAATGAAAATGAAATATGCGATTTCTATCAGGTTTTATCTAGATAGCCTGGATACAGTAATTTAAAATTAATGATAGTGAATTTCAGGTTCACCATAATAATAACCCTGGCCCCAGTTTATACCGATGTTCTTCAGAATAGTTTCAGTGCTCTTATCTTCTATAAATTCGGCCAATGTTGTGATTTCCAGTTGGCGTGCTGTATCTTGAATGCCTTGTATAATGGCGTGAATCTTGGGTTCGTGCACACGTTTAATGAGGTCGCCATCAATTTTTATGAAGCTTACTGGAAGATCGGCTAGGTATTTATAGGAAGAGTAGCCACTACCAAAATCATCCAGTGCCAGTTTGCAGCCAAAATCGATAAAGGGTGTTAATAGTTCCAGTACTGTATTGATGTCGGTTAATAGTTCACGTTCTGAAATCTTAATTACCATGTGCCTGTTCTGGCCTGTAGGTCCGCTCACTGACTGGCAATGTGTTTTTGCTGTTGAAAGCATTTCATCAACCAATGTTCTATGATGGAGTAGATCAGCTGAGATATTAAGAAAACAATTAATATTGTTGTGGCCTGTGTTTTGCTGGGTAATGCAATGTGAAAATGCCTGAAGAATAATATTTTTATCGATTTCATGCAGTAATTGCAATTGATGTGCCGCATCAATGAACTGATTGGCATAAATCATTTGTCCATTGGGTGTTATCAGTCTGGCTCGTGTTTCTTCGGCTACAATTTCTCCGGTACGTATATCAACAATTTTTTGATAAGCGGGCACGATTCTGTTGTCGCGCAGTGCGCTATCCAGTTCATTTCCAATAGTATAAATATCCTGTTTAATAGCACTAGAGCTAACAATTTTATTTCTGCCCGTGCGTTTAGCCTGATAAAGTGCGGCATCTACTGAGGCGATCAGTTTGTCTATATTTTCACCATCTTCCGGATAGCTGGCGACACCAAAACTGGCAGTGACATTGAGGGTGCTAGAAGATGATTCTATGGGGGTGCCTTTTATATGTTGACGCATGCGTTCAGCAATTTGCATGGCATTATGGTGATTTAATTCCGGCATGACACAAATAAACTCTTCACCACCCCAGCGACCAAAATAATCTTCAATGCGCATCATTTGTTCAATAGCATCTGCTACGGCTTTTAGTACGGAATCGCCTTCTTTATGTCCCAGTAAATCATTGACCAGTTTAAATCTGTCGATGTCAAATAAAAGAATGGAAAATGGCAGATTTTTGCGAATGCTCCGGGATAGTTCGCGTTCCATGCATTCCTGAATACCGCGTCTGTTTAAAATGCCGGTCAATAGATCATGACTTGCCAGGTGTGTGAGTTCACTTAGTAGTGTGCATTGTTCCAGTGATGAATTTGCCAGATGAATGAAGGCTGAGAAAAAAGATGTGCCTACCTGCTCAAAATAAGCGGGCATGTCTGAGTAGAGCATAATAATGCCAGCAAGCATGCCATTTTTCTGGCCAACGGGAAGAGAAATTACCGAACGTAGACCAAACCCGAGAGCAGTATCTTGTGGATCAATATTAGTAGTTGACGTTTTCCATGACTGGATAGCCTGATTGAGAGATTTAAGTTCGGTTGCTGAATTTTGCTGTAAATTAAACTGCTCAATATAGTTTGCGGCAGGGCCAACGATATATTCTGGTTGAATGCTCGTGGCATTGAGTTCACCCATGGCCATCCAGGCAAGTTTAATGCGCTTACTTGAAGTGATTGAGTCGCAAATGGCTTGCAGTACGATTTCGGGTTCAGTATTGCGAGCAATACTGGCCATGGCTTTTAGTAATGCCTGACTGAGTATGTACCGTTCGTTAACGACATCAAAGTATCTATGCTCATCCATTATTATTATTTGATTTCCTTTTTATAAAATCACGCATATAAAAGGCCAGTTTTTGATGTGGATGTTGCATTTGGAAGGGGGGGCGAACATCTTGGGGGCATCATTTACTGCTATTTAAGAAGTATACCAAGCTTGGCATTAGGATTCTAAAAAATATTTTAACTGATACACCTGTGGGTTCTATGTAAGTTATTGATTAATAAATATTTATGCGTACTCTTGTAGCATCTTCTTATAATTTCTATACCGACGAGCGCTAATTTTATTGGTATTAAAGGCATTTTTTATGGCGCAGTCAGGTTCATTCTCGTGGCTACAATTTGAGAATTTGCATTGCCCCATAAAAGGCTGTAGTTCTTTGAAGCCGTTTAAGATGCTGTCAGCCGAAGTGTCCCACAGGCCAAAATCACGTACACCCGGTGAGTCAATGAGTTTGCCCCCACAGGGCAGGCTATACAACGTAGAACTGGTGGTGGTATGGGTGCCTTCGCCACTGGCTTCTGATAAGGCTCCGATACGGATATCCTGTTCGGGTAACAGGTGATTGATAATTGATGATTTACCCACACCAGACAGACCGACGAATATACTGGTTTTTGATTCAAGTGTGGCAAGCAATTGTTGAAAACCTTGATCTATAACATTGCTGGTTTTTATCACCTGGTAACCAATGTTTGTATATTCTGTTTCAATATCATTGATAAGTTGACGGTTACTGTCATTTACCAGATCAATTTTGTTTAGCAGAATGATAGGTGTTGCGGGTAAATTTTCAGCAGCGACCAGATAACGATCAATTAAATAAGGATTAGGTTCGGGTTGAACGGCTGTCACAATGATGATCTGGTCAATGTTGGCTGCCATGGGTTTAAGTTTGCCGCCAAAGCCGGGCTTTTGCAGGAGTGATTTTCGTGTTTCTACAGCAACGATCACGCCATCGTTGTTCTGGGATTGTTGCCAGATAATATAATCACCGCAGACAATTGCCCCCAGGTTCTGGCGAGCTACACAGCGAAATAATTGTTGATTATTGTTCTCAACAATTAACGATTGTCCGAAGTTGGTAATGACCTGACCGGGTTGTTCAGCACCAAGGCCCTGTTTTTCGAGTTGCTGTTCTTTTTCTTGGGTATTTTTATTGGCCTTTTCACGACGTTTTTGCTGAATATTTTCTATCCTGCGTTTTTGTTGGTCACTGATTCGGCGTTTTGCCATAAGGTCAGAATTTATAGAATTTCTGATTAAGATAATCAACCACAGAGCTGGTTTCTATTTCTGTCCATTCAGCTTTTGCTGCACCTTTCATACAGTTGTCTACCTGATTAGATAAGGCCTGTAGTGTTTTTATACGGCGGTCTTCACGGGTATATACATTTGTTGTATGACAGGCCATGCATTTCTCATTGTGAAGTTGTTCGCCATGAGTAATAGCTGGTTTTTCTTCGGCGATAGCCGATGCTGAAAATACCAGACTGATTAGAAGAAAGATGGATTTCATTTTAATGTTCCTTTTTTACTGGTTAGCTAAATGAGCAATTCTTACAGGTGCCGGTGGATGGCTATCATAAAATGCTGAATATACTGGATCTGGTGTTAAAGTGCTGGCATTTTCTTTATACATATTAACCAGTGCGCGAATCAGATCTTTCGCATCAGATTGTTGTGCGGCAAATTCATCAGCTTCAAATTCATTTTTACGTGACAGCATGCTCATCAGCGGGCTGAGTAAAAAAGTGAATACAGGTACTACCAGTGTAAATAGTAATAATGCCATATAAGTTGAGGGCGTACTGACGCCAAGGGCATTGTAGAACCACGGGTGTTGCATTAACCAGGCTAGTATCCATAAACCTAATAATGTCATACTGATTGAAAGTA
>JAOUMX010000145.1 GCA_029881275.1 Gammaproteobacteria bacterium | reverse complement strand
TTGTTAGCGTGGTTAAATTGCTTAATGCTGTGATGTCGTTGATGATGTTATTGTTCAGGTGAAGAATAGTTAAATTGCCCAGGTTATTCAATGAGCTAATATCGTTAATGAGGTTGTTGTTTAGTCGCAGATCATTTAGATGTATTAAATTTGTAATCGGGTTGATATTACTGATGTTATTGTTGCCAAGGTAAAGGGTTTTTAAATTAATCAGGTTACTTAGTGCGCTGATATCAGTAATCGTGTTGTCATCAAGATGTAATGATGTCAGGTTGCTCGCATTTGTAAGTGTGCTAACATCAGAAATTTTGTTGTTGCTTAGATAAAGTTGGTTCAGGCTGGTTTTGTTCGCTAGTGAGCTGATAGAGCTGATGTTGTTGTTGCTTAGATTTAAACTGGTCAGAGAATTTGAGTTGCTCAATGAGCTGATATCAATGATTGCATTGGTGTCCAGGCGTAAAATTGTTAGCGTGGTTAAATTGCTTAATGCTGTGATGTCGTTGATGATGTTATTGTTCAGGTGAAGAATAGTTAAATTGCCCAGGTTATTCAATGAGCTAATATCGTTAATGAGGTTGTTGTTTAGTCGAAGATCATTTAGATGTATTAAATTTGTAATCGGGTTGATGTCGCTGATGTTATTGTTGCTAAGGTAAAGGGTTGTTAAATTAATCAGGTTGGTTATTGCGCTGATGTCACTGATGTTATTATTGCTCAGGTAAAGTGAGTTTAGGCTGTTAAGATTTGTTAGGTTAATGATGTTGCTAATGCTGTTATTTTCAAGATTTAAGGTCTTCAGGTTGTTAAGTATATCGAGTGCGGTTAGGTCACTAATATTATTGGTTTCCAGACGTAGATAAGTCAGGTTGATTAAACTTGTAAGAGGGCTTATGTCTGTAATGTTATTGTCATTTAGGTAAAGTTGAACCAGGCTGGTTAACTGTTCAATGCCAGTAATATCGCTGATATTACTACTTCTGCAGTCTAGAGTAGTAAGTTCTGAGGCATAGGTTGCTCCGCTGTTAGTGGCTGAGTTTTTGACACAAGTATCCAGACTGGTATCTGTAAAATTTAATACAGATATCGGGTTAACTGAAATATTTACTGTAGCAGGAATGCTGTCGGTCGTGCCATCGTTGGCGGTGAATGTAAAGCTGTCGCTACCGAAATAATCGGGATTTGGCGTATATGTCAGGTTGGGTGCGATACCGCTTAAGGTGCCATGTGCAGGATTACCAACCACGACATAATTAAGTGCGCTTCCTTCAGTATCGTTGGCTGTTAATGTTATTGTTGTGGCAGTATTTGCTGCAGTGATAATATTTTGTGTATCAGCTATCGGAGCGTCATTGATCGCATTAATGGTGATATTTACTGTAGCAGGAATACTGTCGGTCGTGCCATCGTTGACAGTGAATGTAAAGCTGTCGCTACCGAAATAATCGGGATTTGGCGTATATGTCAGGTTGGGTGCAATGCCGCTTAAATTGCCGTGTGCAGGGCTGCCTACAGAATAACTCAGAACACTGTTTTCGGCATCGTTTGCAATCAGGGTGATGCCTGATGGTGTGTCTTCATCAAAAGTAACGCTTTGGCTGTTGGTGGTGGGAGCATCATTGATCGCATTAATGGTGATATTTACTGTAGCAGGAATACTGTCGGTCGTGCCATCGTTGACAGTGAATGTAAAGCTGTCGCTACCGAAATAATCGGGATTTGGTGTATATGTCAGGTTGGGTGCGACGCCACTTAAATTGCCGTGTGCCGGGTTACCAACAGAATAGCTTAGAAGGCTGTCTTCTGCATCACTTGCAGTTAGGGTAATAATTCCTGATATTGTATCTTCATCAAGGATGATGTGCTGGTCATTGGCGATAGGGGGGGTATTTGTTGCGCCACCGCCACCACCACAGGCAGTGATCAGAAGAGAAATCAGAATCGCTATAGCGCTTCTATGTGCAGAACGAAACGTAATCATTTTATATTTCAATCCATTGTAGTTGAGGTATTTTATATTGCATCTTTCTTGTATTAATTAATGCTTAATCATTGACTTATAACAATATTAAATACCTGTGTTAAATTTATATCTTCTAACGGTTAAATTTAAAAATGATATAGGTTCATTTATTATTATATAACTGGGTTTAATTAAAGAATCACTCGTTTGGGTGGTTGAGTCGAGAGATGGTATGTGATTTTTATGATAACCAGAATTGTAAATAAGTGTAACACTATTACGTATTCAGTAAGAATGATTTTAATGCATATTTTTTTACCATCTAGTCTGTTGATAAATAGTGCTTAAATGCCGTTGTTTTTTGGGTTAAAAGACGTTTTTTATAGAAAAGCCCATCCCGCAAACGGCTCTATTTCATCTCGATTAACAACCACCAGTTGATACGCATTCGGGTTTAATGAATGATCCGCAGTGGTGTCGACTGCCATGCGTTGCAATACGTAACCGACCAGCGCGCGGCGTACCTTTAATTCAATTATGTCATTTCTCATGTTGTAATCATATTTTAATGTCAGGTGTTGTTTCTCATTTAATTCTGGATGGGGTTTTAATTTAATGCTGATAATTTCCATCCAGTCATCATCGTATTGTGCGCTGGATTCTGCTGTTTGGCTGAGCATCTTTGCATCGGCAATTCTTGATAAAACAAAATCACGAAAATCGTAAGTGTCCTGACTGTAGGCGCGCACATGCCATCTCAGGCCATTATTGATAATGGCATGGGGTTCTATGATGCGTTGTTCTTTGCTGTCTCTGCTTGATAAAGAGTAATAGTTCATGCTGAGCTGACTGTTGTTTCTTATGGCCCGAATAATTTGAGACAAAACTTCTTTGTTAGGAAGACGGGTGGGCAAGGGCAGTTTATCGATGGTGATGCCGTACAGTCTGTCATTGTTGGCCGGATTGTCTATGGCCAGCAGGTTATTGGCAATCATGGGTAAAACGTTTATTGGTTCAAGGTTTGTTAGCAGAGGTTTAAAGGTTTCTGCAGGAATAAACCCGAACAGCGCCGGATTGTATATCAGGTTATTAGGTGCAAGTTCGTTATAGAGTTTCAGGTCCTTTGTCGCTGCCGGGTCTGAAATACCAAATGCTTCGGCCAGGGTGCTGCGGCTGATAATGCCGGTGTAATAGGCAGTCACCTCAATGAATTGCAGCCTCTGACGGGTTGCCCATTTTATGTCGTTTGGCAGTTTGGCGATTTTTTCCACAATTTAACCATGCTGTTATTGTTTTATTTAAGTGTAGACGATTTTTTATCATATCGATACAATTTACAAGGTGGTAAAAAATATCAATATAATAAAAAGTATTGACTTGTGAAAAAGTATAGACTAATCTTTGCCTAAATCGAGATGATTGTTGTTTTAACTGTCTCGCCATTAATAACTGCACGATCTGTTTATCGTGTTTATGACAGAAATAACCAGGGGGATATAGCAATGGATGACAATAAGAAAATGGCCTTGAGTGCGGCATTGAGTCAGATAGAAAAGCAGTTTGGTAAGGGCTCGGTGATGAGAATGGGGGATGTCGGCGCTATGACCAATATAGATGCCATATCCACCGGTTCCATTGGACTGGATGTGGCACTGGGTATAGGTGGTTTGCCCCGAGGTCGTGTGGTTGAAATCTACGGGCCTGAATCATCGGGTAAGACAACCTTAACTTTACAGGTAATTGCTGAAGCGCAGAAGGCTGGCGGTACCTGTGCTTTCGTTGATGCGGAGCATGCCCTGGATCCATTGTATGCTGAAAAACTGGGTGTTGATGTAGATGAGTTACTGGTGTCACAGCCGGATACCGGTGAGCAGGCGCTGGAAATTACCGACATGCTGGTGCGTTCAGGCGCGGTCAGTGTGGTGGTTATTGACTCGGTGGCGGCATTAACGCCGAAAGCAGAAATTGAAGGTGATATGGGTGATTCGCACATGGGCCTGCAGGCCAGATTGTTAAGTCAGGCCCTGCGTAAATTAACAGCCAATATCAAGCGGTCTAATACACTGGTTATTTTTATCAATCAGTTACGAATGAAGATTGGTGTCATGTTTGGTAATCCTGAAACCACAACTGGTGGTAATGCGTTGAAGTTTTATGCATCTGTGCGTCTGGATATCCGTCGTACCGGCGCAATCAAGAAAGGTGATGAAATCCTGGGTAACGAAACCAAGGTGAAAGTGGTTAAGAATAAGGTGGCGCCACCCTTTAAGCAGGTTAATTTTGAAATCCTTTATGGCGAAGGTATTTCCCGTGAAGGTGAGCTGATAGATCTGGGTGTGGAAGCGAACATTGTTGAAAAATCCGGCGCCTGGTACAGCTACAATGGCGATAGAATCGGTCAGGGTAAAGATAAAGTGCGTACGTTTCTGAAAGAAAATCCAGACATTGCTATGGATATAGAAACAAAAATCAGGGAGCAGTTATTACCAGAAAAACTGGGCAAGATGACTGAAGAAGACGATGTGGTTTTTGAACCTGAACTGGTTGATTAATCAATCTAAACAGGCTGTGGTGAGTGAATCGCTCATCACGGCTTTTTTAATGGGTGAAATAAATCAGTGAGTCGATCGATTACAGAAGTAGCCATTGAGTTGCTCTCGCGTAGAGAGCACTCCGTTTTTGAGCTGAGACGCAAGCTGCTGTTAAAGCAGTTTGATGATGATGCTATTGATAGCCTGCTTGAACAGTTGCAGGTGAAAAAACTGTTATCAGATGAGCGTTTTGCTGAAACTTATATTAATATGCGCAAGCAACGTGGTTTCGGCCCGTTGCGTATTGCTCAGGAGTTAAAGGAGCGGGGCGTGAGTCCTGATCTGTTTGATTCTGTGCTGGCGGCCATGGAGCACGAATGGCGAGCAATAATGCGTCAGCAATACGCTAAGAAGTATGGTGATCGGCCTGCGCATGAATATGGCGAACAGGCAAAGCGTATGCGATTTTTGCAAGGCCGTGGTTACCCGCTTGGAATGATTAGTTCATTTATTAATAATCAATAACTTATAATACTTATTTAATGTAAATCATCATGATGACGACAGCTGATATTAGACAACAATTTCTCAATTATTTTGAACAGAAAGGCCATGAAGTTGTTGCCTCCAGTTCACTAATACCGGGTAATGACCCTACCTTGTTATTTACCAATGCGGGTATGGTTCAGTTTAAGGATGTATTCCTGGGTCGAGATCATCGTGATTATAACCGAGCCGTGTCCAGTCAGCGTTGTGTACGTGCCGGTGGTAAGCACAATGATCTGGAGAATGTTGGTTATACCGCACGTCATCATACGTTTTTTGAAATGCTGGGTAATTTCAGTTTTGGTGATTATTTTAAACGTGAAGCAATTTTCTATGCCTGGGAATTCCTTACCGATGTCATTGGCCTGCCAAAAGAAAGGCTCTGGGTCACGGTGTATGAAGAGGATACTGAAGCTGCCTCTATCTGGCTCAATGAGATAGGCATTGATCCTGATCGCTTTTCACGTATTGGGGATAAGCCAGGTAAAAAATATGAAAGTGATAACTTCTGGGCGATGGGAGACACGGGTCCCTGCGGTCCCTGTACTGAAATTTTTTATGACCACGGTGAAGATATCTGGGGAGGACCGCCGGGCTCACCTGAAGAGGATGGTGATCGCTATATCGAAATCTGGAACCTGGTTTTCATGCAGTATGACAGATCAAAAGATGGCACTTTAACGCCATTACCCAAACCGTCTGTTGATACCGGTATGGGGCTGGAGCGACTGGCCGCTATTTTGCAGGATGGTCACAGCAATTATGATATTGATCTGTTTCAAAACTTAATTAAGGCAGCTGCAAAAGAAACGGGTACAACAGATTTAACTAACAGTTCGCTTAAGGTAATAGCTGATCATATTCGTTCCTGTGCCTTTTTAGTTACCGATGGTGTTATGCCGTCTAACGAAGGACGCGGCTATGTGTTGCGTCGTATTATTCGTCGTGCCTTGCGTCATGGTCACAAGCTGGGTATGAATGATTTATTTTTCTATAAGCTGGTTCAGACACTGGTCGATGAGATGGGTCAGGCTTACCCGGAACTGACGGCTGCTCAGGTGAATGTTGAACGTGTTCTGAAGCTGGAAGAAGAGCGCTTTGCGGAAACCCTGGATCATGGCATGAAAATTCTGGAAGAAGGCATTGCGGCTTTATCAGGCAAACAGATCCCCGGTGATATGGCGTTTAAGTTGTATGACACCTATGGATTCCCGGTTGATTTAACCGCGGATATTGCCCGTGAGCATGGTTTAACCATCGATCATGATGGTTTTGACAAGGAAATGCAGGGCCAGAAAGAGCGTGCCCGTGCCGCCAGTCAGTTTGGTGTTGATTACCATGATGCTATTTCAATTGATGCGGTCACCCGGTTTACCGGTTACGACCATTTACTGGATCGATCAAAGGTTCTGGCTATTTATGCTGATGGTAAAGAAGTGTCTTCTATTGAAGCCGGTACAGAGGCGGTAGTGGTACTTGAGCAAACACCTTTCTATGCGGAGTCTGGTGGTCAGGCTGGTGATACCGGGTTGCTATTGAATGAGCTGTGCCGTTTTGAGGTTATGGATACCCAGAAAGCGGGTAAGGCGTTTATTCATATTGGTCAGTTATCGGAAGGTCAGATTAAGGTGGGCGATGAGCTGGAAGCGATGATCG
>JAOUMX010000144.1 GCA_029881275.1 Gammaproteobacteria bacterium | reverse complement strand
TTGTAAATAAGGCCCCCAATATGGACATACTGGTTTCTTTATCAATGAGAGCCATGTGCTCGGTATGAAGATGAGCCTGATCAGTCTGAGACAAGATTAATACCCTTTATTATTTATTATTTATTACCGTATGACGGCATGAATATGGGGATAGAATATTGGCTTGCACTAATATAATTCATCTGGAGGCATAGTAAAACTTAAATTGGCATGAAGAAATCGATATAAAAGATTAAATAGATTAATTCAATCTTAAATTCAATCTTAAATTAACCCGTTTAGGTTAGTGAAATTTGTGTCCAGGGTTTAAATGTCGTGCGTTAGATATTAATGATTTCTGATACGGTTAAACAATGGGTGTGGCCAGGCGTTGTTTTATATTAGACGGTGCTTAGGTATATCGCATGTAATGGCAGTTGTTTAAAACAAGTGTGTGGTGACAGCCGGTATATACATAACCCCTGCTGTCACCAACATTAACCGGATTACACCTGTACAATTGCCGGGCGCATGCTGTAGAGAACAAACAGCACTTCTTCCTGTTCACGCTGGCCGATATTGTTTTTTTGTAAGGCTGACAGTGCATCATCCAGTACAGCCATAAATTCATTGGCGGCTATATTCATTCCCTTGTGTGCTGACAGCATATCCTTGCCCTTGTACACTTCAGGTCCACCGGTACCGGTGATAAAGAAAGTGGCTGCTGCATTTTTTAATGCCTGAATATTCGCTGCCGCAAAACGGGTGGCGATGGCCGGGTTGGTCAGATGATTGTCGACCACATCATTAGCAATTTGAGTAATGCCTTCTGTGCCTCCGAGGCGTTCGTAAAGTGATGTTGTCATTTCTAATGCTCCTTTTTGAAGTGTTGTATGAATGGGGGTTGATATAACACAGGCCAATAACTTAACATCTGTGCTGTATGTATAAAAGTACATAATCTGTACTGGTAGATGGATCAATTTAAAATTAATCATACAGGGAGTGGATACATGAAAACCTATGGTCAGTTTTGCCCTCTTGCCCAGGCTGCTCAATTACTATGTGAACGATGGACCTTGATCATCGTACGTGAATTTATCGCAGGTAGTACCCGTTTTAATGAGTTGCGCAAGGGCGTACCTTTAATGTCGCCGACGTTATTGTCGAACAGGCTCAAACAACTGGAAAAAGCCGGTGTGATACGTCGCCAGCAATACGGTAATAATTCAAGAGACAGTCGCGCCTATGAGCTGACCGAAGCCGGTCATGAACTGAGGCCTGTGGTAGAACTACTGGGTGCCTGGGGTCATCGATGGGCAAGAAGTGATTTAAATAATGATGATCTCGATGCAGGATTATTAATGTGGGATATGCGGCGCAGTGTCGATGCATCACAGTTTCCGGCTCATCGCATTGTTGTTCAATTCGAATACCCCGATGCACCTCAGGGAGCACGAGACTGGTGGTTAATATCAGAGAAAGGTGAAATTGATCTTTGCCTTAATGATCCCGGTTACGATGTTGATGTGCTGATTAAAAGTTCACTCGCTGTCATGACCGCTGTCTGGACCTGTCAGAAAAAATTTCAGGATGCTGTGAACGCTCAGGAGATCAAAGTGCTGGGTGATACCGCATTAACAAAAAAATTGCCTGACTGGTTACGCTCCAGTCTTTTGTCGCATCTGGGTACTGTGAAAAAAATACCTGCATTAGACTGGCAAGCCTGAAGATAGCTATCAATGACAGAGATGAAACTGGATGAGCTTGTTAAATTGAATGACTAGTTACTGCTTAATCAACTAAATCCAGTTTGAAATAAAATGTTGTTTTCTGATTCGGAATTGATTCAAAATCAATAGTGCCATTATGTGCTTCGATAATATGTTTGCAAATATTTAACCCTAAACCGGTGCCCGGTAATTTCTGGTTTTTGATGGCTATTAACTGGCTGAATTTTTTAAATAATTGATCCTGTTGTTCTGGAGGAATACCAGCACCCTGATTTATGATATTAATGCGTGCCTGTGACGTGTCTATTTTTAATTCAATCAGAATGTCCGTTCCACGGGTTGAAAACTTGGCGGCGTTTGATATGAGATTGGATAAAACCTGAAGCAGTCGTTGTTGATCTCCCATGACTAACGGTTTTTTCTTTGATTCAGTTATCTGTAGAGAAATTTGACAATTACATTGTTTGACATAAGAAATATTTAACTCAATAGCTTTGTCGATAAGTTCAACCAGGTTTACCTGGTCGAG
Organism: Gammaproteobacteria bacterium; assembly: GCA_029881275.1. Lineage (GTDB taxonomy): Bacteria > Pseudomonadota > Gammaproteobacteria > SZUA-229 > SZUA-229 > JAPHQX01. The sequence goes on along the minus strand of JAOUMX010000144.1, from coordinate 4,483 downwards.
TGCTAATACAAGTTTTCCCGCTTCCATTTTTGAAAGATCAAGAATGTCATTAACAATTACCAGTAACTGTTCGGAATTTCTTACTGCAATATCCAGCATGGTCTCCATTTCTTCTGAAAGTTCATTTGCATGATGATTTAATATGCCTAATGAGCCTTTTAAAGCAGTTAAAGGTGTGCGTAGTTCATGGCTAACCATAGACAGAAATTCATCTTTGGCATGGTCAAGATTTTTTAAGGCATTTAACTGTAATCTTAATTTCAATTGAGAGACAACCTGTCTTGCCAGGGCCTCGAGAGATTCCTTTTGCCTGTCAGTGATTTTGCGAGCATGATTATCGATAACGCATAATGTGCCAATACGGATGTTTTTATCGAGTATCAATGGTGCGCCAGCGTAAAATTTAACGAAAGGTTCACTGGTTACTAAAGGGTTGTCATGAAAACGTTCATCATGATCGGCATCTTCGATAATAAATAAATCATTACTATTGATAGCATGGGCACAAAAGGCAACATTTCGAGGTGTTTCTGTGGCATCGATTCCATGGTGCGATTTGAACCATTGGCGGTTTTCATCGATCAGGCTGACAAGTGCAATAGGTGCGTCACAGATCTGTGATGCCAGTTTGGTTAGATCATCGTATGCCTGTTCCTCGAGGGTATCCATGATACCCAGTTCCCTCAGTCGTGTGAGTCTTTCATCTTCGTTATCGGGTATGGCTCCACTAAGCATTATTGATCCTGAATGTTATATTAGCCATGAGCAATATTGTTTATAGCTTAATTATGACTGTTTTTTGTGGGCAACGTCTTAATATCATCTGTCCATAGTGAAGGTTAATGGCTTTTATTGCATCACTTACTATTATAGATTGTAGTTGAATATTAAATCCATTGAGTTAATGGTGATACAGGTATTCATGAGAAATTAAAATCATAAGCAGTTGTGAAGGGTATTTATACAGGAGAATAATAATGAAGAGCATGGGATGGTTTGTTGCTTTACTGGTTTTACTAAGTCAGCCGGTTTTATCGGAACAACAGTCTTTAACCGCTGAACAGGAACAATATATTGCGGCAGCAAGAAAGATCTGGGATTCTCTTGACAGGCAACAGGGTGATGTGAAATTACCAAATAAAATTGCCACATTAAAAATCCCGGAAAATTTTTATTATTTGAATCCGCAACATGCTGAAACTGTGCTGGTTGATGTTTGGGGTAATCCTCCAGGCGCAGGGAGTGACACGCTGGGTATGATTTTACCGTCTGAACAAACACCTTTTGATGAGGGAGCATGGGCAGTGACCATCGAGTATATTGAGGATGGATACGTCGCTGACGAAAATGCAGATGAAATTCAGTATGATGAGCTGTTATCACAGATGAAACAGGAAACCAGGATAGCAAGTCAGGAACGCGTTAAACAGGGTTATGAAGCTATTGAATTAATCGGATGGGCGGCGACTCCCTTTTATGATAAATCGTCACATAAACTGCATTGGGCCAAGGAAGTGAAATTCGGTGTTAATCCTGACAACACCCTGAATTATAACATTCGTGTACTGGGTCGAAGGGGGGTGCTGGTATTAAACTTTATTGCTGGTATGGAACAGAAGCAATTGATTGATGCCAATATCGATACAGTACTGGCACTGGCTGAATTTGATCAGGGTTCACGCTATGAGGATTTTGATGCCAGTGTTGATAAAGTGGCTGCATATGGAATTGGCGCTTTAGTGGCGGGAAAGGTCATTGCTAAAACGGGTTTTCTGGCAGCAGCTCTAATATTTCTGAAAAAGTTTGGTATTTTATTTCTGCTGGCGGCAGGTGCATTGCTGAAGAAAATATGGCAACGTAAGACTGCATAATAACGGATAAATAATCTCTGTAATCCCGAGTCAGGATTAATAAATAATTATATTCTTAATAATGTAATTACCATGTATTGCATTCAGTTTTAATAAGATATTCGATGATGTGATAAATTGAGCGCGCCTTTATATATTCTTATTTGATTTATAACAATTAAACATAAAGATATTGAGTTAAATTGTTAATATCAGGGGCGGATATTGAATTTTCAGATAATAAAAAATAATCGTATGGAAATTCAGCTGTATATCAATAAAATAATCAGGCCTTATATTTAAGATTGGTTTGTTATTTTTCATTTTAAGATATGTTTCTATGATTGATCAAAATGAGGGTATTTCTTTAGCAGATTTAAAAATGGAACATGCTTTGTTTAAGTGTGCACTAAATGAAATTGGTGCTTACATTTATACAAAAGATATAAATGGATGTTATACCTTTGCTAATACACTGGTGCTTGATTTATTTGGTCTTCCGCTGGATCAGGTGATTGGTAAAGATGATAGTCATTTTTTTGATTTGGCATATTCTAAAGAGTTACGGCTTAATGATCGTCAGGTCCTTGATCAGGGTAAGGTTATTGAAAACGAGGAAGTTAATTTTATTAAATCAACAGGCAAAACAAGGATCTACTGGAGTGTAAAAAAACCACTGCGCAATGATGATGGTGAGATTGTTGGAATGTGTGGTGTTTCAACGGATATTACAGAGCGTAAACAGGTAGAGAAAGAACGTGAAAGTTTAATAATTAAATATGAAGCGGCATTACTGGAAATTAAAACACTGCAGGGGATTATTCCAATTTGCTCATATTGTCACAGTATCAGAGATGACAAAGGTGCCTGGAGTCAGTTAGAGAATTATATTGCCAGACACTCAGAAGCCCGATTTAGTCATGGTATTTGCCCGCAGTGTCTACCGAAAGCTTATGCAGATGCCGGGTTGAAAAAGTAAATTCATAAAGCAATATCGATATGTGCCTAACGATAATATCTTAATTATAAATATTATATTTGTAATTATTTATTTCTGTTTATCATTTGTTGTATTAAGTCTGGTTGTTTATAAATTCAAAAATATTGTCTGGTAGTATTCAGTCGTTCTGAAAATATCGGATTATGGTGATGTATTGCTCATTTATTTAATGAGATAGCCTGCTCAATTGATGTTTTCAGCTGAAACAGGATGTTTATCTTCTTTTGTAGTATATTAGAGTCTACATATCTGATAGTTGAGATAATATGACGTACGACAAAGCTGAATGGCACTATGAGGGAGATTACCCCGACGATTTACCGCCTGAAAATAGTGAAACCCACATGGGTATGTTTATGGCATGGCTAATTAATAATAATCTTGAAGGTAAATTTCATAAAAAAGAATCAAGGGATTCTCTCAGAGCTGTGCGTAGTATGGAGATGACTGGGCGTGAGTTCCTGGTGAAGGAGTGCGATAAACGATTGCTGCCAGTTGATTTAAGCAAAAAAGCCAATGCGTTTGCTCGAGCTTATTATGAGTCGGATACCTATTACGCTGATTATGCTTCTGTTCTGGCAAAAGAGCTGCCCAGTCTCTATCATGTTGAAGATAGCTGGGAAAATTATCATAAAATTGCACCTGTTATTATGAGGCGCTATCTTGACTGGAAAAAGACCTGTGCGGGTAAATGGTGGCAGTTCTGGAAATAAATGATAAAAGAGACTGGCGTGCTTTTATCTTTAAAGTATAAAAATAATAAGGCACATATTTTTGGCATTAAAACCCACCATTTATAAATTAAGAATATCCCTGTCTGATCTTAATCGAGATTATTATGACACGCTTAATTTAACCATTGCGCAACATCCATCCGAAAATATTGAGCGTATGATGGTGCGTGTTCTGGCATTTTGTATTAATGCTCAGGAATATCTTGCTTTTACCAAAGGTCTTAGTGAAGTGGATGAGCCGGATATATGGCTGCGTACCATGGATGATCAGATCTCATTATGGATTGATGTGGGTGAGCCATCTGTCGACAGAATTAAAAAAGCGTCACGGCACACAGCGCAGGTTAAGATTTACAGTTTTAACTCAAAATCAAATGTCTGGTGGGCGCAGACTGAGTCTAAATTTAATCAGCTACAGGCATCTATATATCAGTTTCAATGGGACAATATACAGGCTTTGGCTGTGCTGGTAGAGCGCACCATGGATTGTTCTGTCACGATTACCGGAAACTCTGCGTATGTTGCAACCGCACTGGGTGAATGTGATGTACCCTGGGCTGTACTGCAGGATCGTTAAATTTGTTTCGGCCAGGTTTGTCTCTACGCATTTGTAAATAATAACAATTTTGTAAAGGGCATGCTTTCTGCTCATACCAGAATGCTGTGGTCTTGGTTTATTAATAATTGCTGATGGTTATTCTACTGGTTTTGCTGTTTTATTAGTGGATTTTGATGTCAGGATGATTAGAATATTAGAATAGCGGGTATAAAAAGGCTCTAAAGGAATATATTAAAATGATATTTATGGATGCATTACTCCTTATCTTTATTAGTATCAGTATTATTTTCAGCGTGCTCTGGCTCAGGGCTTCCAGAAAACTCAAATCCTATGATCTTGA